>NZ_JBELAU010000008.1:0-369980 GCF_040253585.1 Emticicia sp. W12TSBA100-4
AAAATTCGTTCTATTTAATTTGTAATATCGCTAACTTTTACTTCAAGTCCTTCAAGTAATTTTGATTTTACGATTTCATTATCTGTTCCTTTCGAGAAAATCTTGTAGCCATCATTCTCTAATGAAAAAACCTCAATTGTATCATATTCAGGAAAGATAATCCAATATTCTTTTACGCCGTATTTCTGATAGATTTCTTTTTTATCAACAGTATCAATGTAAAATGAACTCTTTGAAACTATCTCAACCAATAAATCTGGCACTCCACGAATCCAATCTTTTATAATTCCTTTGTTTTCATCAGAAATATAAATCAAATCTGGTTGAACTCGGTTTACATCTTCTTCAAAAATTACATCAAGAGGTGAAATTAAAATTTTACCCAGCTTTTTTTTCTTTGTGAATACTTTAAAAATGTCATTCAGTTCAGATAAAATAATTTGGTGTCTTGAAATAGGACTTGGCGACATAATTTCTTCCCCATTTATAATTTGAACTAAGTCCCAATCTTGCAGACTTTTCGTCTCAATGTTTGCCAATAGTTCCATAATATTATGATTTTTAATCAAATATAAGAAATTTACAAATCAATCATCACTTGGTTTTTCAGAATGTCTTCCATCGTTTCACGTTGGCGAATGAGATGGGTTTGTCCGTTGTAAATCAGCACTTCGGCTGGGCGGAAACGTGAATTATAGTTCGAGGCCATCGAGAAACCATAGGCACCAGCGTTTTTAATCACGATTATGTCGCCTTCTTTGGTTTTTGGCAGTTTTCTATCTTTGCCAAAAGTATCTGTTTCGCAGATGTAGCCTACAATATCATACATTTCTTTCTCTTCACCATCCAAATTTGAGCCATTGATTATTTCGTGGTAAGCATCATACATCATCGGGCGGATAAGGTGATTTAGACCAGAATCTACACCAATAAAATTGCGTTCAGGGCTGTACTTTACTACATTCGCACGAGCCAACAAATACCCACTTTCGCTTACTAAAAACTTACCTGGCTCAAACCAAAGTTCTACGTCACGACCAAATTTTTCGCAAAAATCATTGAAAACTTTCACCACACCTTCACCCAATTTCTCCATATCGGTTACGTGGTCGTCTTCTTTGTAAGCTACCTTAAAGCCCGAACCTAAATCTATGAACTGAATATTTGGGAAATACTTAAAAGTAAGGTCAAAAAGCTTTTCGGCGGCTTCTATAATTACGTTGGCATTCTTGAAATCTGAACCTGTATGTTGGTGTAAACCCACCACATTTAGGTCGTATTTCTGCACAATAGCGTTAATCTCTTCAGCTTGCTCAATCGAAATACCAAACTTTGAATCTTTATGTCCTGTCGAAATCTTGAGCGTTCCACCCGCCATAATGTGCGGATTGATTCGCAAACAAATCGGAAAAAGATTGCCGTAAGTTTGACCAAATTTTTCAAGCAATGGCAACGAGTCAAGATTCATTCTTAAACCCATTTCAACGGCTTCTTGCACTTCCGAAAAAGCTACGCCACTCGGTGTGTATTGAATCTGATTGGGTGCATAACCAGCCAAAATAGCCAAATGGGCTTCTTGCATCGAAACGACATCAATGTCAACGCCATTTTTACGCATCAATTTCATGATACTAACGTTGGTCAATGCCTTACAAGCGTATTTTATTTTAAGATTCGTACCCGCAAATGCAGTACGCATTTTGGCAATTTGTTCTTCAATTTTATGCCCATCATAGACATAAACTGGTGTTCCGAATTGTTCGGCTAAGGCTTCGACGCCAATATTTTGTATTGAAAACATACGAATTTAATTTTCAATGATTGAATGAAAGAATGATAGAATGATAGAATACTTACTTTCAATCAATTACATTGAATTTTTTAATTTAAAAAACTACCGTTACCTGAGCGAAGTCGAAGGTTAAAATGGCAAATCGTCTTTGTCGCCTTCAGCAGAAACTGCAAACTCTGAAGCAACCGCAGTTGGTTGTGCAGGAGCAGATGCTCTGTAAGGTGTTGGAGCTGGTGCCTCGGCAGATTCTGAGCCAGCTAATTCAATTTTCCACGCTTTTAGGTCAGTAAACCAACGGCCGTTATACTCACGGCTTTCGGCATCGAATGACACTAAAAGTTCATTTCCGATTGTCAAAAAAGTTTCGTTAAATTTATCTCCCCAGATTGTAAGGCATACTTTCTTTGGGTATTGTCCATCTGTTTCTATTACAAAATCTTGTTTTTTCCAAGGCCCATTTTTGCCTTCGCCTGATTGCACAGCTAATACGTGAATAAGTCTTCCTTTGATTTCCATTTTTTGATTAAATAAAAGTTTACACAAAAGTACGCCTAATCTTTGAAATGGAAAAGCAAAGAAGAAAGGATATGCGAATCGAGCTGTAAACTTAGAAGCTTTACAAAACATTAATATAGGCTTTTGAAATAATCCTGTAAATTTGAATTCTTATTGCACACATTTTTATATCACAAGAGTAAAAAAATTAACCAATCATCAGCATGAGAAAACATTTCATTTTAGTTTTATCTTCATTTATTCTTTCAGTTTCTTCTTTCGCACAAACTCAATCTGGGCCTATCCAGTCCGGGCCAATGTTGGGTTACTCAGAAATGAAAGAGGTTTTGCTTTGGGTACAAACCCAAAAAGAAGCCAACGTAAAGTTTGTTTATTGGGACAAAGAAAATCCAGTAGTAAAATTTTCAACCGATGAAGCAAAAACCAATAAAACCGATGTATTTGTAGCAAAATTGGTTGCGAATAAGGTTTTACCGGGAAAAAAATATACTTATGAAGTTTATGTGGATAAGAAAAAAGTAAATTTTAATTATCCACTCGAATTTCAGACCCAAACCCTCTGGCAATGGAGAACCGACGCACCAGCATTCAAATTTGCGGTTGGGAGCTGTACTTACGTGAACGAAGAAGCATTCGACCGCCCTGGTAAACCGTATGGTTCTGAGTATGAGATTTTTACGAGTATCTACAAATCTAAGCCTGATTTTATGGTGTGGAGCGGTGATAATACCTATCTGAGAGAAGCCGATTGGAACACAAAAACGGGTATTTTACACCGATATACACACACTCGCTCGTTGCCAGAAATGCAGCCGCTTTTGGCAAATGTACATAACTATGCCATTTGGGACGACCATGATTTTGGCCCAAATGACTCTGACAGAGGTTTTGTGAGTAAACAACAAACACTTGATGCCTTCAAACTTTTTTGGGGAAATCTGAATTATGCTTTTGATAATGAGGGAGTTACGGGATCGTTTCAATGGGCTGACTGCCAATTCTTTTTGGTTGACGACCGTTGGTGGAGAACCCCAAACGACCGCACGACTGGTTCAAGAGATTATTTCGGGCAAAAACAAATGCAATGGCTGATTGATGCCATGAAATTCTCGAATGCTCCATTCAAGTTTGTAGTTGTGGGTGGTCAGGTTGGAAATCCTGCTAAGATTTTTGAAAACTATGCTAATTATGAAGAAGAACGCAATCAGTTTTTTGATTTAATTACAAAAGAGAAAATTCCTGGAGTGATATTTATTAGCGGAGACCGCCACTGGACGGCCCTCTGCAAAACTGAGCGTGCAAGTACCTATCCATTGTATGATTTGACGGTTTCGGCACTTACTTCGGGGCCATCAGGACCTGTAAAAGAAGAAAAAGATACACCTTATGTCGAAGGCACAACCGTAACAAAACACAATTATGGATTATTGGAAGTTTCGGGAAAAAGAAATGAAAGAGTTTTGAAAATAAATGTTTTGGATAAGGACGGAAAAGAAATCTGGACAAAAGAAATTAAAGCAAGTGAATTAAGATAAGTGATCAATAGAAAATCACCTTAAAGAAAATAGGTTCATAAACAAATTAGGAGTCAGTAACTTGATTTTACTGACTCCTAATTTTTGTTTATTGGTAAAGTTTATCTTACAGTAAAAGCGAGTTGACAGTTTGAATTTGCTTCTGATACTGCCGTTTGGTCATTGCAAATACCATCGAAATTCCAAGTACTAAAAACCGAACCATCGGTTGTAGTTAGCACCCATGTAACAATAAAGCTATCGGCATCAACAGCTCCATAAGCGGCTTGCTCTCTTGGGCGAAATCTTGCTCCTACTGGTCGTGGTCGTGAAGGATTATTGAATACATTAACGCTGTTCACATTATCATACTTTACAGTTGCAGTTCGATAAAGATTATATACTTGGTCAGGCGTAATACTAAATAGATTCCAAACCCTATTTTCGGCTGGGGTAGCAATGGTTGTCAATAATTTACCTTTCCCATTTCCACTTAAATCAGCTACTTTGGGATTTCCTTCGGGGTCATTATATGCTTCCAACATACGCACATAAATATCTATTTTACTGACAGTCAATTTTTTATCCAACGAAACCCAACGAATTTTGAAATTAACTCTTGCCGAGCCTTGTACTGCTCTTGGAAAATTACGAGCATTTTCGACCTCATAAGGTTGTGGCCTTTGTAGCACGTTACCATTAAACAAAATTCCATCAAAAACAGTGTAAGCATGTACCCCTGGCTCCCAAGCAGGTACTGGATTTAGCGATTCATCTCGACAAGCTCCAAAAGCAAAAACGACCGAGATAATGACAGTTAAGCTGAGTATTTTTTTCATTTATTTACTTAAAAATTTGAAGTCTTTCTAATTATACATTTGCTAAATTTAACAATTAAAACTCCCATTTTAATTTAACTGTGTCCCAAAACACGGGGTCTCTATCAAAAATCACTTCAGTTAGTTTTGGGGTTGCATTTGGATTAATTGCTCCTTCTTGTGACGGATATGGCAATCGTAAAGCAAACTGTCGAGGGGGTCTGATTATTGGTTTATTGATAGTTGTCGGGAAACCTGTTCGACGCATGGCATTCCAAATTTCTTGCCCCTGCCCCCATGAACAAAACCAAAGCTGTTTCATTACCACATTCAACTTCGCTGAATTAGTGGTAGCATCATCGTAAGATTTTAACACACTGCTCACATACTCATTAATAGCCGATGCTGTTGGGGTTTGAGCTAATGGGTCAGCTTTTACTCCAACGGCCACCACTCTTGCAATATGCTCTCTGATTGCTGCTTCAAAAATGGTTCGAGCATTACCAGTTCCACCTCCATCCAAAATAGACTCAATCTGATAAAACTTAACATTATTACTGGTTAAAAGAGGAAATATCCCATTTCCTGAGCCTGTTCCGCCTGTAAGCGTTCTGGCCACGGTATTTCGCCCACTGTAGAGTCCTCCTGCGGGGTATGCACCAGGAGCTGTTCGTAGATTTCCATCAAGTGGTTGCCCAGTATTATCTCCTCTATCTCGACCAAAAAAACCTGCAACATAAAGCGAGTCCGACCTTGTTTCTCGGCCAAACACCTGCCTCCATCTTGCCCAAAAAGCAGGTTTTAATACCAAATAAGTACCACCAAAAGGAATAACGCCTCTATCCGTTGGGTTTGAAACATCAAGAATGCTTGCAGTTTGGCGATAAAAATAAAAGTCTAATCGAGGATCACGATTAAATAGCATTTCTTGCATTAATTGATGACTAATATAGGGGAAATTATTAGTTGTGAGATAAGCACTTTGAAACCACGGATGACGCCCATCAACAGGAGTAGAACTTGTACTGAAATTAAAAGTAAAATCATCGGCCGGGCTTGTGATGTATCCTCCTGCTGCAAGAGCGGTTCGTAAATCAGCATTACCTGTGGGCCTACCCTTTCGAGAATTAAGTAATAATTTTATCTTGACAGTCCTGGCAAATCTAATCCATTTTGCAGCACCGCCACTTCCCCCACCGTACATAAAATCAGCGGTTGGGTCTAATGGTTCGGCAGTTGTTCTTGAAAGATTCGTTACGGCTACATCACACAACTTGATTAAGTCTTCATAAATCTGTGAATCTTTATCAAATTTAGGTGTATTATTTCCGTTTCCTTGCCACGCCTCCGAATACGGGACATCGCCAAATGTATCAACAAAGTTTCCCATTGCAAAAGCTTTTAATGCTTGTGCAACACCTAAATAATGAGGGCTATTAGTACTACTTTTAATAATTGCCTCCACATTATTCATACTCTGATAAAAACTATTCCATAAACCATTGTAAGATTGATTTGATAAGTCGTAATCATCAGCACTCGTAAGCATTCCTGCAAAACCCATTGAGTTTTGTCCCAAAGCTGTTGTGGCATTGATTACTGCATATTCGGCAGTTGGCAATAATAATCTTGGTGAAACAGTAGTGGGGCTATTAGGATCTCGGTTAATATCTAAGTCGGTGAGCTGGCAAGCATTTACCATAAAAATAAGTATGGTAGCTATTGCAATTATTGAAATATATCTTCCTTTCATTTTTTCTTTTTTTACTTGATATACTGAAAAAATTGTAACTTAGAATGATGCTGATAAATTGATACTAAAACGTCGAGTCGATGGAGAAGCTCCTAAATCAAACCCTTGTACATTAGAATCCGCAAAATCAGATAATACTTCTGGGTCAAAATTTAGGCCCTTCAGCATATTAGGGGCATAAAACCATAAATTTCTACCCGAAGCCGAAATTCTTAAAGTACCGAAAAATGGCAGTATTTTTTTCAAAAGTGGCTTAGGCACATTATACCCCATTGATACTTCACGCAGACGAATAGTAGTTATATCATAGATATTGGTTTCATCGGCACCGTAAGCACCAAAACCGTTGGCAAAGTGATATTGAAAAGCTGAGAGAGGTATGGTATTTTTTATTTTCTTCCCAGTCTCATCAAGTATAGGTTTCTGAGTTTCGGGATCGCCTAAAACACCAGGAATTACCCTTAAACCTTCACGGTCTTCCGAGCTTGTCAGTTGGCCTCTGAGCAATAAAGAAGCTGCGGTTGATGAAAACATACTTCCTCCGTGTCGATAATCCATGAGAGCTGTGAGTGTAAATGCTTTATAGGAAAACGTATTTGTCCAACCTACGGTGAATTTTGGTGCTGGGTTTGCCAGAATTTCTGATACTTGATTGATAATCGTCAAGCCAGTTGTTGGATTTATCAGATAATTTCCTTCATCGTCACGAGCAATACGTGAACCGTAAATCATACCAAACGGAAATCCATTACGGTGCATCGTTCCGAGTGAAGATAAGCCAGTTCCTCCCAAAAACAATTCTCCACTTGTACCCGCATCAATCACTTTCGAGCGAAGTTGCGTAAATGCCACAAATGAATTCCAAGTAAAGCCATTTTTTAGTTTTATTGGCACTAAATTCAAGCCAATTTCAATTCCTTTATTATTAATTTTACCTGCATTGGTTTGCTTTGAACCAAAACCAGAAGAACTCGGAATAGTAGCCTGAACAATCAAATCAGTAGAGTTTCTATTAAAAAAAGCTACATCTAAACCGATTCTATTTTTAAAAAACTGTAGTTCTGTACCGACTTCAACTTCAGCAGTAAACTCAGGTTTTAGCGTTGTATTATTTAGTGATGAAGGTAAACTAATAGCTGGAACTGGCTTGCCATTAAAGTATTGAACATTAAAATTATAAGTTGTGAATACGCTATATGGATCAGCATCTTTTCCAACCTTGGCATAACTGGCACGAAGTTTACCAAAACTCAATATACTTTTTGGTAAATCGAAGGCATCGGTAAAAATAAACGAACCGCTCACCGATGGATAAAGATAGCTATTATTAGTCGAAGGTAAGGTAGACGAATAATCATTACGAACCGTAGCAGTAATGAAGGCATAATTGTTGTAGGAAGCCCCATATTCTGCAAAGAAGCCATATAGATTACGTCTTTCTCTGTATTCAGAAGCTGTTTGAGCATCAGTACCTGTAATAACTAAGAGGTTGGGGTCAATTACTTTTTGTCCTAAGACCGAGCTAAAATTTCGGTAGCGTTGATTGGCATTAA
Organism: Emticicia sp. W12TSBA100-4; assembly: GCF_040253585.1. Taxonomy (NCBI): domain Bacteria; kingdom Pseudomonadati; phylum Bacteroidota; class Cytophagia; order Cytophagales; family Leadbetterellaceae; genus Emticicia; species Emticicia sp. W12TSBA100-4. The sequence continues at coordinate 7,947 of NZ_JBELAU010000008.1, forward strand.
AACCAACCAACAAACGCATATTTATTTTTTCGTTAATATCCCGATTGGCCGACGCTAAGAATGTAAAATCTATTTCGGTATTTGTAATATCTCGACGATTGACCTGACCCAGTGGTACTAAATTTCCACCTGGCCGATAAACATCTCTACGAACTTCTGAATAGGTATTTACGCCACCTTTAGCTGTCAAATTGAGCCACGGTGTAACATCATAGTTGAGAGCTAAATTTCCAAAAACACGATTTACATTGCTATTATAAACATTGTACTTGGCTGTCCATAAAGGATTATCGGCATCTCCTCGATAAAAAATATTTTCACCCGTAACAGGGTTTTCAAATGGATAGTTATTCAAATCATAATTACGAGGCATATAAAACAAACGAGAGTAAATAGAACCCGTTCCCAAACCTCCAGTGTAATCAGAAAAGAAACCCGCTCCTGATTGAGGAGAAGACTGATTGGTATTTACGTAATTTACATTACCATTCAGATTAAGTTTATTAACCAAAGTAGCATTGCCACCAAAATTAAGCGTCGTTCGGTTTGCACCCGAATTCGGCACAATACCTTCATTAGTCATGCGTGAAGCTCCTGCACTAATAGTTGTTTTATCACCAGTAGAACTAATGTTAATACTGTTTTCAATAACATTACCTGTACGAAAAAAACCGCCAATAATATCATGTGGCACTAATGGCACTCCAACCGGATTTCCCCGACCATCAACAATCTGTGGAAAAATCGAAGGATAATTTTGCGAAGAGCCATAACTACCTGCCAACGGATGCGATACAAAACCAGCAGGATAGCCACTTTCGATAACATCATAATATCGTACAAAACCTAATGACTGATTGACTCTCGTTACTTCTGAAGGAAAAACTGTTCCCCAGTTACCGATCGAGCCATTGCTGTAAGTTTGCTCAAAACCTTGAGTATAAGTATTTTGGTAGTCGGGAATTGTAGAAATCTGTTCAAACGAATAAGACGAATTAAAGTTTACTTCTAAGCCTTTCTTTGCACTTTTGCTACCTGATTTGGTTGTAATCACAACAACACCGTTGGCAGCACGAGAGCCATACAATGCCGATGCAGCTGCTCCTTTTAAAATCGTTAATGATTCAATATTATTCGGGTCAATGTCATAAGCACGGTTTGAGGTAACTGTATTTTGATTAAAACCATCAGTTGCATTAACCGAATTATCGAATGGGATACCATCTACCACAAAAAGTGGCTGATTATTACCAGAAAATGAAGTATTTCCTCTGATTGTGATTCTGGTTGACTGTCCTGGGGCTCCACCACCTGCTACTACATTTACCCCTGGTACTTTTCCAGTCAATGCCCGCAAGGCATCAGGTTCTGAGCGTTGTTGCAAGTCTTCGGCTTTTACGTTTGAGATAGCGTAAGCAATCGCTTTTTTTTCACGCTGAATACCGATGGCCGTAACTACTATTTCGGAGAGTTGTTTGGTGTCGGTATCAAGTGTCATATTTATAATTGACTGATTGCCAACTTTTATCTCCTTTGAGTTCATACCCACAAAGCTGAAAACTAAGGTATTATCTGAAACCGCATCAATCATATAGTTCCCATCAATATCAGTCTGCGTTCCCTTTGATGTCTCTTTGACTTTCACGGTTACACCTGGTAAAGTTGTACCATCAGAAGACGTAACTTTGCCCGTAATTTTCTTTCCTTGTGCCAGTACCGCTAAGGAAGCAAATATTCCTAACAAACTAAGTATTAGTCTGTGCTTCATAATTTAGGTTTGATTTAGAGTTTCGACTATTACAAAAATACTTATTTTCAGTAAAAAACAATATTATTTCAAAGTTTAAAGTGCTAAGATTGAATCAAGATTAAAGAATAAAAGATGTAGAATACTGATTATCAAAAGTTTATATACTTTTATATGTACAAATCAATAAGAATCGAGCCTTATTTTTCTACAATATCATAAACTTCAATCTTATAATTGTTGTTTAAACCATTCATAATAAAATACGTATAAAAAGTAAATAAGGTTGAACCCCTACAAACAAAAAGAGGATGCTTCAAGATGAAGCACCCTCTTTATTGAATTTAGAATTTTACTGAACTACATTCAAACGATAGCTGAACGGTGAAGCATAGAAATCACCACCAGTAATGTTTGCACCAGTATTTGTAGCTGTAAATGATTTACCATTTGTCAACTTCATTGTTCCAGTAACATCAAATCTATCACCAACTGAAACGTCAGCAGCGGCTACTTTAGTTGCTGCCAATGCTTCTGCCCCTGTTATTGAAATTGTTGCTCTTGGGTATCCAGTAGTAGCATCCTTTGTAAATGCAGAAGCTGGAATACTTTTTAAGGCAACATCAGTTGTTGTTTTAGTGCCATTTGCAGGAGTTGTATCTACAAATTTCACTACCAAATCATACGAAGCAAACAACGCACCTTTATCTGGTGTAACGGCTTCTGCAACAATTTCCATCTTAGTACCGGCCATATTAGCTTTACTAACATTAAAGTTTCTTACAGCACTTGTTCCTGATAATGGCGAGATTGTACGAATATAGCCACCTTGCTCTAAGTTTTCCAAATCAATTGGTTCAATCATCTGTGTTTCGCACGAAGCCATCATAGCTCCCAAAAACAGTATGCTTAAACTTTCTTTTATGTATTTCATAATATTTTCAAATTTTGAATTAAATAAATATCAAAGTAATTACTTTAATGTACCTGCCGATCCATTATCCCAGAAAACTGGAGTTGTAACGTTTGCTTTCTGTTTGGCATTCGAATTACGAGCGATGAATGCAGTTGGATAGAAGAATGACTTCACAAAAGCACCTGGATTTGGATCCAATGCAGGTTGCATATTACGTGGCATTCCTGTACGACGGTACATGTTATAGGCTTCGATACCATTTCCGTATAGAGCAAACCAATATTCATTAGCAATGATGTTTAATCTATCAGCATCAGTAGTTGCCTTGTCGTAATCTGCCAATCTTGCAGCCACATATTTCTCAACTTCATCAGCCCAAACAATCTTCTTGTCAGCTTCAAAAGCAGTAATTTTTGAAGCTTCTGATGTACCCAATGCAGCTGTTCTTACATCTGCCATTGATTTACGGATACCTGACTCAAGCAATGCTTTTGCCGAACCCGTAGTTTTCAATGTCAAAGCCGATTCAGCCAACATAAAATCTACAAATGATTGCGTCAAAATTGGGTGTAAACCTGCACCACCTGCCCCTGCACCAAGCGAAACGCCTCTACCCGCATCGTTATCATATAAACCACCCGCTGGATAAAGTCCCCAAGCTGTACGTAATAAACCATCTGGTGGAATACCTTCGTTGCTTAGGTGGTCACGTCCCCAGTAGCCTACTGGCGTTGGTAAACAGAAATAATCAGATACTGAATAATGGTTTGGTTTTGAATTAGTAATACAACGTACCTCGTTTACGTTCGTTGAATTTTTAATCGTTTGGCGATAAAAATACATACGAATACGTGGGTCACCTTTATCATACATAATACCCATGTAGGCATTTGATTGATAATCACCACCACCAGCTGGTAAATACTGACCTTGGTATCTTGGATGACGAGTGTCAGGGTTTGTTAGGTTAGTTCCAAACTTAAATACAAAGTTTTGAGAATTATTTGAAATTAACTTCCCACCTGCAATCAATGCATTGATTCCAGCAGTAGAACCAGCGGCGTCAACCAATCGACGATTCAAAAGCATTTTCAATTTTAGTGTATTAGCTGCACGAAGCCATTTATCTGCATCAGCACCATAATACAAGTCACTTGTTAAATTAGCCTTCGATTTTGCTGTAAAATTAGCAATCGCATCATCAAGGTCTTTGATAGCAGCAGCATAAATAGTTACACCACTTTCAACTTTAGGGTTGAAGTTAGCTGCATCAAGAGCTTCTGAGTAAGGTACATCACCGAAGTGGTCAACCAAGTTAGCCAAAACGGCAGCTCTGATTGTACGAGCAACACCTGCATGAACGAATAATTCTGCTTTTTCAGCTAAAGGGATCAACGTTTTTACGTCGTTCAAAATATTAGCATAAGCTGTATTCCAAGTACCGTCAAGTCCACCAGGAGTAACTGCATTGTCATAAAATGCAGCTCCTTGATTGATCATACGAATAAGTCCCATATCCGCTCCACTAAATTGGTTAAAGTGGCCAGGAAAACTTACTTGAATTTGATTGAGCAGGTAGTTTATGTCAGTATTATTGGTCGTTACGGCATTCGGATTGTCTAATAAATCCAATTCGCAAGAACTCACTAATACCGTGCATAAAGCCAATAAGGATATTTTAAGTTTCTTTATCATTTTTTATTATGATTTAACTGATTAATGATTGATGCTGAATATCTAAGCAATTTTTTTCTTAGAAAGTCAACTTTAAAGTTCCACCAAGTCTTCTTGCACTTGGTCCTGTCAAGAATTCAAATCCAAGACCATTACCAACTCCGAGTCCTAAGTTATCCGTATCTAAGTTTACACCTTCAGGTACATTCAAAGCTTTATACCATAAGTTGTTTCCAGAGAAAGAGATAGAAGCTCCTTTCACGATTGATGAACCAAATAACTTCTTAGGCAAAGAATAAGATAATGATACTTCTTGCAAACGGATTGTTGAACCATCGAAAATACGACCTTCATCACCGAAGAAATAAACGTTGTTAAAGTTTACATCTGAACCAGTAATTTGAATATCATTTGGCTGACCATCAGCTTTCACACCTGGGAAGATAAACGTTTGAGCTCTATCATAACCCGACTCTGTACCTGACTCAATCGTAAGACCACGACCCAACAATGCACCAGCAGTTGAAGAATAAAGCACACCGCCATGGCGATATGACAACATAACATTTAATGATAACCCTTTATAGTTGAAGGTATTTATTAAACTTGTATTAAAGGCAGGGTTCGGATCACCAAGTATAACTGGTGTTGGAGTTGACTGTAAGTTTCCACCACCATCAATCAATAATTGACCAGCTTCATTTCTACGGAATCCAGTACCTTTGATGATATTGAATGGCTGACCAACGATGGCATAGTTACCCAATGATGAGCCAAAACCTGTGATTTGTACTTCTTGGATTGTTCCACCTAAATCAATAACCTTTGGCAAGTTACGAGAATAAGTAGCTGCTATATCCCATGAGAAACCATTGCTTAATGTTACTGGAGTGCCACTTAAGCTAAACTCAATACCTTCGTTACGAATTTTTCCGATGTTGATAGTAGTTTGTGTATAACCCGTTGAAGCATCCAATGGAGCTCTTGTAATCAAATTTTTAGTATTACGACGATACAATGTCAAATCAAAACCTACTTTGTTATTCAACATTTTACCTTCGATACCTAACTCAGTTTCTGCATGTGTCTCTGGTTTCAAGTTTGGATTACCCAAAGTATTATCAACCGAGTGAGTTTGTACAGCCGTACCTGCTGCATTCAACCAGCCTCTTGCACTTTGATTTAAGATATTTCTTGTACTATATGGGTCTGGAAAACCAGCAGATGTACCATAACCAACTCTTACTTTCAAGAAATTTAATACATTTGATTGTAATGCAGGGAAAGCAGTTGTTGGCACGAATGACGCACTAAAAGATGGGTATAAAATTCGACGATTTTCTTTTTCTACAGTTGAAGTCCAGTCATTACGAGCAGCAACGTTGAGGAATAAATAATTGCCGTAATCAGCTGTAATTTCTCCAAAAACCCCCATACGAGTCTGTTCAGTTCTACCGCTTGAAGCTACGTTATCAATGAAGTTAGTATGAACAAACAAACCTCTTGCCAATTGGTTTTGGCTATTAATGTTGTAAACACTAAATCTGTCATTACGGATATTTCCACCTAATTTACCTGATAAAGAGAGCTTCTCAGTAATAGATTTACTGTAAGACAAGATAGCACTATTATCCCAGATTGTATTTTTAAAGTTTAAAGTGTTATACAAACCATTAGGCAATTGAGCCCCACCTTTTCCAATCTTAAATTCTTGTACTTCATCATAAGTATCCAAACCTACCTTGTAAATTAATGATAAGTCTTTAGCGATGTCATAATTGAAAGTAGTTGCTGTAAATACACGATTAACAACACCAGTAGTTTTATAATTTTTCAAAACCCATCTTGGATTCGGAATATCATTTCCACCACGGAAATAAACTGAGCTTCCAGTAGCCGGGTCTTCGTAAGGCCAGCCCATCAAGTCAACCTGACGAGGTGTGTACATTACGTTGGCTAATACCGAAGGAAAATCATTGGCATTATTTCCTTGACCAGCACTCAAAGGAGGTGAAGATTGGTCAGTATTAGCAAAATTAATTGACATATTTACTGATAACTTCTTGCTCATTTGAGCATTCAAACCCAAACCTAAGTTTAACTTAGTAAGGTTATTTTCAGGAATATATCCACCTTCTTTATTATAACCAGCAGATACGTTATAACCAACTTTCTCGCCACCACCCGAAATATTGAGTGAAGTATTTGAAATTTGACCTGTACGGAAGAAATCACTTACGTTATTCGGGAAAATTTCCATTTTATATGGACTCACTGAAGCTACATAATCAGCTTGACCTGCTCTCAATGCCGCATTTGATAAGAAAGCATAAGGGTGATTTGTCAAGGCTGCATTGCTACTTTGCGAAGCATAAGTTCTTGCTTCTTCCAAAGTTGGTCCCCAGTTACTAAAGAAATAACCCAAGTTTTGTTGGAAACCACCAACATAAGAATTTTGGTATTTTGGTAAGTGGGCTGTATTCGTAAAGAAAGATTGCGTAACGTTATATTCTGTTTTACGAGCTTTCTTGCTACCATTCTTTGTTGTTACCAAGATTACACCATTACGACCTTGGTCACCGTAAGTTACGGTTGCTGCTAAACCTTTCAATACCGTAATGTTTTCGATATTGTTAGGGTCGAGGTCAAGGAAACGACTTGAAGAAGATTGTCCACCCGAAGTAAAACCACCACGAGTGTTAGTGTTTGAGTTGAAAGGCACGCCATCAACCACAAAGAGTGGTTGTACAGAACCAGTAATTGAAGAATAACCACGAATCGTGATGTTTGTACCAGTACCCGAAACACCTGAAGTTGAAGTGATGTTTACACCAGCAATTTTGCCTTGTAATACACGACCTACGTCAGCTTGCGGGCGATCTTCGATATTTTTCTTATCGACAGTTGCAACTGAGTAACCTAAGGCACGCTTTTCACGTTGGATACCTTGAGCAGTTACAACTACTTCTGAAAGTTGTTTGGTATCAGCACCAAGTGAAACATTCACTACAGTCTGACTACCAAGTTTTACTTCTTGGGTGTTCATACCCACAAAACTAAACACCAAAGTGCTACCAGCAGGAGCTTCAATAGAGTATTTCCCCTCTATATCAGTCTGGGAACCTTTTGATGTACCTTTTACTTGAACCGATACACCCGGCAATCCTGTGCCATCATCCGATGACGTTACTTTACCAGTTATCTTCGTGCCTTGTGCCATTACAACAAAGGACATGATGACTCCCAGCAAACTAAGAAGTAGATTCTTCTTCATGTACATTTTAGTTTAGGTTATTAAATGATAATTAACTGTTACAAAAATACTTATTTTAAACACACGATAAAACAGTACTCTTGTAGTTTCTTGAATTAAACATATAACATTTTTCAGAAATGGCGAAATATTTTTACCAATTTCGAGAACATTCTTAATATAGTTAATTTTATTATAAAATAAATACAATAGCTACTATATATTTTATAAATTCATAATTACACAAAATATATTATGGCATATTCATCAAAATACCTAATTTTCATATAAGTCAATATGCTCAAATTAAGTACTTTTACTTAATAAAGTATAAACACAAAAATTCTTGAAAAAATACAATTAATAGAAGTTCCAAAATAGTATGCACACCTACTAATATATAATATTATTTCGACAAACATTGGTTTTTCATATATATCATTTTAAAATAAATAGACATTACTTAGGTTAAATTCTGCACATCGAATTAGTCAATCATAAAATACTTCAAGAGCGAAGTACTTTTTTTATAGCAAATACTCAAATTGTACTTTTCTAAGATTGACCACATTCCAAAGTAACACTATTCAGGCTGCCTTTTGATGATATTTTTCTTCAAATATTACACAACAAAACAGCTTTATACTGATAGATTTTTTTATAAAAATATGCGTCTGGATACTTTAAATGCACTTCAGGATATTTATGAATAGTGTAAACATTCTATTCTTGTATTGATCTTTTGAAGTACCAAAAACCTCAGTAATTTTCTATTTTATTCTTTTATTGATTTGTACTATTTCTAAAGACTTTTCTCAATCAGTAATAGAAAATGATGGCCCATAACAAAAGAAAACGCCGTATGGGTCTCATACGGCGTTTTAAAAAGAAGTTTTATAGAGAATCTTTTATGGATTCTGTACACAGTCTTTGTTTACAGCTAATTCGGTCGTTGGAATTGGCCAAACATACTCAGACTGACTCGTATTTACAGCATTAACTGGGCCTTTAGCTGGGAAAGGTGAGTTAGTACGAGTGATATCGAACGAACGTAAACCTTCGCCCATAAACTCAATTCTTCTCTCTGTTAAGATTGCTGTAATCAACTCAGCTTTAGTTGTTGGTGCTAATACAGAACCTTTTGAACGGCTACGCACTGCATTCAACAAAGCAACCGCCGAAGCATCCACATCAGCTGCTAAGCGAGCTTTTGCTTCAGCATAACTTAATAAAACCTCAGCATAACGCATCACAGGCACCCAATCAATGTATGGTGAAGCACCTGTAAATTTGTTAAGATAGATTCTTGTTCCATTAACTGAAGTTAGTTTCTTACGGTCATCAGTATCGGCAAAACTTGCCGAACCGTAAATTCCCGTTGGATTCAACGAAAACTCACCACCACCTACTGGGCCAGCCAAGTAATAAAATGCCAATTGATTTTGAGTACCTGGCACATCGTTGGTAGCCATTGGCATTGACAAAATCGACTCCAGTGTTCTGTAAGTAGTAAAGATTGCCGCAAAGTTGGCATTCAATTCATGTCTTACACCAGTAGCAGCTTTATACGGAGCGGCTGTTGGCACAATCTTCTCCGCTTCTTTCACTACATCGCTATAACGACCCATTGCCAAGTATGCTTTTACTTTCAAGGCAATAGCCGTATTTTTGTGTGCTCTCGTTACATTCAAATCTTGCGTAGCGTAGTTTGCAGGCAAATTTGTTTCAGCAAAATTCAAATCATCTAAGATTTGAGCATAAACTTCTGCAACTGTCGAACGCTTCAAGTTATTTGAATTACCCGAACCATTTTCACCTTTCAAACGCAATGGTAAACCAAGAGAAGCACCATTATCTTTTGTATATGGTTGTGCATAAATATTTACCAACGAAAAATAAGCCAATGCTCTCAAGAAACGAGCTTCACCTTTGTAATTAGCCAACTTATCAGCCGAAATTTTACTTGAAGCTGCGTCAACCTTGTCCAAAAACAAATTCATGTTATTGATAGAAGCATAAGCCGTTGTCCAAAGGTTATTTACTTCGTTTGAAGAAGCATTGATTGTGAAGTTCCAAGTTTGAAGGCCAGTTACACCATTGTTTGTTTGGTTTAAGAACTCTTCACCTCTGATGTCGTTATATATAAAATAACGTCCACCTAAAAAGTTTCCATTCTTAACGCCACGATAAAGGCCATTTACTAACGACTCGATTCTATCAGCGGTATCGTAAGCACTTAAATCAGAAACCGATGTTTGCGGAACTGGGTCGAGGATATCATCCTTACAACTACTTATCGAAAATGCCAACATGGCAGTAACGAGTAGCTTTGTATATATTGTATTTTTCATGATGTTAGATTTCAATAAATTAGAATGTTAAACTTAAACCAGCAGAAACTGTTCTGGCTTGTGGTACTGAGTTACGGTCGATACCTGGTGCTAAGTTTGAGTTACCATTTGATGATGTCTCAGGGTCAGTACCAGAGTAGTTTGTAATCATAAAGGCATTTGTTACTTGAGCAAACACACGAGCATTAGTCAATTTAATTTTATTGATAAGGCTCGCTGGTATATTATAACCTAAAGCAATGTTACGACATTTAATGAAATCACCTTTCTCAACATTATTTGAGATTGGGAATGACGAACCATTCGAGATATTATCGCCGTAAACAACTCTTGGCCATGAACCACCTTTGTTCGATTCAGTCCAACGGTCTAAGATGTCAGCTTCGTTATTCCAGAAACGTTGGTCATGTAAACCAGCTTTTGTACCATTATATACATAAAAACCAGCAGCATAAATCAAACTAACCGATAAATCGAATTTTTTGTAGCTGAAGTTATTATCCCATCCACCATATACTTTCGGGATTGTATTGCCCATGATTTTAGAATCAGAAGCGGCTGTAATAGCTGGTGCAGTTGTTCCGTCAAGGAATGTCCAACGGCTTCTGCCAGTAGCTACTGCATGAGAATATTGCACTTCTTGTCCTTTACCATTTACATAAATACGTTGGCCATTTGCAGGATTCACTCCTCTTGTTTCAACTACATATAAACTACCCAAAGAATATCCAACTCTTGTGATATTAGCTGTTTCTAATGATGTAACACCAAAGATGTCAGAGTTTCCTTCTGCCAATGCAGTAACTTCGTTTTTCTGAGTTGCAATGTTGAAAGTAGTATTCCATCTGAAAGCTTTATTGTTAATAATTGATGCGTTAACAGCAAATTCAAGTCCTTGATTATACATAGAGCCTACGTTTTTAGCAACTGAGTTTCCTGGTACACCCATTGAAGGAGCTAAAGGAGAGTTAAGAATTAATCCGTCAATATTGTTTTTGTAGTAAGTCAATTCTCCAGTGATTTTATCATTCAAGAAACCGAAGTTCAAACCAATATCTAATTTTGTACTTGTTTCCCATTTCAAATCAGGATTACCCGCTTGCGAGAAATATAAAGCAGGAGCAGCACCACCGTAGTTACCGAAACTGTATAAACTCAATGAAGCAAAATCACTGATACCAGCATTACCTACTTTACCATAACTTGTTCTAAGTTTCAAAGTAGAAATCTTATCGCCGAGAGCATCTTTAAAGAATGTTTCTTCTGAAAGATTCCAACCTGCCGAAAGACCATAGAAGTTACCAAATTTCTTACCTGCTGCCAAAGCCGACAAGCCATCACGACGCAAACTTGCTGTGAAGTAATAACGTTTTGAGAAATCGTAAGTCAAACGACCAAAGTATGATTGGAAGCCATTCTCAGTCAAGAAATTAAAGGGAGGATTATTGTTTACTGTATAATCACCTTCGTAAGTATTAAAGAATGGGTCAGCTACTGTCTGACGAGACGCACTCCACATGTTACGCTTTGTATATTGTTGTTCAGTACCTATCGTAGCACCCACGGTGTGTTTTTCGGCAAATTTTTGGTTGTAGTTCAAATAATTTTGCCATGTCCAACGTGTGCTTTTATAAAGATAGTTAGCCGCAATACCTTTAGCCGCAAAACCGTCACCGTGAATAGGATTATTGAAAGTACGAGAATCAACTGTTTGATTATCAATACCATAATCAGTACGGAACGACAAGTTTTTAGTAAAGTTATAAGTTGCATAAATATTCGACAAGAAACGGTCGCTTTGTGCAGTTGCTTTATCTAAGTCTAACAATACAACTGGATTGTAGAAACCGCTACGGTCTTTGTTCAATAAGTTACCGGGGCTATTTGCCAATGCACCTGTTGTATTGATGTTATACGAGCCATCTGGTAAAAATGCAGGAACGTTAGGAGCAGTTACCAAAGGAACACGACCTAAACCACCTGTATTGAAACTCGTTCCAGCCAAAGAGCCACTATTTGGAGCAAAAGCATCTGATGAGCTATATGTTACGTTTGCACCAAAAATCAACTTTTCAGTTACGTTATGGCTGATATTCAAACGTGCATTTTTACGTTCAAAAGTATTCTTTTTCAAGAAACCTTCTTGATTTGTATAACCACCTGAAAAATAGTAAGATGATTTTGGAGTAGCTCCCGAAATATTGATATTATGACTTTGTTGGAAACCCGTTTGGAAAACGTAGTCGTACCAGTTTGTATCATAAGGTTTACCATTCGGGTCTAAGTTTTCAAAATATAATGGACTGTAAGCTTGTCCAGCCAAAGTAGCTCTGTTTTGTTCAGCCTCGTTTTTCATCATGATGTACTCAGCACCATTCAATAAATCAAATGTTCTGTATGGCGTAGTCCAGCCAACGTTTGTATCATAAGTAATCGTTGATTTACCTGCTTTTCCTTTTCTGGTAGTGATAACCAATACACCATTAGCCGCACGTGAACCATAAATGGCAGTAGCAGCCGCATCTTTCAAGATGTCGATAGTTTCGATGTCGTTAGGATTGATGTCTGAAAGTGGATTTGATGCAATACCACCTGGCCCAGTAGCACCTGCATCTTGTGAGAAAACGATAACTCCGTCAACTACTATTAATGGATAAGAACTCGAAGTGATTGAGTTGAAACCACGTACACGAATAACTGGTGGGTTGTTTAATACCCCATTCGGAATACTGATGTTTACACCAGCTGCTTTACCCGAAAGTAATTGGTCGAATGATTGAGCAGGAATTGACTTAATGGCATCACCTTTGATGGTTGAAACCGCCGAAGTTACATCTTTACGGTTTTGTGTGCCGTAACCAACAACTACCAATTGCTCTAATTGAACGCCGTCGTTGGCAAGAGTAACGTTGATAACTGATTTACCACCTACTGCAACCTCAGAAGATTGCATACCGATGAAACTGAAAATCAACGTTTCGTTGGCACTGGCATCAATAGCAAAATTGCCGTCGTTGTTTGTTTGTGTACCTCTTGTTGTACCTTTCACTTGTACTGATACACCTGGTAATGCGGACCCATCATCTGACGATGTTACTTTGCCAGTAACCCTTTTACTTTGTGCCAATACGGCCAAAGAAAAGAGTAATCCCAGCATACTAAGAAGTAGCTTTTTCTTCTTCATTTAGTTTGTTGTTTTGGTTAATAAAAAAAATACTAACACAAAAATAGGTACTATTTTAAATAATTATAATAATTAAATGATTTTTCTAATGAAAATCTAATATTGATTTGATATAATAATATAAAAAAATTTATAATGCCTTGAACTTTTTAAAATTACAGAATAAAAAAAGGGCATTTAATAAAATTACAAAATAATTAAAAACAACTTGGAGAATATGCAAAATCAGACTATTAGTAGAATAATGGAGGATGGGCCATAATAACGCCAGCTAACAAAGAATTGTTTCAATAAATTAGATACTTTTGCGTATTACACTTATTTATCCATCTCAAAGAGTATTATTTAGATGAGTAATCTGACTGAACAAAAAAATATACTTTCTAAGAAAATACAAGAAATCAACGACCGAGAGGCCTCTCTAAAATTCTTTGTGTTATTACAAGAGCTTATCGAAATTGCAAACGTTGACATCGACGACCCCCGTATTGCGTTTTCGGTCAGGAAAGATAAAGGCATCACGGCAAACATTAATTTTTATGCCGCTCTCAAACTTTACCGCCAAAGTGGCGTATGGCTCGAACTGATGTTTTTTAAGCGTGACCAAGCACTTTTCAATAAATTCAAAGAAGTAACGATTCAAACTAATTCCGATAGCTCCGATTTTATTACAGCAAAAATACCCTCTGAAAACAAACGCATTCTCGACGACACAAAAATTATGAGTGCTTGGCAACATTGCTTGGAAGAACTGAAAGCAACTGCCGCTTCGAGTAAGAAAAAAGAATCGCACAATCATTTCATGTATCAAATGGCCGAAAACGAAAGCCTTCGGAATGAGTTTTTCTGGGAAATTTCAAATTCCGATAGTGAAAAGAGCCATACCGAAGGGCTGACTCTATTACAAGAAGATGAACCTGCATACACAAAAAAATTCAACATTCCACTTAATCTTATATACGTAGGCCCGCCAGGAACTGGCAAAACTTACGAAGTTCAACAACTTGCTCAACAAGCTGACTCTCAATTTATCACTTTCCATCAATCGTATAGCTACGAAGAATTTATGGAAGGTATTCGCCCAATCAGCAAAAATGGACAAGTTATTTATGAAATCGTCAAAGGTGTTTTCTACAAATCTTGTTTGGCAGCTTTGCGAAAAGCTGGTTATCAATCATTTGGTGAATGTGAAAATGATTCTATTGAAAACAGAGAAGCAAATTTTAGAAATGCAGGAAGCCAAATTTTGATAATTGACGAAATCAACCGTGCCAACATTTCAAAAGTTTTTGGAGAATTAATTACTCTCATCGAAGATAATAAAAGACTGGGAGCAAAAAATGAACTTTGGCTGACACTCCCCTACTCACAAGAAAAATTTGGAGTTCCTGCTAACTTGCATATTGTAGGCACAATGAACACCACCGACCGCTCAATTGCTCTACTCGATTTGGCACTTCGCCGCCGTTTTGAGTTCAAAGAAATGAGTCCACAACTACATTTATTGCAAGATATTGAAGAAATAAACATCGAGAAACTCATCAGTAAAATCAATCAACGAATTGAGTTTCTGATTGACCGTGAACATTGCATTGGTCACGCATATTTTATTCATTGTCAATCACTTAACGATTTGTGCAAAGTTTTTTCTGGAAAAATTATACCATTATTACAAGAATATTTCAATAACGATTGGGAGAAAATCAGATTGGTAATCGGCAACGAAATCATTTTGCGAGAAACCCTAAAAACAAAGCAAATTTTTGGGCAAGTACTGGATGAATTTGAAGATGAATCTTTCAGATATAGCATCAATCCAGATTTAGTTTCGGGGGAAATTGATAAAGAAGTTTTCTTGAGAATTTATCAGTAATGCCTCCTTGATTCTAAAACTTCCCCTCCTTATTTTCAAGGAGGGGTGGCAAAATTCTGACAAAGTCGAATTTTGACGGGGTGGTTTGCCCCAATTTTGAATATTTTTCAAAGATTTATAGACTACAACCACCCCGTCCGACTACCGTCAGGACACCCCTCCTTGAAAAAAGGAGGGGAAAATAACGAAAACTTAGAACCAATTTCTCCCTTCAGTTTCGCTCTTATAATGAAAAGAAACTTACGACATTAAGACCATAACATACAATTTTTGGTACTTATGCGAAGCCGAAAGCACCAAAATATCAACCAAAATGCCCTTTCACAATCGCCCAAATTTCGGAAAATGGTAAAGGTTTTACGCCATTTTTCTGATTCACGATGCTAATATTAGCGGCACGCTTCCAATGCCACATCAAATCACGATAGGCTCGCCATAAATAGTAACGAGGGTCATAGATATGTCCAGGGTCCGAGCTTACGCCATTTAGCTCCATTATCCTAATATTTTTACCTTCATACAAATCTTCAATACTCGAAACTTTCATATCGAATCGACCATAGAAGAAACCATCAAAGCCTTTTGCAACTTTCGTAAAAACGTCGTGTAATTGACTATTAATCAAATGATTAGCATTAACAAACTTCGTTCCTCGGCAATGATTCCCAATTGGTTCGAGTAGTCGATTTTCGCCCAAAGGTAGCACCTCTTGCATACTATTACCGAGCCTTTTTTGCAAGGCCTCTAACTGAAATCTTGCACGAGTACTCTCTAACACTAACTCTTCAATCGTAGATTTTCCATCGCCCGTAACACTCAAAAATTCTTTTAAGGTCAATGATGAAACTTTGCCGACGGTCTCATTGGGCATACGGCTAAACAGAACGCCAAATTCTATCGAATAAGTAATAAATTCTTGAATCAAATAATCTGCATTAGCTGTCTCGTGATAAGCTCTCAGTTCAGTCTCAGAATGAATCTTGGCCACCGAATTACCACGCTCACCAACATTGGGTTTTCCGATAACTGGATATTGTAAGTTGTTATCTATCAATAGCTTAGGCAAAACCTCAAAATCAGTTCCGAATGGAATGAAAATTGTTTTAGCCAAATATTCAGGCGAAATATTTTTCATAATTTCGGTTTTATGTTCACCATAAAACCCACCCGCTTCAATTCCAGGATTCACCGCCGTAAAGAAAGTCAATGACTTAGCCCTGATGGCCTGATAAATCCAGTACGGAGTCATTGGCAAATAAAACAGCCACCACGGCCAATATTCATAATTGAAAACTTTTACAAAAAATAGAGGCATCCGCATAATTTCTCACACAATTTATAGATAAACTTATCTTTTACTAAACAAACCCGAAGCGAGATTAATTATTTTTAATCGTTCGTAAAATGCTACAATTAAACAACAAGCAAAAGTAAACAATGCCATATAAAATAATTGTCCGCCATCGTTTTTTACATCAATTCCTAAAATTGTAAGGTGAGAAATTATCGCACCTGCCATCACCCCCAAACCCATAACAGCCCCCATCCAAGCTGTTTTAGGAATAAGCAATAATATCGAGGCAATTAATTCTGCAATTCCAGAACCGATTCGTCCAAAAGGCTCAATGCCAAGCGTAGAAAAAATATAAACACTTTCGGGGTGTGCAGTAAATTTATAATAAAGTGTCTGCAACATAATGGCCGCAGCTATAATTCGAGCAACTAATTGTAATATTTTCATTTTTGAGGAAGGTCTAATAGTCGAAAAATTATTTTAGCAGTTTTGGCCAATTGGCATCGGCTTGTTTTTTTAGTTTTGTTTCATCTTTGTTCCAATCATCAAGCGTATTAGAAAAGAAGTTTTTATAAAACAGATTCAATGTACCATTGACAATTTTATAGTTTTCGGGGTCAACCTCTACTTTTTCGCCTTTTGCACCCATTGCGTAAGCACACCAACCGCCATAAGCTGGCTCATATTTAGCAGGATTTTTCTTAAAAGTTTCCAGATTGGCAGCCGATACAAACCTATAAGTAATACCAGCATTGGTATAAGCGATTTTTCCTTTTTGTGGTTTGCCTGAAAAATAGCTTACGGGGTCATAGCCACTGATGGCCACTCCTTTTTCAATTAAAAAGTGTTTCTGACGAAGTACTGGGCTTACAGCATCTTGTGCAAATAGATTAAGTGATAATAAGAACAAAAAAGTTATTTTTTTCATTGGAGTATGTTTGTTTTGTGAAGCAAAGGTAGGGTGTCTCTGAAACACAAATTGTCGGGCAAATGACCAATTTATATAAAAAACTTTATTGCTTGAATCAAAGCTAAACTGATAAAAACAAACGCCATCAAACGATTGATTGAGTAATTTTTTAGAATTTTTCTTATTTGTAAATGATACAGATGCGTCAGTTGAGCAAAAACTACGAGTATGCCAAATGCCCCAACTCCAGTTCCTAAAACAAAAGCATATTTTGCAGATAAAGTATTGATAGAGAAATACTTACTTATATAAACAAGGCTAAAAAACCAAAAGGGCAAGAGTTGAGGATTGAGCATTCCGAGCGAAAAACCCTTCGCAAAATCAAAGTTTTTTGAGGTCTCAGTAATACCTTCTTCATCACTGTCTGCTTCTTTCTGAAAAAAATTATACAAGCCCAACGACAGAAATATTGGAATAATCAACAAATTTAGCCAGTCTATAATAGATTGATTTTGTTGCAAAAAAAGTAGGCCTTTTAAAGCAATAAAAGAAAAAATAAACTCAGGGATACTACCACCCAATGCCACCCAGACACCAGCCGAACGGCTTCGATTCAGCGTGGTTTGAATAACGGCCAGACTCACAGCACCAATCTGAATTGAGCCAAGAAAACTAACCAATACAACTAATAAGAATAGTGCAAAATCCATCGTAAGAATAAGTTTGAAAACTCAAAGTTAAAGGTTTAGTTGGTAAACAAAGGTCTGCAATCTGACACAATTTTTAAGATAGCATGCTAATTTTTGGTAAATTGCACAAAATTTTAAAAGATGAGAAAACTCCAAATGGACGAACTCAACCGTTTGTCGGTTGAAGATTTTAAGGAAACCAGTAAAAATAACTTTTGTATCATTCTGGATGATATTAGAAGCATGAATAATGTAGGCTCGGCTTTCCGAACTGCTGATGCGTTTTTGGTAGAAAAAATTTATTTATGCGGCATAACGGCCACGCCTCCTCACCGAGAGATAGAAAAGACGGCTCTTGGCTCAACTGAATCAGTAACTTGGGAATACCGAGAAAATGTAATTGAGCTGGTAAAAGAATTACAGGCCGAAGGCTACATAGTTTTAGCGGTTGAACAAGTAGAAAATAGCTTAAAATTGAATAATTTCAAGCCAGAAAATGACCAAAAATATGCGTTTGTATTCGGACATGAGGTTTTTGGCGTAAACCAAGAAGTAGTAGAAATAGCCAACAATTGCTTAGAAATTCCGCAATTCGGCACAAAACATTCATTGAATATATCGGTAACCGTCGGAATTATATGTTGGGATTTTGTGAGTAAAATGTACACGCCCACACACATCTAAAGAGAAGCTTTTAGTAATAAACAAAAACGGTTAGTTTTCATAAATGAAAACTAACCGTTTTTGTTTAACTCACCTTTAGGGCTGGAGGCTACGCTCCCTCAAACTGTCTTAAAAATCTTACATCATTCTCAAAGAAAAGGCGTAAATCCTTTACCCCGTAGCGGAGCATAGTGATACGCTCAATTCCCATTCCGAAAGCAAAACCTGTATATTCCTCAGAATCTATTCCACTATTTTCTAAAACATTAGGGTCAACCATTCCCGAACCAGCAATTTCTACCCAGCCTGAATGTTTACAGATATTACATCCCGACCCTTTACAGATAAAGCAAGAAATATCTATTTCGGCACTTGGCTCTGTGAAAGGAAAATAACTCGGACGCAGACGAATCTTGGTGTCTTTGTCGAACATTTCTTTGGCGAAATGATAAAGCGTATCTTTTAAGTCTTTAAAACTTACTTTTTTATCAACATAAAGCCCTTCAATTTGGTGAAACTGGCAGTGAGCTCTTGCCGAAATAGCTTCATTACGATACACTCGACCAATCATCAACGAGCGAATCGGTGGCTTTTTGTGTTCCATCAATCGCACTTGTACGTTTGATGTGTGCGTACGAAGCAATACATCATCTTTCTGGATTTCCTTCTTTTCTACGAAAAACGTATCTTGCATTTCACGGGCAGGATGGTCTTCTGGAAAATTCAAAGCCGTAAAGTTATACCAGTCGGTTTCGACCTCGGGGCCATCTTCATGATTAAAACCCATTCGAGCAAAAATCTCCAACACTCGTTGACGAGTAAGCGTAAGCGGATGAATAGACCCTGCAAAATTAGGGGCAACAGGTAACGTTAGGTCAAGCCCATTTGCACCCGAATCGCCAGCACTTTGTTCAAGATTTTCCGTAAAATCTCTTAGTTTTTGCTCAGCAAGATTTTTCAGTTTGTTGAGTTCTTGTCCAACAGCACGTTTTTGCTCATTGGCTACTGTTTTGAACTCTTCAAAAAGGTCATTGAGAATTCCTTTTCGGCTAATATATTTAATCCGAAATTTTTCTAAGTCATCTTTGCTATTGACCACAACAGCATCAACTTCGCCTAATAATTCTTGAATCTTGTCTAACACCGGAGTACCGTTTAATAAATTTATGTGCAAAGATATGAATAATGTCAGATTCTCCCATATTTTTACGTTGTAAATACTAAAAAGAATACCCGTAAAAATACCTATTTCGTTAGGGGTTTTTACGTATTATTAACCAAAAAATCCATATAACAAATTGACAATCAGATACTTATAAATTTTGTGTATTTTTACGTAATCTTGAATTTTGTCAATTAAGAGTTATGTTTGTTGCAACAAAACTCTGAAAACCATGAAGAATATAGACCATACATCAAACTGCATTGTTGCCGAAAACAAAAAACATAAAAAGAAACAAATAAAGTTACATTGCTCAAATAAACTTGTGAGTGTTCCCGTAGAAAAAATCGTGAGATTGGAAGGTGACTGTAATTATACTGTTGTTCATACACAAACTAAGCGATATATATCGGCAAGAACATTAAAGCACTATGAAGGCATTTTAGATGACACTTATTTTATCAGAATTCATAAGTCACATCTCGTAAATATCCTTCATGCAAAAGGCTTAGATATTCAGGCAAATAATAGTGCGGTAGCATTTGATGGAGGTAAAAATATTGAGATTTCTCGTAGAAAAGTAAAGTCTGTCATTGAGAAATTTTCTTTTTATAATAAGTAGAAATTGGATGCCAAAAAGGCATTTTTAAATAAAGATTACTGGTATTATACTCTTTTCATAATACTTTTTAGTGGTTAGGTGATTAATAAAGCAACTGTCTTTTGGATAGTTGCTTTTTGCTTTTCTACTCCACAATTTTATACAAACTCTTCGCTCTTGCACGTGAAATTGCATTAAAATGCCACCATTCGCTCTCGATTCGCATATAACCGGATTTTTTCATTGCATCACGTAATATTACTCGATTTGCTATTTGCTCTTTTGTCAGTTTGCCTTCTCTTAGCATTTTATCTTCTAAACGTGGATATGCCAAATCACCAAAAAAATCATACTTTGTTCCCATATCAAGTGGCTTTTTACTTATAAGGTCATAAACGGTTAGGTCAACGGCCGAACCAAAATTATGAATCGAAGCAATGGTAGGATTAGCCACAAAATCCTCTCTTTTTTTGGGTGGAATCGTATCCAGCAGATTCCAAAGTGTATGCTGTACAGTAAGCGGGCGAGCAGCATCATACACCAGTAGTCTGTAATTTGGGTATTTTTCTTGCAAAGCCTTACTGGCTTTTACAAGCATTTCGGCAGGTTTTGGTTGCAGATAAGCACGAGTCAAATCGCCATAGACATCGGTTTTTACAAAATTATCAGTTGTAGAATATTTCAATTCAACCATTATGGTCGAATCGAGGGTTTGAATATCAACCAACCCTTGTTCAATCATTCGCTGCTCAACTTCGGGAATTTCTGGTTGTTTGACAATTACAGTACTATCTTTTTTTATGCCTACTGAGTCTGTTTCCTTTTTTTCCTCCGCTCTTTTTGTTTGGCAAGCCCAAATACTCAACAATAATATATATGATAGTAAAACTCTATTTGAAAGCATCATTTTAGACATTTTTTTCAGCTTAACCGAATCAAATTTTAGGTAAAAAATCGAAAAATCATGGTTTATCCTTAAATTAGCCACAAATCTAAACTTAAACCGTCAAATTTATGGCATTAAACTATATTTGGGTAGCTTTTTTTCTGATTGCATTTGTAGTTGCTTTGTTCAAACTCATCTTTTTGGGCGATACCGAGATATTTAAAATTATCATTGAAGGGATGTTCGATTCTTCAAAAATCGCCGTCATGGACATTGCTTTGCCGCTGGCAGGTGTGATGACTTTCTTTTTGGGAATTCTAAAAATTGGGGAAGAAGCTGGCGTTATACGTCGAATGGCTCGAATCATTGCTCCTTTTTTTAGCAAACTTTTTCCTGAAGTTCCAAAAGACCACCCAGCTAATGGACAAATGATTATGAATTTTTCGGCTAATATGCTCGGCCTCGATAATGCGGCTACTCCGTTTGGCTTGAGTGCCATGCAGAGTTTACAAGAGTTAAACCCAAGCAAAGATACTGCTTCAAATGCCCAAATTATGTTTATGGTGCTGCATAGTGCTGGACCAGTGCTTATTCCGCTCAGTATTATGGCTCAACGTGCCATCTATAATGCAGCTGACCCTGCCGATATTTTTATTCCTGCTTTGATTTCGGTTTATGTAGCTACACTGACAGGAATGCTTTTTGTGGGAATCAAACAACGTATCAATTTCTTTGATAAAACCCTCTTATCTTGGCTTTTGGGACTTACCGGATTTATTGGTTTTGTACTTTGGTATTTTTCACGCTTGCCAAAAGAAGAAATCGAAGTAACCTCGAAAGTAGTCAGTAATATGATTTTGTTTGTCTTCATTGTGGGCTTTATTGGTGGAGCAGTTTATAAAAAAGTTAATATTTTTCCTGCTTTTATTGAAGGTGCAAAATTGGGTTTTGAAACATCTATCAAAGTGATTCCATATTTGGTGGGTTTGTTGGTTGCTATTGGTGCGTTTCGTAATTCGGGTGCTTTGACTTATATTGTAGAAGCACTTAAATGGATTTTTAGCTTGACAGGTATGAACACCGACTTCACAGATGCCCTTCCAACTGCCCTCATGCACCCGCTGAGCGGTAGCGGCTCAAGAGCCATGATGATTGACTCTATGAAAACTTTCGGAGCTGACTCATTCGTTGGGCGATTATCTTGTGTGT
The DNA here is from genome assembly GCF_040253585.1 of Emticicia sp. W12TSBA100-4. Classification (NCBI taxonomy): domain Bacteria; kingdom Pseudomonadati; phylum Bacteroidota; class Cytophagia; order Cytophagales; family Leadbetterellaceae; genus Emticicia; species Emticicia sp. W12TSBA100-4. Next base: position 30,359 of record NZ_JBELAU010000008.1, read on the forward strand.
TTCAGGCCTGTTCAGACACTATTTTATATGTTCTGGCTCTTTATTTTGGCTCAGTAAATATCAAAAATACTCGTTATACGCTCGTGGCAGGGCTTTTGGCTGACTTAGCTGGCGTCATAACAGCTATTATTGTTTCGTACATTTTCTTTTATTGATTTTGCGTTAATTGTCCGTGACACACCATATTTAGAATGTGTCACGGAAATATTGAATAATCAGTAGGATTTCAACCGTGGGCTACTCATATTAACCATGAAACAAAAACTTCTCTCTATGTTGCTTTTGTTATTGAGCTTTCATCTTTCAGCACAAGATAAAAGCCAAGGGGAAGTCATTAATTACGATGGTACGTGGCGAAAACTTGATTTACCAGATAAAATCTATTATTTGCCCGAACTCACCGAAGCGTTTCAGATTGAGAAACTCGTTTCGTTTCCTCAGGTTTACAATTTTCAAAAAGCAAAAGGTAGCGTACCTACTTTCTGGGCGGGTGGTCGCCCCTATTGGTTCAGAATTGAATTGAAGAATTCGACCAATATGATTCAAGATTTACTTATTCATTTACAATTATCACTTTATGATGTAGTAGAGTTTTATGTAGTAGAAAAAAAGCAAGTAATTGACCATCAATCACTTAATTGGAAAATACCCCAACAAAACCGTCGTATTAAACACCGAGATTTTATATTCCCGACTACCCTACAACCTCGTCAAGAAATATTTTATTACTTAAAAATCCGAAAAAACTTTGGAGCAATTTCATTTCCAATTTCAATTTGGGAGAAAAACAATTTTGATTATTATTACCCGACCAATGACCACTATAATTGGGGATTTATTTCAGGAATATTCATTTTTGTTTGCATAATTTCGTTTCTCCTATCACTCATTTTCAACGAAAAACTTTACCTCTACTATGGCATTTACGTACTAACGGCACTCACTTTCATTTATACCATGCAAGGGTATTTTATTCGGTTTTATGGTGATGGTAATTTCGGAATTGAAGGTGATAAAGTGCGGTACATCGCCACAATGCTACTCATGATTAGTAATCTTTTATTTGTAAGAAGTTATTTACGTTGGGATTTACTAAAAAACAAACTATTTTATTGGTACAGCAATTTCTTTATTATTTCGTTTTGTTTACTTATTTTAGTTGCCTACGTCGATAATCTCATACTGAATAACTTTTTATTCAATAACTATACAATGCCCATTACTTTTTTGGTAAGTTTAGGGTTTTCCATTCCTCCTTTTTTCGTTTTTGGCACAACAATTTATTGTATTTTCATCAATCACTTTAAAAAAGATGCTACCTACTATCTTTTAGCCAACTTGCCAGTATTTTTTGTAGCTTTTTATTCGGGTTTAAGTACTTATGAACTTGTACCTGGCAGTTTTTTAACAGGAATCGACTTTTTTGTAATTGCTTTTTTTATAGAAATTATTGCTTTGAGTGGGCTGCTGGCTTATCGTGTAAAGCTCATGCAGGGTATGAGCGAAAAGCTTTTAATTGAAAAAAACTTTATTCAGCAACAACGTACACAAGCAGTTTTAGAAGCTGAAGAGCGTGAACGCATCCGAATAGCACGTGACCTCCACGATGGCGTTGGACAAACGCTGGCCGCTGCTCGTATGACACTCGGCAACTACCTTTCGCAAAAAAAAATTGAGTCATCGGAGATGCAAAACTCACTTGATTTACTTGAAGATAGCATCAAGGAAATCAGAGAAATATCGCATAATATGATGCCAAGTTCGCTCACAAAATTTGGACTAACTTCAGCACTCAAACAATTTACGAATAAAGTCAATGCTCTCGGAAAAATCGAAATCGAACTCCAAATTGTCGGTTTCAAAGAACGTTCCGATGAAAAAATCGAGTTAATGCTTTATCGAATCGTACAAGAAATAATCAGTAACATCATCAGACATGCCGATGCAAGAAAGGTAAATATCGAATTAGTCAGGCACGATACTGAACTAATCTTGATTGTTGAGGATGATGGAAGGGGATTTGATACCGCTCGTACAGAAAACCATGGAATTGGTCTAAAAAACATTGCAACTCGTGTCGAATATCTAAATGGAAGTGTTAATTTTGACTCTTCAATCGGAAAAGGCACAAGTGTAGTGATTGAAGTCCCCTTGAATTTAATCTAATGTCAGGTAATAAATTACAAATTTTAATCGTTGATGACCACCAAATTTTGTTGGATGGTATAGAAGCTATGCTTCATGGAGTTGGCGATTTTAAGGTAATCGGAAAGTGTTCTGACGGAAATAGTGCCTTGAGTTTTCTGAGTGAAAATCAAGTTGATGTCTTGCTGACAGACCTCTATATGCCCAATATGACAGGAATGGAACTCACCCAGAAGGTCAAGAAACGCTTCCCAAATGTCAAAGTTTTAGCACTCTCGGTTTCTTATGATGTATCTATTGTACATGATTTAATTGATGCAGGTATTTCAGGTTTTATTATTAAAACGATTGGTCGTAACGAACTCATCGAAGCCATTAAGACCATTGCCCAAGGAAATATTTATTTTAGTAGAGAAGTATCCAACGAGATTCTACGTAGCTTATCAAACCGTACTGAAGAGGAAGTTTACCATCTGACCGAACGAGAAATCGAAATCGTAAAACTTATTGCTCAAGAACTTTCAAACGCCGAAATTGCTAATAAACTCTGCATTTCGGAGCGAACCGTTGAAACCCATCGTAAAAATATCTATCGCAAAACCAATACTAAAACCATTGTAGGCTTAATTAAATATGCGGTTGAACACAAATTAATTTAATCCATTCTTTAAAATATACTAATGTACGTACTGGTACGGATATAAGTTTTTAAAAAATACCAAAATTGGGGTATTGTTTAGTGGCCATAGTCTTCCGAAATTTGTATCAACAATAATCACAATGATTATAGCCATGTAAATACTCACATTTGAAAATTCACACGCATTAACAAGCAAAATTAAAATGGTACCAGTAGATTGTTCTTTGTTTTTTGAAATAAATTTCGGTGTGCTTTCAACCTTTTCATGATTATTTGAATCATTGTATTAAAAGCCGAAAAAAACATGAAAAAATTATTTTACGAACATCTTGACGAACTTCTATTTGTATCAATCTTTATAGTGATTGTTGCTATCAATGCGTGTAAAGCATAACATTAAAACCCCCATTTTCTCCATTTGACAAAGTGGTGGTTTTAATAATCAACAGCAGTTTGACGAGAGCAAAAGCAAGAGCCGCTTGATTCTTGCTTTTCTATTTTTTTTAAGCAAATCCGACATGTATATTCCTAATAATCAGACTTTTGTGAGGATTCATTAACGGTGTCCCATATAACGTCAAATACCTATTATTTTCATAGCCTCCTATCCGAATCAGCATATTTTATAATGCTTTGTACAAAAAAAGCAGTTTCTTTCGAAAACTGCTTTACAATCTATCTATGAACTTTTAATTTTTACCCCCCAAATAAGGGTTTTCAAGTAAACTCTTCAACCCTTCAAATTTTACAGGAGTTTTCTGATATAAATGAGTCGTTCTTAACGATTGCGTACGATTATTATCTCCCATTGCCACATCCACATCGTCCATCATAAATTGGCTTGGGTGTTCGTATCCACAAGCGTGACAAATATCCAAAATTTCCTTCGTAAGTGTCTTCACATAATTATAAAAACGCTCACTTTTTAAAGCTGGGTCAATGCCGCCTTGCAACCATTTATTTTGCGTAGCAACCCCACTCGGGCAGCGATTTGTATGACATATCTGTGCTTGAATGCACCCAATAGACATCATTGGCTCGCGTGCCACATTTATTACATCGACTCCCATCGAAAATGCCATAATTGCAGTATCAGGTAAACCGAGTTTCCCCGAACCGATAAAAGTAATTTTATCGGTTAAATCTCTTTTCTGAAAAATTTTATAGACCGCCGGAAAAGCATAGACAAATGGCAACGAAACGTGGTCGGCAAAACTCGGTGGAGCAGCACCAGTGCCACCTTCTCCACCATCAATCGTAATAAAATCTGGGCCTTTACCAGTTTTTTTCATTAAATCGGCCAGTTCATCCCACATTTCAAGCTTTCCAACCGCAGATTTTATTCCTACAGGCAAACCCGTAGCACTGGCCATCAATTCAATAAAATCGACCATTTCTTTTATATTTGAGAAAGCACTATGATAGGCTGGCGAAATTACATCTTTTCCAAGCGGAACATGACGAATATCAGCCAACTCTTGGGTCAGTTTTGAAGCTGGTAAAACACCACCCTTCCCAGGCTTTGCTCCTTGTGAAAGCTTCAATTCAATCATTTTTATGCAAGGATTATCTTGACAAAGTTTAACCAGTTTCTCTAAGACAAAATTCCCATCATCATCTCTAATTCCAAAATAAGCAGTCCCGATATTCAGCACCACATCTGCTCCATTTTTATGGTAGGGCGAAAGTCCTCCCTCACCTGTATTGTGGTAACAACCAAACTTTGTAGCACCTTTATTCATTGAATCAACAGCAGTGGCTGAAAGCGAACCATAGCTCATTCCAGAAATATTGACTACTGATTTTGGCAAAAAAGGCTTTTTTCTATGATGATATTCGCCAATAACTTTGGCAGATGGACAAATGTAGGGATTTGCCAAATTAGGATGGTCTTTGGGCAATTTAAAGGGCAAAAGAGCTGGTTTTATAAAATTATAACCTGCACTGTACATATCTTGGTCAGTGCCAAAACCTTGAAAATTATTCTCCTTTTTTGAAGAAGCATAAATCCACGAACGTTGACGACGATTGAAAGGTAGTTCTTCTCGATTATTGGCCACAATATACTGACGTAACTCTGGACCAACGCTTTCTATAAAATAACGCAAATGCCCAACAATAGGAAAATTATGCTGAATAGTGTGCTTTTTTTGGAGAATATCTCTAATAAATATGATAGCAAAAAAGATGATAATATAAGCCCACCAAGCTATACCACTAAAAAATTGTACAATGGATTCCATGTGTAAGTATCTTAATAGAATGTTGATGTGGCAAGATACAAGGATATTTTAATCCAAACAAAAGGTTTAAGTTTAACTGATGATTTTTAATTAAAATCTAATTGGCTTTAGAAAAACGATAAAGTTATTAAGCGGTACCATTTATATATAAATAACTCACCGTTAATAGGTTACATATACACAAAAAAGCCTATTTTTAACGAAAAACACTAAAATAAGTATCATAAAGTTGAAAAGCAATGTGACGAAATTTCGTATGTGTAGTCAGAATAACAACTACTAAAAAAGAAAAATGGAGCTGAAATCAACCCCATTTTTACTGACAATTGCTATTGAGTGAATATCGTTATTATTGAATAATTTCTATTGAAAATTTAATTTTGAGTGAGACATTCTGATACCACCTAAACCACTGAGTGTTCTACAAATTTGAGTAGAATCCACATTCGATATCTCAATTTAGTAAAACTATTGTATTGTACTTTTTAAATAAAATCTATTAGCAGAGAGTAAAATAAGAAAGAGCAGTTGCTCAATCATCGTAGTAGTTATTTCGCTCAATAGATTTACTAAAAATATACAAGTAACCCAGAAAATCACTTCCAACACCCCCCACAAACGAGTATTTGTACTTAGTTATTAGGAAAGCATGAATTCTCGCTAATGGAGGGGTTGGAGTGACCATTACGATGTCCCACATTTTACAATGAAATAATCGTACCAAATCTTAAAATAAGTGTTTTTATCACCCCTTATCTAGCTGACATATAGGCCTTTGAAGGGAGTTTCGCATAGTAAAAGCACTGGATTTTGTAAAGAAAAAATACCATTGGATAAGAAATTCAATATTTGTTACCTTTTGATAAGATTTTTTAAGAAATTTAAATTTTAAATTAAAATTTGTCTGTAAAACTCTGTAATTTTATAGCATAAAATAAATAAATTATTCAGCGGTAGCAAAAGCACTTACCCTAAACAGTGGCACAGATTTTGATAAGGCTGACCGATTTATAAGTGACATAAAAATTGTACTATTCTAACAAACGGAAAACAAGAAAAATGAAGTCTGCTGCAAAAACAACCTTAAACTCAATGGACGAAGTATTGCACGAAATCAATACTTTGGTTGCTCAACAAGAAAAAGAAGATTATGCCAAGATATTTATGGCAAAGAACAATTTGAGCTTAACCTATGAGTCAAACTATTATTTGGAGATTTTAGATGTAACAACTACTCTTCAAAACAGAACAAATGTTTGGAACGCTGATATAACTTTTTAAGGTAATCGAAGTTCCATTTCGTCGCCTGTGAGGCGAAACCCAAATTTTTCATAGACAGGTCGGCCAGCATCCGAAGCATGTAGCGAAATTCGCTTATAACCACGATTAATAGCCTCTTGTAAGATTTGATTGAAAGTCTCCTTTCCCACACCCTTGCCCCTCCATTGACGTAACGTATAAATATTTAAAATATAGGCAATTTTGCCGTCAATAAGCGTAAATCCAGGAGTAATCTGGAAAAAGCACAAGCCACTTGTAGCTACGATTTCGTTATCGTAAATGGCCAACCATGCTACAAACTCATCGGCTTGCATCGCTCTTGATAAATAATCACGCAGAGAGCCGCTAAGTTGCTCTTCGCTGTATTGATGTGTCTCGGCTGGTTGAACTTCTCGTAAGAATTCGATACGGAGACGCACCAATTCTTCAAGGTCATCAAGCGTTGCTTTTCGATAAGAAACTTGCATAATTAATGGAGATTTGAGAATGAATAATGGATAACTGTGATGAAAATCCATCATTTTCAATTCTCCATTATCCATTATAAATTAATAAAGTCCCGATAATTTCTGTAATGCTTCCATTACTGTTGGCTTATCTTCTGGATAAGTTACACCAAACCATTCCGACTCGTTTGAGAAAACTTTACATTTTCCTAAACCGTTCTGAATCAAATATGTCATTACGGTCGGGATATAGAATTCGGCTTTGGGTGAGTCAATGTTTTTTACTGAATATTCCTTAAACATTTCATTAATTACGGGAAACACATTCGGCATAAAACCCCAAAAATTCATCGAAACTGGCGTATTTTCTGGCAAAGCTGTTAAAACGTCACCCTCTTCAAATACAATAGAACTATCTTCTTGGCGATAAATCTTCGTACGCTCCGTTACTACTTCCAAATACCCATTTTCATCCACTTCACAAACTCCTCTCGATACCGAACCATTTTCTGATAACGTATTCTTGATTTGATAGCCCACCATTGCGTGGCAAGTGTCGTCAGTATTATTGGTCAAGAAATCAGCCATGATTTTGAAACCTTCGTAGCCATAAAAATCATCGGCATTGATAACCGCAAACGGCGTGCTGGTTTGTTCCCACGCACAAAGCACGGCGTGGCCAGTTCCCCAAGGTTTGGTGCGTTCTACCGTTCCGAGTTCGGGAGCTACGTATTTTTGTACACCTTGAATCGCAAAATCGTAGTCGATTTTCCCAGCCAACTTTGGCCCAAATATTTCTTCAAAATCTGCTTTTAGTTCTTCTCTGATAATAAAAACGATTTTCCCAAAACCTGCCTTGATGGCATCGTGGAGAGAATAATCAATGATAGTTTCGCCGTTTGGACCGAATTTATCCAGTTGTTTGATACCACCGTAGCGGCTGCCCATTCCTGCGGCTAAAATAAGAAGTGTTGGTTTTGACATGAATGATTGTTGTTTTTTTACAGCTTTTAGCGTTGGCTATTAGCTTTTAGCTATATTTCGACTGTAAAAAGCTAAAAGCCAATAGCTAAATGCTAATAGCAAGTTATTTTCTCGGACAAATTTACAAAACACTTTTCGGACTGACAGAAAAACTTTGATTAATAATAATTGTTAAATCTACACTTAATCTATAATTTTGCTTAATATCTAATCAATCTGACTATGTATCTACGTTTTTTAGCATTTTTTATGCTGTATTGTGCTTCTTTGCAAAGCTATGCACAAGGTTTTTCGATGAATAAATTGCCTCTCAGCGACTGGGATTTGGGCAATTGGAAACAAGTCGAATCTGTTGATAATCCTTTTAAGAAAAAAGCCTCTTTTGTAGCAGGAAACAAATTTTTGTTTACAAATACTGCGGGCAAAATGACTTCAAAACTCACTACTGCCGATGCCAAAGTAAGATTTGAGTTTATGTTGGGCAATAATAGCGAAGCGATTTTCTACATTCAAGGCAAACACGCCATCGTTTTGAGCAATTTACGCCCAAGCGGAACAATTTTACTGAAAGATGGCGGTGTGAAATTACCAAATCAGAATGCAGGAAGAACGGCAGGACTCTGGCAAACGCTTGAATTGACGTTTTCGGAAGCTTCATTTGGCAACGCCATTACGCTCGAAAAAGTAGTTTTGAATGATGTTTTGATTCATCAAGGCTATGTTTTAGCATCAGAAGGTAAAAACGAAGGCCCAATTGTATTTGAAAATAAGTCAGGCAGTGTGGCTGTAAAAGATTTGGAGTATTTGAAATATAATAACGAAAAACCATTGAAATTGAGTGGTTTGAGCTACGAACTTTATGAAACATTCGACTGGGACAAACAGTTTGCCAAAAAGAAAGAAACACCCAACGATGCAGGAAAAGCCACAGAACTCACCAAGGATTATGGTGTTGGCTTTAATCGTTTCTTGTTAGTTTTTAAGGGAGATTTGGAGGTTGAAAAAGATGGAAGCTATTCATTAATAGCCGATTGTGCAGGAAAATCTGCCTTAATAGTTGACGGAAAAGAGGTATTACCCATGAGCGATGAAAGCTACCGTAAACCACGAATTGCGTATTTAGACTTGAAAAAAGGCAAACATTCGATTGAAATGAAATACATAAAAGTTTGGTGGAAAGCCGAACTTGGACTTTTTGCGGCTGGCCCAGAAATCAGACCGTATGCACTTCATTCCGAAACGTCATTGCCAACGCCACAAGCCGTTGGTGAGATTGATATTCAACCAAAAAATGAGGTAGAAATGGTTCGCTCATTTGTGATGTTTAATGGACAGAAACGCACGCACGTAATTTCGATTGGTAGTCCGAAAGGCTCACATTATACTTATGATTTAGACCAAGCCGCTTTGCTTTATGCTTGGCGTGGTGATTTTGCCGATGTAACCGAGATGTTCCATGAGCGTGGCGAACCACAATTATTGGAAGCAAAAGGCGTAAAAACGAAATTTTCGGGAAAACCTTCGGTAGCTGTTTTGGCAGATGCAAACGCTCCAATGCCCGATTCGTTGGATGCGTATAAAACGCTGGTTTTCAAAAGTTATTCGCTTGATAGTGAAGGTTTACCGACTTATAAGTTTTCATTAAACGGAACTGAAATTTTACAAAAAATTACGCCAGATACCGAAGGAGTTTCGGTGACAACTTCGGCCAGTAATGGTGCAAATTTATATTGCAAACTGGCAGAAGGAAAATCGGTTTCAATGATTGAAAAAGGGCGTTATTTAGTTGATAATCAATATATTTTAGTTGACCCTAAAGCAAAGCCAATCATTCGTAGCTCAAAAGCTGGACAGGAAATTATTATGCCTTTGAGCAATGCGGTTTCTTATTCAGTTTCGTGGTAAGTAGTAATTACGAATTACTCGAATGACGATTAACGAATGGTTCGTCAATGCGATAAATAATTGTTATTCAGTCGTTTATGAACTATTAAAATATCAATTATTTCGTATTAGTTACTTAAAATATTATTTTTGAAATATTGCAAAAGACATAAACAATGAAAAAAATATTAGTTCTATTTCTCATTTTGGGCAATTTGGGAGCTTTTGCTCAGAATAGACCTTTGGTAGAAGAAGATTTCTATCGTATTGTTACCTTGCCAGTTCCCGAAGGCGTAAAACTCGAAGTGGGTGGTTTGGCCGTGATGCCTGATGGCCGTTTGGGAGTTTCTACTCGCCGTGGTGATGTTTGGGTGGTTTCAAATCCGTACATGAAAAATGGTACACCGCCTACTTACAAACGTTTTGCTTCGGGTTTGCACGAGTCGTTGGGTTTGGCTTATATCAAAGGAAACTTGTGGGCAACTCAGCGTGGCGAAGTAACGATTCTGAAAGATAATAATGGAGATGAAATTGCCGATGAATACGAAGCATTTCAGAAATTTCCGCTTTCGGGAAATTACCATGAATATTCTTACGGCCCAGTAGTTTTGCCTGATAATGACATGATTTATACATTAAATCTTGGCTGGCAAGGAAGAGGTGTAAGTTTGGTAAAATGGAGAGGCTGGATGCTAAAAGTTTCTCCCGACGGAAAAATGACTCCGTGGGCAACTGGTTTACGTTCGCCCGCAGGTTTTGGTGCATTACGCAACGGTGACATTTTTTATACCGAAAATCAAGGAGATTGGGTTGGCTCTGGCCGCATGACGCACCTCGAAAAAGGCGATTTTGCCGGCAATCCAATGGGTTTGCGTTGGACTTCGGAAGAAGGTTCACCACTAAGTGTTAAGCCATCGGATGTACCCGATACGGGCGAACCACTTTATGAAGTGGCGAAGCGTTTTCCGAGCATTAAAGTACCAGCAGTTTGGTTTCCGCATACGTTAATGGGAATTTCGACGGCTGATGTTATTGAAGATACTTTCGGTGGAAAATTTGGGCCTTTTGAAGGACAATTATTTGTTGGCGACCAAGGACATAGCAAAATCATGCGTGTCTATTTAGAAAAAGTTGATGGTAAATATCAAGGTATTTGTTTTCCTTTCAGAGAAGGTTTTCAGTCGGGTATCTTGCGTATGCGTTGGGGACTTGACGCTTCGATGTTTGTGGGCATGACGAGCCGTGGTTGGTCTTCTACGGGTAAAGATGAGTTTGGTTTACAACGCTTAGAATGGACAGGAAAAACGCCTTTCGAGATGAAAGCCGTGAAGTCAATGTCAGATGGTTTCTTGATTGAATTTACACAACCTGTGAATAAAGAGACAGCCAAAGCACTTGAATCTTATAAAATCAATAGCTTTACATACAAATATCACCACAATTACGGAAGTCCGATTATCAATGCTAAAAACTTGAAAATCAAAGGAATACAAGTAGCAGAAGATGGTATGAGCGTTCGTTTGGCGATTGATTCGCTACGTCTCGGTTACATTCACGAACTAAGACTTGAAGGATTGAAAAACACCGATGACCGTCCACTTTTACACGCATTTGGTTATTATACACTTAATAATATCAACACTTCAGCCGCACCGCTCGACTTGACAAAATATGCGGTAGTTGAGAAAAAAGCTGAAGCAATGGCACACGAAGGACATAATATGTCAGGAATGTCGAAAGCTGTAAATGTGGTTTCGGCCAAGCGAGTCAACGAAATGCCAGCTGATTGGGGTGGAAAAGTTGACCAAACGCTTTCGGTAGGAACAAAGCCAGGTTTGAAATTTGATGTAACTAAATTCCAAGTAAAAGCAGGTAGCAAGATTCGTTTGATTTTCAACAATAACGATGATATGCTCCATAATTTGGTTATCGTGAAACCTAAAACCGTAGCTAAAGTTGGCGAAGCAGCATTTAAAATGGACCTTGATGGCGAAGCAAAAGCTTATGTTCCTGATTTAGAAGAAGTACTTTTCCACACAGGTTTAATGCAGCCAGAAAGTCAAGAAACTATCTATTTTGTAGCACCAAGTACCCCAGGCGATTATACTTTTGTGTGTACTTACCCTGGGCATTATACATTAATGCAGGGAATTATTAAAGTGGTTAAATAGTTTCTTAGACGACGGTCAATAGTCGATAGAGCACAGATTTTTGATTATTTTTGCAAAACTAAAAACTATCGACCGTTGACCGTCGTCTATCGACTAAAATATATGCCTCAAACAATCTCCGAATTTGGAATCATCAAAAAAGCAAGCGATTATGACTTGGCTGATGATACATTTTCGGAGATTTTTGTTTCTGACCGAACTTTTCAACACCTCAAAAATTTTGCTTTTTCGGGAGCAAATGATTTACTATTAAGCTATTTTACACAAAAAGGTAAAGAGCAAATTCGACTCAAAAACTACGTTGGTTTGCTGCAAACGCCCGATGGCAAGCAGATTGAAATTCTACCAAAATCAACTGCAAATTCGCCGAAAGAAGCACGCAAAATACTCTTGAAAATGCTCAGAGTTTTGCCATATTCTCCTTATCAATCTTTATCAAATTCACATCTCGAAACTTCACATTTACCACTTTTCGAGATTTTTGTGCATGTATTTTTAGATGAACTCGAAAAATTACTTTCACAAGGTTTAGGCAGAAATTTTGAACGACAAGAAGCCAACGAAACTTTTATAAAAGGTAAAATTTTAATGGCTGAAAATCTTCGCCAAAATCCAATCCGAAAAGAACGTTTCTTCATAGCTTTTGATGAATTTACAGCCGATATTCCGCCAAACAGAGTTCTAAAATATTGTTTACAAATACTTTATAAACAAGGCTTTAGCCACCGAACTCAGCAAAGAATCAATAAAAATATTGGTATTTTTGAAGAAGTCAATCCAAGCAAAAATATCGAGCAAGATTTAGCTCAATCTTTTCATAAAAACCTGTTTTTTGTTCGTTACGAAAAGCTACTTCATTGGGCGAATATTTTCATCAAAGGACAATCATTCTTGCCTTTTTCGGGACAATATTTACAACTTGGTTTGCTGTTTCCGATGGAAGTTTTGTTTGAAAATTACGTTGGCAAATTCTTCAAGAAATATTTTTCAGAAAACTACGAAGTAAAACTCCAAGACAAAGCCAAATTTCTAATTGACAGCCATTTAGAAAAGGCTAAGTTTAGATTAATACCCGATATTGTGCTGAGAAACGAAACACAAACCTTTGTTTTCGATACAAAATGGAAGTTGATTGATGCTGCAAAACCCAAACAAAATTATGGTATTGAGCAATCAGATTTATATCAAATGTATGCCTACGGAAAAAAATATCATGCCCAACAACTTTTTTTGATTTATCCAGCCAACGAAAACTTCCAAACACCACTCCAAGTCTTTGATTATGAGGCAGATATGCGTTTGCAAATCATACCTTTTGATTTGACCCAAAACCTGCAAAATTTGCAAAGTAGTCTAATAAAGTTAATCTGATAGTATTCTTTTTAGGTGATTAAAATCACTCTTTATATGAACAAAGGAATATTTTCATTCCTATTTTGACGATTTAAATCGTCAAAAATAATACTTCTACAATCCTTTGTTCCCTTAGTCAGTGAATTTATTCGCTGAAATTTTTATGACAAAACCATTCTGCTTTGATGAGTATAGATTGATAATTGACTAAAATTATTATCTTGCATCATCATATTCAACCCTCTTTAAAAAATGCCAATTTTACTAACTTTCTTTGCTATACTGGTACTTGTCTTGCTGGTAGCTTACGTAAAACTCGACACCTTCGTTTCATTTATTTTGGTTGCCATCGGGCTGGGAATTGCCACCAAGATGGACGTTTCGGCCATCGGAAAATCTATTCAGTCGGGTATTGGTGGCACGCTCGGCGATTTAATTCTGATTATTGGTTTTGGAGCAATGCTCGGTAAACTCGTAGCCGAAAGTGGTGCTGCTCAACGCATTACCGATGCTCTCATTAGCCTTTTTGGCGAAAAATACCTCCAATGGGGCTTGGCACTTGCTGGTTTTATTATCGGTATTCCGTTGTTTTATAATGCGGGTTTTATCATCGTTGTGCCGCTCATTTTTTCGATTGCTGCCTCAGCAAAACTGCCGCTTCTTTATGTTGGGATGCCAATGTTGACTGCCCTTTCGACCGCTCACGGATATTTGCCTCCTCACCCATCTCCTGCTGCTATTGCCTCACAATTAAAAGCCGATGTTGGGCAAACGCTCATTTATGGAATCATCATTGCGATTCCTGCTATTGCCATTGCTGGGGTACTTTTTGGACGAACCCTGAAGCAATACAAACCTCAAATTGATGGAAATTTATTTGCTATCAAAGACATTCCGAAAGACAAACAACCAAGTTTAGCAGTGAGTTTATTGGTAGCTTTGATGCCCGTTTTTCTACTAACAATTACATCGGCTGTAAAAAAATATGCTCCTGATAGTGAGCTACTTAAACTAATTTCTGAGCCGTATATTGGCATGCTTCTTTCTCTATTATTGGCGGTTTATTTGCTTGGTGTGCGTCAAGGAAATAATATTCAAGCTGTAAGTAAACAACTCGAAGAAGCTTTCAAAAGTAGTGCAGGAATTTTATTGATTATTGCGGGTGCAGGTGCATTGAAACAGATTTTGAAAGATAGTGGTACGAGCGATTATATAGGGTCACAACTTCAAGGTTTTGACATTAATCCATTGATTTTAGGCTGGGCGATTGCAGGCGTTTTGCGTATATGTGTAGGCTCGGCAACCATTGCGGGTTTAACGGCCGTAGGAATTTTAGCCCCACTCATTCAGCAACAAACGGGTGTAAAACCAGAACTCATGGTACTCTCTATCGGTGCAGGAAGTTTGATGTTTTCGCACCTCAACGATGGAGGATTTTGGCTTTTCAAAGAATATTTCAATTTATCAATAAAAGATACCCTCAAAACTTGGACAGTCATGGAAACCCTCGTTTCTATCATCGGTCTGATTGGGGTATTGATTTTAAATTTATTTGTGTAGAAAATAGGCACAGAGGTGCAAAGTTTCAAAGGCACAAAGGTGTAAATTCACAGAATAAAACTTTGACTTTTTTGATTTTTAGGGAGTAAGTCCAACAGGATTTACTCCCTTTTGTATGATATTTCCCCATTATTCCAACTAATTATTTGTATAATTAGTTTTTTTTACAATATTTGTACGTCAAAATCATCGTACGATATTTTTAACGTACGATAAAACAAACTTGTACTCAAAACAACTAAGCTGCAAAAATGACACCGTATAAAATACCACCAACAACAGGCCCTATGCCAGTTGATAAAATTGTAGGACGCTTAAATGAAATTGAAGATATTTATCAACACACAATGGCAGGCAGTTTAGTCATATCGATGATTAGACGAATGGGTAAAACTCTCTTACTTCAAAAGTTTGCCTACATCACGGTTAAAGAAAACAGACCAAACAAAGCCATTTGGTTTGATTTAATGAAAGTATCAGATGTGACTGAATTGACTGATACTTTACTCATGGAATTAACCAAACATAAAAAACACGGTTGGCTCAAAGTACAATTCAATTGGTGCAAAGAGCTTTACAACAAGTTGAAACCACCCGAAGTAAAAGTTTCTACAGGCACAAGCTACTTGCCAGAAATATCATTCAAGCTACCCGAATTTAAGACTGAATGGAAAAAAGCTCTGACAGCCTGCATTGAAGATTTAGCGGAAAGAAAGGCTGAAAACGATGAAGTACTAACACTGATATTAGATGAGTTTCCATACATGCTTTGGCAGTGGATTTTAAATAAAAAAGTTCAGAATGTAATTGAGCTATTAAACCTGTTTAGAAGCTTACGAATGAGTCTGCAAGAAAAAGAGAAGATTCGTTTCATCATCTGTGGCTCGGTAGGTTTAGATGTTGTGCTTAATCATTTAAGAAGTGAGTACAAATATACAGCAGAGCCATTTAATGATACAAAATCTTATGTTTTAGAGGCTATGTCTGATACAGATGCTACATTTCTTTGTGAATGTTTGGCTTTATCAGGCTATACTTTTGTTGATGATAAAATGCTTTGCATAGAACTTATTTGTAAACAAGTCGAAAATTTACCGTTTTATATCAATAAAACTTTTGAAATTCTAAGAAGCTCTTCTCAGTCACAGATAAGTCTCCAAAATATCAAAAATGCACTGAATGAATTGTTGACTAATGTAAACGACGATGATGTATTTGAGCAATTAGATACTCGAATAGCCAGTTATTATCCAAAGACAGAAAGCGACATCATGCTTGGTATTCTGGACTATCTTTCGATACAAACCATAGCTAAAGAAGAAGATGATATTTTAAGGAGTGTAGATTTTACACCAAAAGAAGTGAAAAGTATTTTGAGAGTTCTGTGTAAAGACCAATACCTAAACAGGACAATAAACGAAGAGAAAAGGTATTATCAATTCAAATACGAAATTTTTAAAAAATGGTGGAAACTCAACAAGGCATAAGCACATTTTTATCGTTTGGGGCTAAGAGTGTCAAACCCGAAATCTTAGAAGAATTGCTAATCGGTCGGCAAGACGATATCAATTACCTAACAAAATGTGTGGGCGAAATTGCCGATGACGGTATCAATCACCAAATAATTGTGGTTGGGCAGCGAGGAATGGGAAAAACGCACTTACTGAGGGTTTTGTACCAGCGTTCACAATCGTTTTTGAAAGATAAAAAACTGATGATTGCCTATTTTTCGGAAGAAGAATATGGTATTTCGGGTTATTTAGATTTTTTGATTCGAGTGCTAAATGCGTTTATCCGTTGGAATGATGATGACCGTGAGGAGTTGAACAAACAAATGGATATTTTGCGTGAAACACACCCCAGCCGCCAAATTGATACAGCCGAAAATATCATAACCAACTACATTGGCGATAAACCATTATTGATTTTAGCCGAAAACTTCGATGATATTATGCAGGCTTTGGGCAAAGATGGACAAGGAAAACTACGTTCGTTTCTGTACCGTCATAGCCGTACGAGTATTATCGCTACTTCGCAAGCTCTTAGCCCCGATTTGGGCCGAGAAGACCGACCTTTCTATAATTTTTTTACGACAATCTATCTAAAAAAACTCAGCTACGAAGACTCGCTGGCTCTACTCCGCCGATTGGCTGAAATGGAAGGGAAAGATAAAAATAATGTTGTCATAAAACACCTACAAAGTAAAGGTATTGCCCAAGTGCGAGCCATGCATGAATTGGTCAAAGGAAATCACCGATTGTTGGTTACTTTTTATGAGTTTTTGAAAGCCGATACACTGGCAACGCTCTCAAAGATTTTTATCAAAACACTCAATGATTTAAAGCCTTATTATGAGACTTTCATACGCTATTTACCTCCACAACAGCAAAAGATTTTGCATTATATAGCACTGGCTAAAATACCACAAAATGGCACAGAAATAGGCAAAAACTGTTTTATTGAGCAAAAAACACTCTCAAAACAACTCAGTGAACTCAGCCGCCGAAACCTGATTGATGCCATAACCGACCCTGACGACAAGCGAAATAAACTCTATGATATTTCTGAACCTTTATTAAGAATTAGTATCGAAATTGGCGAACACCGAGAGGGTATTTCTGCCCTATTCATTGATTTTCTGGCATTATATTATTCTTTTGATGAGTTAGCAACACAGAAAAATCGTTTTGAGAATCTTTGGGAATATGAAACCAACCCACAACTAAAAGAAGACTTATGGCACGATGTGAAGGCGAGAGAGGAAGCTATTGATTTGAAAATTCGTTTGGAAACAAATAGGAAGTGGAGTAAGGCTTTCCTGAAATTTAAAAAAAAGTACGAAGATAAAGATTATAAAATAGCAATAAAGCTCGCAGAGCAAGTACCAGAAAATGAGCGTAGTGAAGAATATTATGGTAGATTGGGGTATGTTTTAAGTATTCTTGGAAAATACGAAATGGCAATTGAAGTACATAAAAAAGCACTTCAATTTAACCCTAAATCTGTGGTACTTTGGTATAACTTGGCAAATTTATTCGGTACACTTAAAAGGTATAAAGAATCTATTGAGGCAAGTCTGAAAGCCATCGAAATTGAACCGATGCAAAACTCTCTAATATGGTATAATCTGGGTGTTAATTATTATGAAATAGGAGAAGAAAAAAAGGCAATTGAAGCATACATTAAAGCTACCGAAATTGAGCCAACGAAGTGGTTAGCTTGGGAAAACTTAGGTGTAATCTATGCCGAAAAAAGTAATTATGCAGAAGCAAACAGTTTTTTTCATAAATCCATCGAAACAGGGGCTGATTTTATAAAAAATGAAAGTTGGATGCCCAAAAAAGAAATGCTATTATGTGTATCAGATAGAATAATCTTCATCCTCCAACACGAACAAAATCTAACTATCGAAGAAGCTAAGCATTTAGAAAACATCATCGAAAAAGAATACGAAATGCCCAAAGAGTTGGAAATACCTTATTTGTATTTAAAAACTTTCCGCCGTTTTGTCTTAGAAAAAGAAGAAAAAGCATTGTTGGAGCTACCAAAAGAACAAAGAGCGTTTTTTGTGCGTGAGATTTTAGAAAAAAGAAAGATATTTGCACAGAACTAAAAAATCAAACAAAACCACGACAATAATGACAGCAGAAGAAAATTTCGCAAAACTCGGTCTTGAATTACCACCAGCACCATCGCCGATGGGCGTTTATAAGCCTTGCTTAATCGTTGATAAATTTATTTATGTTTCAGGACATGGCCCTGTGCAGATGGATGGCTCACGCATCATTGGTCGTATTGGTGCCGATATGGATATTGAAGCAGGAAAGTTGGCAGCTCAACAAGTGGGTTTGACAATTCTTGCTACTTTAAAAGCAAATTTAGGCAGCCTCGACCGCATCAAGCGTGTAATAAAAGTCTTGGGAATGGTCAATTGTACATCTGATTTTGAGCGTCACCCGTATGTAATTAATGGTTGTAGCGAACTTTTTGCCAATGTGTGGGGAACTGAAAATGGTATCGGTGTGCGTTCAGCAGTGGGTTTTGGCTCATTGCCCGAAAATATTCCAGTTGAAATTGAAGTAATGTTTGAGTTGGCTTAAACTTACCGAGATAAAAGGAAGACTTCCCTTCGAGGGGGACGCCCAGTCGGAAGTCTTCCTTAAAACAATTCATCAAAATGCTAAAAATAAACAAAGTACACCACATAGCCATCATTGCATCTGACTATCAAAAATCGAAGCATTTCTACACCGAAATACTTGGCTTACAGATAGTTAGAGAAGTCTATCGTGAAGCAAGAGATTCGTATAAACTCGATTTAGCCATTGGCGAAAATTATGTAATCGAACTTTTTTCTTTTCCAAATCCGCCCGCTCGGCCATCACGCCCAGAAGCTTGCGGACTCCGCCATTTGGCTTTTGAAGTGGAAGATGTAGCAGCAGCAAAACAAAACCTCGAAGTAAAAGGAATTGAAGTGGAAGACATCAGAATTGATGAATTTACAGGCAAAAAATTTACCTTTTTCGCTGACCCAGACGACCTTCCAATCGAATTTTACGAACAATAATATCAATTTTGAAGCGGTTCGCCACCCATTCAGAATGAGTGAATGATAGAATATTTTTTCTGTATTCACTCATTCTATCAATCATTCATTCTATCATTAAATTATGTGGTTTAACATCAACAACGTCAACGAATTAGATTCTCCTTCGCTGCTTATTTACAAAGAGCGAGTACAAAAAAATATTGAACAGATGATTTCGATTGCAGGTTCGGCCGAGCGACTTTTCACGCACGTAAAGACCAACAAAATGCCCGAAATCGTCAAGATGATGCTTGCTGCTGGTATTACAAAATTCAAATGTGCCACCATCGCCGAAGCCGAAATGGTGGCAATCGCTGGCGGAAAATACGCTTTAATTTCTCACCAGTTGGTTGGCCCAAAAATTGAGCGTTTGGTCAAACTACGTCAGAAATACCCCGAAGTTTTTTTTGCATCGCTTATTGATTTTGCTGAAATAGCTGATGCTCACAATGCTATTTTTGGCCAAAATAAGCTCGTTTCCGATGTTTTCTTAGACGTAAACAACGGCATGAACAGGTCAGGTCACGAATTAGACGACCAAATTTTAGATTTATACAATAAACTTAGTACTTCTTCTCATCTCAAAGTACACGGCTTGCACGTCTATGATGGGCATTTACGAGCAAGTGATTTCAACGAACGAAAAAAAGAATGTGATGCTGGTTTTGTCGATGTAAAACATTTTCTCGAAGCAATCGAAGCAGCAGACTTGCCGAAGCCAATCGTGATAGCAGGAGGCACGCCAGCGTTTACTTCTCATGCATTACGAGAAGAAACTTTTTGCAGCCCAGGTACGTGCGTTTTGTGGGATTGGGGCTATGGCGATAAACTTTCTGAACAAAATTTTGAGTATGCTGCGTTGATTCTGACCCGTGTTATTTCAAAACCAAAGCACGGCATTATCACAGTTGATATGGGGCATAAAGCTGTAGCAGCCGAAAACCCAATTGATAAACGCATCAGGTTTTTGAATTTAGAAAATTATGAGCTTCTCGGACAAAGCGAAGAACACGGAGTAATTGCCGTAAAAGATTGGGAAGCCGTAAAAGTTGGAGATGTTTTGTATGGTGTTCCGTACCACGTTTGTCCAACAGTAAATCTTTATGACGAAGCATACATCGTTGAAAATGAAGAAGTTAAAGAAACTTGGCAAGTTTTGGGTAGAAAGCGGAAGATTAGTATTTAATAACTATTTTAGGTAAAAAACGAAATTAAAAACTTTCAATCTTTGCCCCTGCCTGTTTTACTCAAAAAAGCACCTAAAACATTTGGAAAAGATAAGTTTTTATTTAAAATTTACAAAATATTCATGTATTTCAATCACCCCCATAATCAACAAAAATTATGAGTAAATTAGCAGAAGCAATTGAAACTTACGTTGCTCAATCAAACGAACTTAATTTAGGTCTTAGCGAAGAACTTATCACAGCAGTAGCAAAAGGTCTTGGCCCATCTATTTACAACGCAGATTCTTCTAAAGTTTCTGGAACTGACCCAGAAGAATTAGCACGCGTAAAAGAAAATTACTTGATTGGTAAATTAGGTTTAGCTGATGGCCCAGAGCTTGACGTAGCAATTGCGGAAGTAATAGAGCAAATGGGTTCTTCAAACCGTAATAAATATCGTGCAAATGTATATGCCTTGCTTTGCAAAAAATTCGGTAAAGAAGATGTTTATGCTTAATAAATAAAGATTTCTTACGAAGCGACACAAATTACTTTGTGTCGCTTTTTTTATAACTACACAAAAATCATACTACCGATTCCGAAGAGCATAATGAGTTTACAGACCTTGCTCAGAAACGTAAAATCACGGCGTTTATCAGCCCAATAAAGTTTATAAACAAACCACGAAAACGGAAATATACCTAAACTGAAAAGTGCAATAAGATATTGATTATTGAGCGAATACGCCATAATCAGCAGAATCATTACAAACGAAATAATGAAAATGTAAAGCAGAATTTTGGTTTGTCTAATTCCCCATATAATGGGTAACGTTCGGCAACCGTAGCGGGCATCACCTCTGATGTCCTCCATATCTTTGATGATTTCCCGAATCAACGAAATTGAGAAAGCAAACAAGGCATAAATATTGACCAAAGCCACATTTTTTTGGTAATAAACTCCCAAAATAACGAGTGAAAAGGCAGTCAGAAACGCAACTAAAAAATTACCTATAAACGCCTTTCTCTTGAATCTTTCAGAATAAAACCAAAGAGCCGAAATAGCCAAAAAATTAATCAGAAAGACCTTCAAGCTCAAGAAAAAGCCAATCGCCAGACCGATAAAATTAAGTATTTGATGAATCAGAATCGCACGGCGACGTTTGATAATTTTGCCAATTATTACTTCTTTAGGTTTATTGATCAAATCAATTTTTATATCAAAATAATCATTAATAATATAGCCAGCAGCAGCAATGCTGATTGTAGCAAATACCAGCAGAAACTGCTTAAAATCAAGCAGATAATCGAGCCAATTTTCTTTGGGGCCAATCAGAAAAATCCTGACCATGTATTGGCTCAATACCACAATCAAGATATTTCGTGACCTTATCAGTCGGAAAAAGGCACTAAGGATTTCTAAAAGTTTGTAGCTCATCGTATTCAAAATTACAAAAACTTTGAAGTAATTACAAGTTATGTTTTCCTAATATTGACGTAATAGAGGACGTCTTTCTATAAATTCATAAATCCTTAATCTGATTTTGAGACTTTTTCTAATTTTTTTTGTTGTACTATAAATAGCAGATTTTAATTAGGTCTAATCTAAGAAAATCTTTCAAAAAAGTACATAAACCGCATCTATGAAAATCGGAATTGTTTGTTATCCTACCTTTGGTGGAAGTGGCGTTGTGGCCACCGAACTCGGTAAGGGCCTTGCCAAAAATGGCCATCAAGTACACTTTATTACTTATACCCAACCTGCTCGTCTGGATTTTTTCAACGAAAATATATTTTATCATGAGGTAAATATTGCCAGCTATCCGTTGTTTCAATATCCACCTTACGAGTCGGCTCTGGCTGGAAAAATGGTAGATGTGGTAAAGTACGAAAAACTTGATTTATTACACGTTCATTACGCAATTCCGCATGCAACTTCGGCTTTTTTGGCTAAACAAATTCTGAGATGCCATGGTATAAATATTCCCATTATCACCACCTTGCACGGCACAGACATTACAATTGTAGGTAAAGATGCCTCGCTTGCTCCCGTAGTAACTTTTAGTATCAACGAATCGGATGGCGTAACGACGGTTTCAGAGGATTTAAGAAAAGATACTTACGAAGCTTTTGAAATAAGAAAAGAAATCGAAGTGATTCCAAAT
Organism: Emticicia sp. W12TSBA100-4; assembly: GCF_040253585.1. NCBI lineage: Bacteria > Pseudomonadati > Bacteroidota > Cytophagia > Cytophagales > Leadbetterellaceae > Emticicia > Emticicia sp. W12TSBA100-4. The sequence goes on from NZ_JBELAU010000008.1 coordinate 52,984, forward strand.
TTTGTTGATTTGGAGCGTTTTAAAAAGCAAAGAAAAGAGCATTTCAAACGCATTATTTGTCCAAACGACGAAAAGCTTTTGGTACACACTTCAAACTTTCGTAAAGTAAAACGAATTGAAGATATTATTCAAGTTTTTGCAAAACTGAAAAAACAAATTCCGAGTAAATTATTACTCGTCGGCGATGGCCCTGAGCGTGGTCCAATGGAACAACTCAGCCGTGATATGAATCTGGGGGAAGATGTTCGTTTCGTAGGAAAACTCGACGCCATCGAAGAAGTTTTGTCAGTGGCTGATTTATTCTTGATGCCTTCGGAAAAAGAAAGTTTTGGATTGGCGGCTTTGGAAGCAATGGCTTGCGAAGTTCCTGTAATTTCATCAAATACTGGCGGTTTACCTGAGCTAAACGTTCAAGGCATAACCGGATTTTTAAGTAATGTGGGCGATGTAGATGATATGGTAAAAAATGCGATGTATATTTTGCAGGACGAAAACTTACCGACTTTTAAAGCAAATGCCTTAGCTCGTGCTAAAGAATTTGATATTACGAATATCGTTCCGATGTACGAACGTCATTATGAGAAAGTTTTGGAGGGAATGCTGGTCGAAACCAGATAAAAAATTTTAATATTGTACAAAGAGGCACATTCCGAAATCTAATGATAACAGATGTGCCTCTTTTATTTACAGGGACGTTATATATATATTTAAATAAATATCTAAATATTTTTCTTCTTTTGCTTGCACAATTCATTTTTCTTCTCTAACATTGTGTCGTAGTTCAGCGAAACTACAAATGTTCAACTTAAACTTTTACTAAAATGAAACCTCACACACAAGGGTTGTCAGCTATTGCTTTGCCCACTCCGAGTACACTCGATGACATCGTTTTTGAACATCGTAACAAGGCCTACGGTGCTTATGAGCTTCGTACTCATTACACCACAAACATCAATCGAGCTTTGTTGATCGGTATTGGTTTTTTCGGGCTCATGCTACTCACTAACTTTCTTTTTGCGAGACAGAAAGACGAGTCTCAACTAATTGTCGTTGAGCATAGCCCAATTAAATTACCAGACGAACCACTTCCCGAACTTGAAAAACCAAAGGAAGTAGAACCACCAAAACCAATAGAACAACAACGGACAGTTGCTTATTTAGAACCAAAAGTAGTTGAGGAAACAATGGAAGAAACCCCTCCACCAAGCCAAACTGAAATTGAAGGGGCAATAATAAGTGATAAAAGTAACCCAGGAACAGATACAGACGAAATTGCGGCTGCCCCTCCTACTGAAACAAAATCAGTTGAGAAAACAATCATAGAACTTCCAGAAGAAGATAACACAGCTTTTATAACCGTCGAAGTACAACCATCATTCATGGGTGGAAATAGCGAAATGTACAAGTTTTTAGGTAAAAATCTCAAATATCCGAGTGCAGCTCAACGAGCCAATATTCAAGGTAAAGTTTTCTTAAGTTTTATCGTTGAAAAAGATGGCAGCATTACCGACATCGAAACCATGAAAGGCATTGGTTTTGGTTGCGATGAAGAGGCAATGCGAGTAGTAAAACTCATGCCAAAATGGATTGCAGGCAAACAAAATGGCAGAAATGTAAGAGTAAAATTTACAATTCCTGTTTTTTTTAGACTCGATGATTAGATATTTGTATAAATATAATATTTTTTCACAGGTAGAGACAGGGCGACCTTCGCTCGGCAATGTCCTGTCTCCACCGAATACAACCAAATCAATCTACCTAAATCCACACAAACAGCCCGCACAACATTGTTCGGGCTATTTTTATGGTGTATTGCTACGAAATGACTAATTTTACATTTTCAATTATACATTTTACATTATTCATTAGCATATAATGCCAATAGATATTTCTCAAATTCCTTCGCCGTGCTATGTTTTAGAAGAAAGACTCCTACGCCGAAATCTTGAATTATTAAACCGAGTTCAAACCGAATCGGGTGCATCAATCATCGTAGCCTTAAAAGGTTTTTCGATGTATGCCACTTTCCCGATGGTAAAACAATATTTGTCGGGAGCAACCGCCAGTTCACTCAACGAAACTCGCTTGATTGTAGAAGAAATGGGTTGTTTGGCACATACCTACTGCCCTGCCTATAAACCAGCTGAATTTGCTCAAATTATGGCAAACAGCAGCCATATAACGTTCAATTCATTGAATCAATGGAATCAGTTTAAAGACCAAGTACAAGGCTTTGAACGAAAAATCTCGTGCGGAATCAGAATCAACCCACAGTATGCTGAGGTTGAAACCGATATGTATAACCCATGTATTGTAGGGTCAAGACTTGGCGTTACTCGTGAATTATTGGGCAAAGAACTCCCAGAAGGCATCGAAGGATTGCACTCGCACACCCTCTGCGAAAACGATTCTTACACACTCGAACGTACACTTGTGCATATCGAAGAAAAATTTGGCGATTTGCTACATCAAGTAAAATGGCTTAATCTCGGTGGTGGACACTTAATGACTCGTGAAGGCTATAACCATGAACATTTGATTGGTTTAATCAAACGCCTACGTGAAACTTATAACATCGAAATTATTCTCGAACCAGGCTCAGCCATTGGTTGGCAGACTGGCTATTTAACTTCAACGGTTCTCGATATTGTCGATGCCCAAGGTGTTGATGTTGCAATATTAGATGTATCGTTTGCAGCTCACATGCCCGACACGCTCGAAATGCCCTACAAACCACGCATTTGGGGAGCAACCGATGCTGTTGAAGGTGCGGAACGCCGCCCGAAACCTACTTACCGCATGGGAGGGATGACTTGCTTGGCAGGCGATTACATGGGAGATTATTCTTTCGATAAGCCTCTACAAGTGGGCGATAGCGTAGTTTTTGATGATATGATTCACTATACAATGGTAAAAACCACGACTTTCAACGGCGTTGGTTTACCATCCATCGGTATTTGGAAAGAAAATGATGAGTTTCAGTTACTAAAAAGTTTTGGTTATGAAACTTATAAGGATAGGATTTAATAGCCCCTCCCTGCCCTCCCCAATAGGGAGGGTTCTTTTTTCTCGCTTTTTTTCTTGCAAATAATTTTTCCTTGTTTACATTTGCACAAAAATATTATTCTTCCATTGTTTAAAGACCTAAAATATCTCTTAGCACGCCTCGCCTATCTTCGTAGTGCCTGCTCATTTGTTCCTGACTTTTGTTAGGTTGTCTTTTTACACTTATTTCCCGACAAAATATCTCTTTGATGTTTCTTTGTGCCACTGTGCCTTTGAATCTCTGTGCCTAATATTTGTCGCATTTATACTTCATCTATAACATTTTAATCTTTTTCCTAACAATGAAAAACGTACTTGTCATTGGTATGGGCAAGGTAGGTTCGTTGGTTGGTACATTACTCGCAAAACGCTTTGCCGTTACGGGTATGGACCTACGCCAACCTTCTACCAAATTGCCCTTTGATGTCTTACTCGGAGATGTAAACGACATCAGTTTTTTAGAATCCACCCTCAAAAACTTCGATGCGGTTGTATCGGCCATGCCTTACAACCTCAACTTGCCAATCGCTCAAACGGCTCACAAACTCGGCATTCATTATTTCGATTTGACCGAAGATGTACCAACCACGTCAGCCATCAGAGAAATGGCCAAAACTTCTACGGCAGTCATGGCTCCTCAGTGCGGACTCGCCCCAGGTTTAATCGGAATCGTAGGAGCAGATTTAGCCAAACGCTTTACCAAACTCCGTGATATTGAGCTTCGGGTAGGAGCTTTACCTCGTTTTCCGAATGGTTTGATGGGATATTCGTTTACGTGGTCGCCAGCAGGTGTAATAAACGAATACATTAACGATGCAGAAGTGATTCACAACGGCGAAGTAAAAATGGTAACTTCTCTCGATGGTATTGAGCATATTCAGATTGAAGGACAAGAATTTGAGGCTTTCAGCACTTCGGGTGGACTTGGCACAATGTGCGAAACCTTTGCAGGGAAAGTAGATACACTCAATTATAAAACAATTCGCTACCCAGGCCATGCAAAATTGATGAAGTTCTTACTTTATGAGCTAATTTTGAAAGATAAACGCCAATTAGTTGAACAAATATTGACCGAAGCGAAACCACCTGTGCAAGAAGACGTAGTTTATGTATATGCAGTAGTAGAAGGCTGGAAAGGCACAGAATTGGCTCGTGAAGAATTTTACAGAGCTTATAAACCAATCGAAATTGATGGTAAACATTGGCGAGCAATTTCGTGGACAACAGCCGCTTCGGTAGCTGCGGTTGTAGAAATGGTAGCCGATGGAAAACTACCACAACAAGGATTTTTGAAACAAGAAGATATAGATTTCGGTTCTTATCTTGAAACCCAAAACGGTTCATTCTTTGTGGAGCGAACTTCCAGTTCGCAGATGTAGTCCTTACAATACAGCTTATTTATTGAAGTAAATAATGAAAAACAGTAAAATAGAAACCTTAGAGTACGTACTCAACGGCCTGATGCGTAGATACAGCGAACGAGTACCCGATGTAAATAAAGTAGCCAATGCCATGATTGCCGAAGGAATCATTTCGGATAGAAACGACATCGAAAACGACCATGTAGCTTTTCGCACAATGGGCGTTCCGCAGTTAGGAATTCAATCTTTCGAGAAAATTTTCTTGAATTTCGGTTACGAAAAACGTGATTTTTTCAATTTTGAGGGCAAAAAACTGAATGCTTATTGGTTTTCGCCACCAGAACCACACGGGCGGCGTTCCGCATTTCCAAGAATTTTTGTGAGCGAACTTCGAGTAGATGATTTATCAGAAAATGCCCAAAGAATCATCAGAAGTTATACCGACGAGGTAAAATCTGACCCAGCCGATAGTTTGGATTTGAATGATGGCGTGGCAGTAGATGAATTTCTGCATAAACCTTTATGGCGAACACCCACATGGGAAGATTATGAGGCACTCCAACAGGAAAGTGAGTATGCGGCTTGGGTAATTTATAACCGATATTACCTCAATCATTATACCATTAGTGTGCATAATCTGAAAGAAGGTTACGGTACAATTCAAGAATTTAATGATTTTTTAGAGAGAATTGGAATAAAACTCAACGATGCAGGCGGAAAAATAAAAATAAGTCCCGATGGAGGTTTATTACAAAGTTCAACAGTAGCAGAAATGATTGAAGCGGAATTTGCGGATGGGAGGACGCACGCAATATCAGGAAGTTACGTAGAATTTGCCGAAAGAAAAGTTTTACCTCAATTTGCAGAACTACCGATTGATAAAATCGAAAGAATTCATCGTCGTGATGGCTTTGAAACTGGCAATGCCGATAAGATTTTTGAAAGTACATTCACCAGTCAAACAATGAAGGCTGAGATGTAAGTTTTTTTCTTCGTTGCCTGAGCGGATCGGACAGCCGAAACTGTCGAAGGCAACGAAGAAAAAATAAAATATATCACAAATTTGCCATCAACCAAGCCTTGAAATCAGAAAACTCCGTTGACATTGACGTTGCTTGTTTTTCTAAACTCAATAAGTCAGAAAGGCGTTTTGGAATATCTTGCTTGCCAACCACTTCTTCAACCACATCTAAAAATTTGGCATAATGTGCCGTAGAGAAAAACACACCATTTACTGGCTCTGAAAGTGTATTTGTGTAGGCTTTCAAGCCCAAATACGCAACAGCCGTATGCGGACACATCACATAACCCGTGCGGTCGAATACATCTTTCATGGCTACTTTTGTTGCTTCATCATCGTAGAAATATCCAACTATCAAGCTACGCATTGTGTCTAAATCATTATCCAACAAGGCTTTCATGCGTGGAAAATTACTCGGATTTCCTACATCCATTGCATTAGAAATCGTTGATAATGAAGGACTTATCGGCTCGTAAACGCCACTTTCTAAATAAGCTGGTACAACTTTATTAACGTTGGTAGCGGCTATAAACTTATGCACTGGCAAGCCTAATTTCCAAGCGATAATTCCTGCACTCAGATTACCAAAATTTCCACTCGGAACCGACATCACAACTGACAAATCAGCACCCGATTTCTTTAGTTGAGCATAAGCATTAACATAATAAAATGCCTGCGGAATCAGACGAGCAATATTGATTGAGTTAGCCGAAGCTAAATCAAATTTATCGGTCAATTCTTTATCCAAGAAAGCTAATTTTACGAGTTTTTGGCAATCATCAAAAGTGCCGTTTACTTCTAAGGCTCTTACGTTTTCGCCGAGAGTTGTGAGCTGTTTTTCTTGAATATCGCTTACTTTTCCGCTTGGGTAAAGAATCGTGACATCAATATTTGGTGTTTTGAAAAAGCCTTGTGCCACCGCTCCACCAGTATCACCCGAAGTTGCCACCAGAATATGGATTTGCTTCTGAGATTTCTGTAGAAAATACGACATCAAAGCTGCCATAAATCTCGCACCAAAATCTTTAAAAGCCATCGAAGGTCCATGAAAAAGCTCTAAACAATAAGTATTGGCCTCAACCTCAACAATCGGTGCGGTAAAATCAATAGCACTATTGATGAGTTGACGTAAATCTTCGGCGGGAACATCTTCACCGATTAGAGCATTGGCTATCTCAAAAGCAATTTCTTGCAAGCTAAGATTCTGAACATTATCCCAAAACGATTGAGGCAATGGACTAAACTCAGTTGGCATATAAAGTCCGTTATCGGGAGGAAGCCCACGAAAAACCGCTTCGGCTAAATCTACATTAGGACTTTGGTGGTTTGTGCTGTATAATTTCATAAATAATTGATTATCAAAGAGATGATTTATCAAGTTTCAGACCAAACTCAGTCAGATGGTCGAAATCGTTATCGGTTGTTTGAAGAGGAATATCAAAAAAGAAAGCTGTTGCAGCAATCCATAGGTCGTTTTTCCCCATGTTTCGAGAAGAAATTGTAAGTTTTTTCTCGGGATGCAAACCTTGGCTAAAAGCGTCTATTTCAGCGTAGATGTTTGATATTTTTTCATCAATATCAAGCACTTGTAATGTTTTTAAATAATTATTTAATCTTGATTGCTTCTCAACACCCCATTTACTTTTAATAGCAAAAGCTTTTAACTCTCCAACGGTAATGATTGAAATAAACCTCTCTGGTGGACAAGAAACATCTTTTCTAATATAACCAATAATTATATTCGTATCTAATAAAAGCATGCTGTCAATCTAAATATTTCATCATTGCATCCCATTCTTCTTCAGTAAAATGAATATGTGGAGGAGCAATCGGCTTATCATTTCCGATTAATTTACTAAAAGCTGCTAACCCTCCTGCTTTCATTATATCGTCTGGACTATATAAATTCAGCTTGGGGTCTTTGCTTCTTGGAATAAATGGTTTCTTCGATTTTCTTCTTACAACTTCGGTCATCTTTACCTCCTTTTCTACAAAGATATAAAAAAACCTGTAAGGTCTTCAAGATGCCTTACAGGTTTGAGGAAATAATATTTTATCCCAACATCTTCACGAAATCATCGAATAAGTATCGAGAATCGTGTGGGCCAGGAGAAGCTTCTGGGTGATATTGTACTGAAAACGCTGGTTTATCTTTTCTACGAATACCTTCAATGGTATTATCATTAAGGTTTACGTGCGTAAGTTCGATATTTTCGATGCTTGAAACTTGCTCGGGCTTAACGGCAAAACCATGATTTTGTGAAGTAATTTCACAAAGTCCTGTGCGTAGATTTTTCACTGGGTGATTCAATCCACGGTGGCCATTTTTCATTTTATAAGTTTCGATTCCACTTGCTAAAGCCAGCAATTGGTGGCCGAGACATATACCAAAAACTGGTTTATTGGTTTCGAGTACTTGCTTGATGGTTTCAACTGCATAAGGCATTGCCGAAGGGTCACCAGGGCCATTCGATAAGAAATAACCGTCTGGATTAAAGGCCGCAATTTCTTCAAAACTTGTTTTAGCATTGAAAACTTTGCAATAACAATCTCTTTCGGTAAAGTTTTTTAAGATGCTTTTCTTCACTCCAAAATCCAAAACCGCTACTCTGTATTTTGCATCTTCACTGCCCAAATAGTAGGCTTCTTTTGTACTCACAACCGAAGAAAGTTCAAGACCATCCATTGAAGGGACTTTCTTTAATTCGAGTGCTAAAACTTCAGGGTCGAGGATATCGGAAGAAATAATGCAATTCATCACGCCCGCATCACGGATATGGCGTACGATTTGACGAGTGTCAACATCACAGATTCCTACGATATTGGCACGCTCGAAGTATTCTTGGAGAGAAAAATCGGCGGTTACACGTGAGTAATAGTGATTAGCGAAAGCATTACAAACCATTCCACTAATTTTTACGCTCGAAGATTCTTCTTCGTCATCTAAAACAACACCGTAATTTCCAATGTGAGAAGTAGTATTGATTACTACTTGACCAAAATACGAAGGGTCGGTGTAGATTTCTTGGTAGCCAGTCATTCCTGTATTAAAGCAGATTTCGCCAGCCGAAGTACCAATTTTGCCGAGTGCTTTTCCTTTGAAAAAAGTGCCATCTTCAAGGAGTAGAAGGGCATCAGAGGGTTTTTGATTCATCGAAGAATAATAAAAGAGTTCCGAAAATACTTATGGTTATCGGAGAACAAAGGTAGTGAAAAAATGTTTAAAGTTTGCCTTAATATAAATAATAACAAAGTCTTTCTTGTAAAAGTACAAAATAAGAGTTACATCACCGTACTACTTCGTTTGTCACCATTTTGCATAAATATGTCACCCCAAAAATAATTTTGCTTGTTTTCTGTTCGTAATTAATAGTATATTGCCCAAAATCCAAGAAGTAAAAATATCCTATAACTTTTGTTCTGACTATTGCCCAAAGCATTGGTCAGGAATTTCTATAAACGTTAAACCTTTACAACTATGCTGTTTAAAGTGCACCAACGACTAACCTATCTCAACCACCTTATCAAAAAAAGAGCAACAGGCTCGCCCAAAGAACTTGCCAAAAAACTTTGTATTACGGAGCGAGCTTGGTACAAATTTAGAGACGAACTCATCAATGACCTAAACCTACCGATTGATTATTGCCCACACAGCCGAAGCTACGTTTATACCGAAGAGGGTAGTTTTGAAATTGGATTTAAGAAACTAACGCCTGAAAAAGCAGCAAATTTGAGTGGTGGGAGAAGTATGTTGCTACAATTTTTTTAGTTTTTTTCGCCACTGAATTTTTAGTTCAGTGGTACACGCTATGTTTGTAGCACCTTACGATGTTGTAAGGCAATTATAAAAATCTTATCACAATGAAAAAAATTAAACTTGATGAGATGTGTTTAATTCAAGGAGGTAGTTGTACTGTTGAAGAAGCTGTTAATAATACTCCTTTTTGGGCATGGATTATCTTTGGTGCTTCAGCATGGTTAATTGTTGGACTAAATAGAGACCCTTGTGGAGGGCAACTGACAATTGAACTTCCTCCTATTTGGTCTTAATACCAGCAAAACTAAGAGAAAAGTATCTTAAGGCATTTCTTCTCTTAGTTTTGTTTACTTTAGTTTTTACCAAAAATTTACATAAATGAAAAAAAAAACATTTCTCATTTTTATCTTAATTTTATTCAGTGTATATTCTAATGCCCAAACCAAACCAAACTCAAACTATTATTCTTTTGGATTTGGAATAGCAACTAATATTCCTTACCCAAATAAAGTGAGTCTTTTAGGGAACATCCATATAGGTTTTTTAAGGCATGAACGATTGATGTTTGGAATGACTCTCCCTTATAGTACATCTTCGTTAATTAAAGCTTATTCTTCAACAACCCAATACCCTATAGATACAATAGACAGAACAATTAAAAATGCTAAATTAATTGCCCCGTTCCTTCGATATTATTTAACAAATAAGAAGTTTCGTCTTTACATACAAGGAGACATTAATTCGTGGCTATTCAAATCTGATATTCCCAATTTACAAAAACTTAGCAATTCCATAATATTAGGGTTATCGGCAAATGTTGGAGTGGAATATTTCTACCAAAATTTAGGATTAGGAATTAGTTATTATAAGCCGTTAATGGATAACTCTTTTAAAGCGTTACCTGTATATAGGGAGAATCTTCTTAAAATTTCCTTAAATATATATACCAGAAAACCTACCAAAATAACGAGATAACAAATAATGTACACTAAAAGAAACAATCAATTATTTTATTTAATCGTAATTACATTAGCAATCATTTGGTACACAAAAAGACATCCGATTCAAAATTGGGAAGTTTGGTTTAAAACGATTTCTCTCGAAAGTGTTTTGAAGTTTTCAGCAGGTTTTTTATGTAGTTTTCTTGTTATTTATTTAACAAATAGTTTTAGCAAAAAAAAACAACCATAATAGGTTTTCTTGTATCTAATTCATGTTGATAAAAATCTTTCAAGAAAGAGTCGAAGATAAGAGAATTTGAACTAAAAATGTATGAACTTTCCCTCTAAAAATATCCTTTTCTTTTTTATCATCATGGCTATTTTGTTGACAATAACGTATTTGTCAAACCAATTATTAATTTCTGAAACTTTATACTACAATACTTTTGCAGAACAATTGACCGCAGAAAAAATTGATGGCTTGATTGAGCAAGCACAAAAGTGGTCTTGGTTAGGATACGTTATCATTCCAATAATCTATTTTTTCAAATTCTCTTTTATCGTACTTACTTTGCTAATTGGTTTTTTCTTCATTAATCAAAAGGTGAGTTTTTCTGTACTTTTCAAGGCTGTCATGTTAGCTGAACTGCCATTTCTATTAGTTCCCTTTATTAAGTTATTTTGGTTTTTGTTCATTCAAACCCAATACGATTTCAACGATTTACAATATTTTTATCCTTTATCAGCTTTGCAGCTATTTGAAGTAAAAAACTTACCAACTTGGCAAATTTATCCACTTCAATTGCTGAATATATTTGAATTAGTTTATTGGATATTACTTGCTTATTGGTTTAAGCGTTTGCTCAATATCACCCTTACTAAAGGTATGAAAATTGTAGTGGCAAGCTACGGAACTGGACTTTTGCTTTGGGTAGTATTCGTTACATTTTTAAGCCTAAATGCCACTTAAAACTATGAGAAAACAATTAATCATAAGCATTTTTACCTTTATTTTGGCACTAATAGCATATTTTGGCTTTCAAATTTATCAAAAAATCGAAGCAAAAAAAGTTTTTGCCGAGCAAGTAAAATACTTACCAAAATCGACTAATTTTCAATGGATAGGTAAGCAGATACAAAAAAATCATGCACCAATAATTATATTATTTTTCAATCCCGATTGTGACCATTGCCAATATGAAGCAAAGTCGATTTTAGAACATAACTCTGATTTTGCAAATACCAATTTTTGGTGGGTTACCACGGTTGATAGTTCAGCAATCAATGATTTTAGCCAAAAATACAATTTAGATAACCTTTCTAACCACTATTTTGCAAAACTTCCAGCCGAAAAAGTTGTCGAAACCTTTGGTTCGGTCTCAGTACCTCACATTTTTATTTATGATAAAACTGGCGTTCTGCAAAAAGAATTTCGAGGAGAGACCAAAATAGAAGCCCTTCTAAGATACACAAACCAAGACTAAACCAACCAAAACCGATGCAAAAATACCTTTGGCAACTCGTTGCTCTGCTATTGGCATGGCTTTTACATTTTGTTTTACCCCAACTTTAGTATGAAACCAACAACTTTTGTGCAGCAACAAGGCGAGTCAGATTGCGGCGTAGCTTGCCTTTTATCGGTCATTCGTCTTCATGGTGGCGATGCTTCTCTTGAGCATTTGCGTGAACTAAGTGGTACGAGTATTCAAGGTACGAGCGTTTTAGGTTTGCAACAAGCCGCCAATACTCTGGGCTTAGATGCTGAGGCTTTTGAGGTAGAAGACCTTGAAGTTTTCAAACAAGAAGCTACATTTCCTTGTATCTTGCATGTAGTGATAGATGAGAAATTAGAACATTATGTAATAGCACACAAGCCACCAAAGGGTGATGTTTTCAATATTTTCGACCCTGCGAATGGTTTTGAGACTTGGAACGAAGAAAAACTACTTTCGGTTTGGAAATCGAGGGCAGTTTTGATGCTTAAACCATGCGAAAATTTTGAGCGTGTGCCGCAAGGAAATAAAAAGAAGATTGAATGGTTTAGAAACATCATTCGTGAAGATACCCCAATGCTTGTCATTGCGGCAGTTTTAGGCATTGCTCTGGCAGCACTGGGCATGGCTACTGCTATTTTTAGCCAAAAGTTATTAGACGAAATTTTACCTAAACACCAAACCCAACGCCTTTGGCTGGGTATGCAGTTTTATTGCTGGCACGGGCGGGAATTGGTTATTTGAGAGGTTTCTTTTTACTTCGCCAAAGCCGAGATTTTAATTCTCGTATGATGGATGATTTTTATGATAAGCTTCTACATCTCCCAAAAGCTTTTTTTGATACCCGCAAAACTGGCGAGATTATCACTCGGTTGAATGATACACGTAGAATCCAAACCGTGATAAGTTATCTGACAGGAAATGTGGTCATTGATGTGTTGGCTTTGTTGGTTTCGGCAGTTTTTATTTTTAGTTACTCAATTACTATTGGCTGTGTAGCATTATTGAGTGTACCGCTATTTGGTTTTCTGATTTGGCGATATAACGACCACATCATCAAACATCAAAAAGCAGTTATGAGCCAATACGCCAACACCGAAAGCCATTTTGTTGATGCCATTACAGGAATTTCTACCATAAAAGCCAATAATAAAGAATCGCTATTTAGTACCGTTGGAAGAGCATATTATCAAGTTTTTCAGCAAAAAAGTTATGAATTGGGTACTTTGGGCAATAGATATGGACTTTGGAACGAAGTTTTGAATGTTTTATTACTCATTCTGATTTTGTCATTATCAGCTTATTCCATTCTACAAAAAGAGATAAAAATTGGCGAAATGATGGCAATCATTTCTATTGCATCGGGCATGATTGGTTCGGTTGGAAGATTGGCTACAACCAATATTCAGTTGCAGGAAGCCAAAGTAGCTTTTGAGCGAATGTATGAATTTGCGAGTGTTTCTCCTGAAAAAACACTTGAAAATATCAATACAAATCAAGAAATAGAAACGATAAATTCCATCAATATTCATCATTTAAGTTTTCGTTTTGCAGGAAAAAGTCAATTATTGAAAGATGTTTCGCTTACAATAAACAAAGGTGAAATAACGGTATTATTAGGAGAAGTAGGTTCTGGCAAAAGCATTTTACTGCAAATTCTGCAAAAATTCCAAACTTACGAAACGGGTGAAATTCTTATCAATGGAGACATTTCGCTCAAAAATATTGCTTCAGATACTTGGCGTAGCAAAATCGGAATAGTGCCACAAGAAATCAAAATTTTCAATGGAACACTACTTGACAATATCGTGTTAGGAAATATTATTGAAGATGGAGAGAAAGCAATAAATTTCTGTGAAACACTAAGATTCAACCAATTCTTTGAAACTTTACCACAAGGTTATTTGACTATCATTGGCGAAGAGGGTATAAATCTTTCGGTGGACAAAAACAATTATTGGCACTGGCAAGAGCTTTGTATCACAAACCAAATTTGCTATTACTTGATGAAGCAACTTCGGCAATGGATAGTAAAACTGAGCAATTTGTGCTTGATTTACTCGAAAAATTGAAGCCTAATTTAGGGATACTAATGATTACACACAATAAAAATATTGCAGAGATAGCTGATGATATTTATGAATTAGAAAATAGAATGACTTGCCAAATTCAGACAATATAAACAGCATTAACTCAATCTTTCTTAGTATTATCCCTAAAAAACTTATCACGAGTTACGTTATCACGGGGTGCGGCAGCAGCTCCTGCTTTCCATGATTGGTCTTTCCACGCTCCATTCCTGACGGCTTTCACAAAGTTTGCCCACGCAAACGGATTCAACAAAGGATTAGTAGTTACTTGTCCACGAGTTTCCATTTGCTTCATAAACTGATTCTGCCCATATCTATAATTTGCCTCGGCACTCATGCCATGCACTGAAGCCATTTTAGCGATATTTTCGGGGCTGTAAGTTTCGGCTAAGATTTTGCGTTCTCGGTCGTCGGGAAGTTTCATATCGACCAAGGCTTGCTTAAATTCTTCTTCGGTGCTAAAAGGATAAACTTTAACTTCTTTTAACATTTTAGAATCGGTTTGCAGCTCAACAAAAACCGAATAATCAACATCCGCCTTTTTGGGAATAATATGAAATTGTTTCTTGAAACCTAAGTAACTAAAATTAACAGTATCGCCAGGGAAAACGCCTAAAACGAAATATCCTTTGCTATTAGAAAGTGTACCTCTTCCCGCTCTCGGAATCGTGATATATGCTCCAGGAAGTGGCTCTTTGGTTTGACTGTCAATAACCAAACCCGAAAACGTAATATATTTAATTTCTCCTTGAGAAAAAGCTAAATTGCTCATTATCAAGGACGTAAAAATCAACAGTAGAGTAAGCGTATTTTTCATTGTGAGTGATTCAACCAAAAATTTTCAGAAATGTAACAATAAAAGGCATTGAAAGCAATAGTCCATCGAATCGGTCCATAAAGCCACCATGCCCTGGAATTGTATTACCCGAATCTTTGATGGCTATGCTACGTTTAAAGAGCGATTCAACGAGGTCGCCGAGCGTTCCTGTAATAAAAATAATGATAGCGACTCCGTACCATTGCCAACTTAACAAACTATCGAAATACTTTGTTAGAATAAACGCTACAATTAAAGAAGTTATTGCCCCACCAAAAAAGCCTTCCCACGTTTTCTTGGGTGAAACTCGTTCAAAAAGTTTTCTTTTTCCGAGAAATCTTCCTGCAAAATATGCTCCCGTATCATTGGCCCAAAGAATAAACAAACAACCTAAAATCAGTTGCGGAGCATAGCCGTGAGCGTCGGTCAGCACCATTTCGTTAATAAGTGCAAACGGAACCGCCACATAAATAATCCCCAAAAATGTATAGCCCAAATTGGCAAAAGGTTTGGTATCTTTTTTACGATAAAGTTTGATAAAAAACGTGGTCGTGAGCAATGGAACAATCAAATAATAAAATTTAAAAGGCAGCAGATCCTTTTCGATAAAAAACGTAAGTGTATTAAGTACAATTCCGCAAAAAGTACCATAAACGCTTAGAGGATGATTCTCATCGAGCTTAAGAAGTTTATAAAATTCTCGTTGAGTGAGAATACTGATGGCCAAAAACAAAATCCAAAAAGTCCATTCATTATAAAGTACGCCGCACAAAATAATAGCCACGCCTACAACTGCTGCAATGGCTCTTTGAGAAAGATTTGAAAGGTTATTGAACTTCGAAGTCATTTTGGTTAAATATGTCGATTACTACTTTTGCTATTGATTCTTGCTCGTCAGATACTTGTATTTCGTAGTAGCCAATGAGGTAATTACTGTCTTGTTTGTTGAGTACAACGGCCATTATTTCGTGGGTTTGTAACTCATTTTTTAATAATTCGGCCTTAAAAACATTTTTGGTCTCAAAAACTTTTACCCAGTTTGCCATTTTGTTTGGTTGTGAATTTTATTCAAATATAGGGCGAAAATGTTGAAATGTAATATTTGTAACAGAATGTACTTTGGAGATTTACTTTTTTTGTAAGTCAAAAAGCAATAAATTGCTTAAAAAATCAGATTTAAGTCGTTTCATGCAGATAATTTTAGTTGATGACCACCAGCTTTTTGGGCAATCACTTTCTTCATTATTAATACAAATGGAAGAAGTGAGAAACATCAACGTTTTTCGTCGTGGAACTGAAGTATTGAGCTTTTTGGAAAATAATTCGGTCGATGTAGTTATTTCTGACCTTCAAATGCCCGAAATGAATGGTATTGAACTGGCTACAAAAATTCATGCGAAATTTCCTGATATAAAAGTGTTAATTCTGACAATTGACGACGAACCCCACAAAATCAGACAAGCAATCGCAGCGGGTGCTTCGGGCTATCTACTGAAAGATACTGACAAAGCCGAACTCGAAGAGGCCATCAAAAAACTACATCAAGGGATGCCCTATTATAGCGAAAAGGTATTGAAGATTATAACAACTGGCGAGAAAGATAAATCACTGATTAGTAAAGAATTAGCACAACTTTCTGCCCGTGAGATCGATGTTTTGAAATTAGTTGCTCAGGAATACTCAACTAACGAAATTGCTGATTTGCTCTTTGTAAGTGTCAACACTGTAGAGAGCCACCGCAAGAGTTTGATGAAAAAATTGGATGTAAAAAACGTGGTCGGACTCATCAAATTTGCGATGCGGCATAAACTGGCTGAGTGATTGGAACACTTATATGTGTGCGTGTCCCCTCTTCTATTATTGACTCTATTTCCAATACTCCTTTCATTGCCTCAACTCGTTCTTCGATACTTGATATTCCTTTTCCCTTCATATAATTTTGTAGCCCTTTACCGTTATCTCGTACAAATAATTCAAGGATATTCTCATTTTTTCGAAAAGTCAAAGCTGCGTCAGTTGCATCGGAGTGTTTCAATATATTATTGATAAGTTCGAGGCAAATTGAGTATAAATGAAAAGCAGTTTTGCGGTCGAGATGATTTTCCTTTAAACCTTTTGTGTTTAAAGTAAATTCAATTGGTGTTGAAAAGTTAAGGCGTTCAATCATTTTTTCGAGGGCAACTTCCAGTCCATACTTTTCGAGTTCTTCTGGCAGTAAATTATGCGAAATCAGGCGTACCTCTCGGCAGGCATTTTCTACCATTTCTTGTATTTGCAGATATACTTTTTGGTCACGATTAGGTAGTTTTGCACTATTTAGTGTCAATAAACTTACTCTTACGGCCGATAGTAACGAGCCAACATTATCATGCAATTCGCTGGCTACTCGCTTACGTTCGATGGTTTGCCCTTTGAGCAATGCTTCTTGAATTTCATGATTTTTGGTCAATAATTCCTTATTCTTTTTGCGTAAAATAAAACTATAAATGATTGCCGAAAAACCCAACAATGAAATCAGTGCAACAATTATTAAAAGTGATTTCTGTTGTTGATTTTCGAGTTTCAAACTATTCGATAATTCATTTACTTTCAATTGTTTAGAGAGCCTTTCTTGTTCGTTTTTTTGTTTATCAGTTTCTATTTTCAGAGCCTGTTCAGTAGCAAGTGCATGTTCTTTTTCGAGTTTACGGCTGATGGTTTCTAAGGCAAAATCTTGGGCGAGTTTTTCGCTTTTGAGTTTAGTTATTTCATATTGTTTTTGCAGGAAATCTGTTGTTTTTTGCTGAACCAGTTTTTCGTTCTCGTAGCGAATTTGCATCTTTTCAAGATCATACCTCTTTTGTATTTCAACTAAATCATTTAGCTTTTGGCTTTTCTGCATACTGTCTCGAAGAGCGATAGCTTCTTTATAAAATGACAAAGCTTTCTTTGGATTATTCTGCATCAATCCTATATCTGATAAATCTATTAAAGCCTGTAATTTTACTGTATTGTTTTTCGATTCATTGGCATTTGAGAGTGTTAATTGAGCATATTTTTCGGCATTAGTAGGGTCTTTTTTTAGTTTGAAAAGCGAAACATAACTTGAGTATAGTGAAGCTTTTCCTTGCCAATATCCTTTATTTGAAAAAAGCCTATCTGCTTCGTCTAAATACTTCTGGGCTTCATTGGCATTTTGCTCGACATCTAAATAATAATCGCCCATTACCGACTGAGCAAATGCAATCTGAATATCATTTTTTGATAGTTCACAGTACTTTAAGACATTCAAAAACATCGACTTTGCTACTCGTTTTTGTCCAAGAAGCTGAGCCGATATTCCCGAAATTCTATACGCTTCCGCAATTTGAAGTTGAAGATCAGTTGAGAGATTAGGTTTTGCTGCCAAATAATCAATGGCTTTTCTCAAATACTCAATCGTCTTTTCATATTCTTTAATATTATAATAAATCTGGCCAAAACGCAAGTTTATTTTCCAAATATCGTCACAGACTATATTGCCTTCTTCGCATTTTTTGAGGGTACTCAAGTTTGCCTCCAAAGCTTTAGTGTAAAGACTCTTTTTGATATAAAAATTAGAGAATAAGAATAAGGCTCTAAGCTGATAAAGATTGCTTTTGAGGCTTAATGCTTTATCATAGAGTTTTTGAGTAAAATAAAGACCCGTATCGGCCGAAACCCGAGTCAACAACGAATAATTTTTGCAGATTTTGTTTAAATAAAATAATTCTAAAGTATCATTTACAAACGAAGGTTTGGTTTTAGCCAGTTCATTAAGGCGTTGTTTCGATTCCACAATTTCAGACAAATTCGATACTTGAGCTTGTACAATATCATGGTTAAAATAAAACAATAAAAGGTATAGTAGAAACTTCTTCATTGGCTGTGATTTTATCCTAAAATTATCTTTTTTTTTCGTTAGAAAGCAAAAAAACACAAAAAATCACGGTTTTCCGTGATACGATTCACGGTTTACCGTTATTGACTGATGCTGTTTAATCAATGACCTTTGTTAAAATATTTCTCAAACTTTATTGCTATGAAAAAAATCTTATTTTTCTCGCTTTTTATTAGCTTAAATATATTTGGACAATCAATCACCATAAAACCTTCTGATGCCGATTTTCTTAATTCTGGGCATATTTTAAAAACTATTACTAACTCCAGTGGCTATTCCCATAGCGACGGTACGGCTATTTTTCGAGATTGGATGGCTCCTTACCCCGAGAAAACAGTTTATGCTGGCTCTTTTTCCAATCATCCATTTGCTCTCACTACCTTTGGTGGTACTCCACAAATTTTTTTAAAAAATACAGGTATAGGATTGGGATTTATTCACTTCTCCCCGACCGATGGCACTGTAGGTAATATTGGTATCCGTTTGCCTTCTTCTTCTGTACCCACATATCCTTTAGATGTAAATGGCAGAATTAGACTCCGAAACAACGGGGGATTTAACACTGCGGGCATTTGGTATGACAATACCACAGGTGCAGAGAGGGTTTTTGTAGGTATGGAAACCGACGATCTTTTCGGGTTTTATGGCACTCCAGGTTGGAGTTTTAGATTCAACGCCACCAATGGCAATGTCGGAATTAGTACAGTGCCTACAAGTAATAAATTAGAGGTAAATGGCACTATTGGGTCTTCGAGTTTAGCTGGCACTGGTGTTAGAAATGTATCGGCTGATGCCAACGGTAAGCTCGTTATTGATGGCGTAGCAAATTCTTCTGCTTTTGCAGCGAAAGATGTTGGTGCTTCAGCATTCCCTGTAAGTAATGGCAATAGCACCGTGCCATTTACAGTCGAAGAGTATGACATTTCTAACAATTATAATACTGCTACGGGTGAATTTACAGCCCCCGTTGATGGTATTTACCATTTTGATGCTTTTATATTATGGAATTCTGGTGCAGGTGCAGGAGGATATAATTTGCAAATTCAGAAAGATGGAGGCATCGTAGGCTTGGATACTGAACTTATTACTGCCACTACAACTAACTTCATGACAAATTCGATAAGTGTAGATTTTAGACTTTCTGCTGGTAACAAGGTAAAAGTGGTAGCCAATCAAACATCAGGTGTAAATCAATTTATATCGCCTGCTACTGAATACGCAAGATTTTCAGGTCACTTAGTTTTGGCATTATAACACAATATAACTACCTCACTATAAACACTTTACATAGCAAACAACACTTACTTTAGCTATACTATTCGCAATTATGGGAAAGTTTAGAGTAAAACATAAATTTAGTGATATTAAATTTAAAGAAAGCCATGAAAACAAACACGATCAACCCAAAAACTTGTAATTCCGAGATACTTTACCTCAATCATCGCAAAAAAAGCGTACACACCGAAGATGTCGTTTATCTAAAAAGCTACGACAACTACACAAGGTTTTATTTAAACGATGGACAAGTAATCTTGGCATCATACACTATGAAAATCTTTGAAAAACAGCTTTCTGGGAAAGGTGATTTTACTCGAATCCACCGAGGAACATTAGTAAATCTGAAATATCTTACGGGTATTGAACGCACAAAAGACGGGCACGTTGCATGTCTTTCTACTGGCCAAAGAATTGATGTTTCACGTAGAAAAATGAGAATTTTGGATTTACCTTAAAAAGCCATTACTTTAGTGGCTTCAACCAAAAATTCTAAGCCATTATGCTCAACGTTGCCCTTGTCGGATTCGGACTTTCGGGGAGATACCTCCAAGCTCCGTTCTTTCTTACCAATCCAGATTTTAATCTAAAAACCATCGTTTCGGGTTCGCAAAATCCTCAACATATATACCCAAGCGTAGGCGTTGCCCGTAGTATTGACGAAGTTTTAGCCGATACCGAAATTGACTTAGTGAGCATCGCCTCACCAAGCCATTTACATTTTAGCCAAGCCAAACAAGCACTTTTGGCAGGCAAACACGTATTAGTAGAAAAACCTTTCACGGCAACCGTTGCTGAAGCCGAAGAACTCATTGAGTTGTCGAAAAAGCAAGGAAAAGTGCTTTCAATCTTCCAAAATCGTCGCTTTGATAGCGATTTTATGACGGTCAAGAAAGTAATTGAAAACAAACTTTTGGGCGAATTGGTAGCCTTTGAAGTGCATTTCGACCGCCATAAGCCCATCTTAAATCCTAAAAAATGGAAAGAAGAAGTAAGTCCAGCCAATGGAATCTTGTATGATTTGGGGGCTCATATCATCGATCAAACAATTGTACTTTTCGGCTCGCCAATGGCAGTTTCGGGCGAAACCTACACGCAGCGAGAAGGATCAAGTATTGATGATGCTTTTGATATACGAATGGATTATGGAAAATTGAGAGTAACGCTAAAATCGAGTCTTTTAGTGCGAGAAGAAGGTCCAAGATATATTATTCATGGCACGAAAGGCTCGTTTGTAAAATACGGAATTGATGTACAAGAAGACCACCTAAAAGCAGGACTTATGCCAAGAATGGAAGGCTTTGGCGTAGAACCCAAAGAAAAATGGGGTGTTTTGAATACTGAAATTGGAGGCCAGCACTTCAGAGGACACATAGAAACCGAAGCAGGTAACTGGGATTTACTTTTTCAGAACCTACACGGTGCGATAACGGAAGGCAAAGAACTCTACATCAAACCTGAGCAGGTTTTAGAGCAGATTCGGGTGATTGAAATGGTGAAGGGAATTTGATTATTTTTTATATAGTTCGAGGAGTCTTTTTGGTATGCTCTGCAACCTGTCCTCGAACTATAAAAGCAAATAAGTATATAACTTTGAAATTCATTTTTAGCGAAATTTAAGAACTTTAAAACCATTAGCTGTTCTTCATAACCGAATAATAAATTTTTATTTGAAATTAGTGAGTACTACAATATATTTGAAACAATAATATGTTTGCTGTACTAAACAATCACAACTAAAATGTTAAAATTTATTATAGGTTTGATATGTGTTTCGCACTTATCTTTTGCTCAATTTACAAGTTCTAACCTCCCAATAGTTTTAATCGAAACAAATGGTGACACGATAGTAAATGACCCTAAAATAACTGTAAACCTCAAAATTTTATATCACCAAGATAATAGTACCAACTATCTAACTGATACTGACTTCCACTATAATGGGCTTGCAGGTATTGAATTTAGAGGAACTACTTCACAAGCATATCCCAAAAAATCATACTCCATTGAATTAATAGATAATTTAGGCAAAGATTTAGACTTCCCTATGTTTGGATTGCCAAAAGGTTCAGATTGGGCATTGATTGCTAATTATGATGATAAAACATACTTAAAAAATGCTTATGTGTATAATTTATGGTCAAAAACAGGCAATTATTCCCCTCGTTTAAAGCACGTTGAGGTAGTATTAAATGGTGAGTACATGGGGCTTTTTGTTTTTACTGAAAGAATAAAAAGAGGAGCTGATAGAATAAATATAAAAAAATTAGACAAAGAAGATACGACTACTTCTAAGATTTCGGGAGGATATATCATAGAAGCTTCCCGTGAATCTGAAATACTGACCTCAGATTACGCTTGGCAATCATCACACCAGTCTTCACCAGCCTCTAATTATCATATGTATTTTGACTGTGTCTATCCAAAAGAACCAGTTGCTCCACAATTAAACTATATTCAAACCTACATCCGAGACTTTGAAGATGTCTTGAAAAGTGCCAACTTCAGTGACCCTGCTTTAGGTTTTAGAAATTATATTGATGAAAATAGTTTTGTTGAAAATTTTGTATTACAAGAATACAGTATTCATCTTGATATTTTTGCCCGTAGCCAGTACTTCTATAAAGATAGAGGTAAAAAAATGGTAGCTTCTCCCCTATGGGATACTTCTTTGGGACTTTATGATACTTATACTACAGGCTGGAGATTTTCATGTGGAGTGTGTGACCCACGTTTCTTTTGGGCAGAACGCATGATGCAAGACTGCGTTTTTAAAAATAAAGTTATTGATAAATATAAAGATTTCAGAAAAACCTTTTTGACCTACACCACAGGAGAGCACTTTATTGATAGTTTGGCGAATGTACTGCAAACTGCCGCTGCAAGGGATAGAGAAAAATGGTTTCCTACTGAAAGCCTTAGTTTTACAGATGAGATTCAGAAATTAAAAAACTTCATCTCTAATCGTATCAACTGGATGGATAATAATATCCATAACATTACAAATGATGGAAATATACTTGCAGCACCTTCAGCAGCAAACGCCAATCAATCATTCGAATTAGTTTCTACTTGTGCTTCAAGACTCGTTACTTGGAAATTTGAAAATAATGACGGAACAAGTGGTTATTTTACGGCTGGAAATCCAACAAATGTTGTTACATCCCAAACGGTCACTTATACAGCAATTTGTCAAGAGGTATGCCCACAATATACTAATAGTAAAACCATTGTGGTAACCAATAATTGTCCTGATAGTATGGATTTTACGTCTCATATTATTAATCCCCCTATTCAAGAATTTAAGACAAAATATTCAATATCCTCAACTGCTTCTCTTGATTCTTCTTCTAAAATTGAGTATTTAGCAGGAGGTTCGATTGAGTTGAACCCTGGATTCCAAACAGCTAATGGAACCGTTTTCCTTGCTAAAATAGAAGGATGCCAGTAATATCGAAATACGCCTACCTTAAATCCTAAAAAATGGAAAGAAAAGTAAGTCCAGCCAATGGAGTCTTATATGATTTGAGGCTCAAATCATCAACCAAACAATTATACTTTTCGGCTTACCAATGGCAATTTCTGACGAAACCTACACGCAGCGAGAAGGTTCAAGCATTGACGGTGCCTTTGATATACGAATGGATTATGGAAAATTGAAAATAACGCTAAAATCGAGTCTTTTGGTGCGAGAAGAAGGCATTCGGATGATTGAAATGGTGAAGGGAATTTGAGTTTGAAGGGGCTGCCCAAAAAGGCAGCCTCTTTATTTATTGACTACTTAATGTTTTTTGATTACTTATTTTTGGGCATTCTTGCTTCGACAAACTCCTCTGTAACAAGCATATTTTTTACAATCTTTCAGTCTAAAATTGGAATCGTTTTTTTAAATATAGAAATAATTTAAGCCATCCTTGAGAGAGATTTCTACTTTTCATCATTCTATCCCTAAAATCTCCATTTTATCCCAGTTTTTTTGATGTACGTAGATTAAAATTTTATTTTATAACTTAAATCTTTTTTTTTACTGTCATTATGTTTTGGGGCTTTCAAGTGAAATTTACATTTTGAAATGTTAACTTAACAACAGCATTGAAACAGTAAAAACTGTAATACACTAATTGCGAAAAAGTAACTAACAATTTACTGTGAGCATCATCATATCAACCTAAACTATATACCATGATGAAATTAGACGTTTCAAATTCTGTAAAAAAAATCGTGTTTTTTTTAATCGCAATTGCCTTACCTTTTTTTACAATCAGATGCAGTAAAACAGAAGCAGCTCCACCGCCGCCACCGCCAGTCATTAAACCAACCATTGCCTCATTTTCTCCTACATCTGGCCCAACAGGAACTGAGATTACGATTAATGGCACAAAATTGACAGGTGTAACAGCTGTTTCTTTTGGTGGAGTAGCAGCCTCCTCTTTTACTTTTGTCAGTGATACAAAAATAACCGCAGTAGTAGGCACGGGTGCAAGTGGAGATGTAAGTTTGGTAACTCCCTCAGGCACAGCAACCCTTGCAGGTTTTACTTACGTGATACCACAACCTACGATTACGGCAATTAGTCCGAATAATGGTACTACAAATTCGACTATTACAATAACTGGGACCAATTTTACGGGAGCAACGGCCGTGTCTTTTGGCGGAGTGGCTGCTTCTTCATTTTCGGTTGTAAATGATAAAACTATTACGGCTGTTGTAGGCACTGGAAGTAGTGGAAATGTCGTCGTAAGCACCCCAAGTGGAAATGCCACGTTTAGCGGATTTACTTATAATAATGTTTCGGTTACAGCTTGTAAGTTGCCACACGCAGCCACTTCTACAACAATCGGTATTGGTTTCCCAGTAAGACCCTATCGCACGCCATCAACTAAGTCAGTAAAAGTAGGGGTAATTTTTGTAGATTTTACGGACAATATAGCAACCAGAACTCCACAAGCTTTATTTAATCAAACGCTTTCTCCCCATGCAGAAGAGTTTTTAAGTGCTTCTTCGTATAACAATCTAAATGTAACATTTGAACCAACATTTCAATGGTTCAGAATGAGTAAACCAACAACCAGTTATACATTATCAACTTTTGCAGGTCATAAGGCTTATATTCAGGAAGCCATTTCTTTGGCTGATTCAAAAGTTGATTTTTCAAAATTCGAGCATTTATTGGTCATTTCAAATCCCGATGCAGGTGCCTTTACTATTGGCCCCACCTTTACTTCTAATCATCCTGCTAATGGTATTTCGGTCGATGGAGTGGTATTAAACAATGCTATCACTTCAGGACGTGATTTGATTTCTTGGAAACCTGGTTTATGGTTTTGTCATGAGTTTGGACATTCAATGGGCCTTGTTGACCTCTATACATATTCTGGCTCACCAAGTCTTAGATTTGTAGGACAGTTTGGTATTATGGGCAATATTGGTGGGGCTGGTACAGAGTTTTTTGGTTGGGAGCGTTGGCTTTTAGGATGGATGAAAGATGACCAAGTTGTGTGTCAGAACAGCACAGGCAATGGGTCAGTTACTTTGACACCCATCGAAACCGCAGGTGGAATTAAATTACTGACCATACCAATAGACGCAAATTCAGCCGTAGTTGTTGAATGTAGAAGAAAATTAGGCTACGATAATTCATTACCCAAAGAAGGCCCCTTGGTTTATGTTGTAGATACAAGAATCAATTCGGGTGAGGGTGCTATCAAAGTCTTACCCATAAACCTAACTGATGATAAAAAACTTGATGCCCCATTGAGTTTAAATCAGACATTGACTTATAATAACATTTCGATTACCTATACATCAAGAAGTGCCAATGGCGATTTAGTTACTTTTGAGAAGAAGTAAACGCCAAACACCTATTGACTGATTATCCAGTAAATCCCTGTTTCTAAGATGACTATTCTTTTGAGTAGAAATTTTCAGAAACAGGGATTTTCAAATTTCGCACTACTCCTCTTTTATTGCCCCTACTCTACATTTTTAGATTGAGTTCCCAATTTTAGGCATATTCATTCTATCCCTAAAATCGCCATTTCATCCCAGTTTTTTTGAGCTTGGTGGAGTTGATAATAGTTTTACTGATGTAATGCAGGGTAAGTGGATTTCTATCCAATACTAAACTATCTTTATTTATAGCAATACATAAAAACTATTGTTTTCAATCAAACCAAACTCGGCGGAGTTACGCTTTGTATTTATGCAAATTTCACGTTCTTTTTCTATTGTATTAACTGCTCTTGTTTTGGGCAGTAGTTTATTATTTAGCAGTTGTGAAGGTCCTGCGGGAGAAGTTGGGCCAGCGGGGCCACAGGGTGCAACAGGAGCAGCAGGCCCACAAGGTGCAACGGGAGCAACTGGACAAACAGGCAATGCCAATGTGATTCAGATTACTTATGCAGCCAAAACATGGGCAGCATCGAGAGGTTCAGTTCAACAATTTGTATTTCCTAATATTACACCAGCAATAATGAATAGTAGTGCAATATTGATTTATATGACGTCGGCTTCTAATCTCAGCAACACAACCGGTTATCCTTGGTATTCTATACCAGGCACTGTACTATCCACAGACCTTGTAGAACATGAGTTTTATTTCCAAACTACTTTTGCGGGAAATACCTCAGGAATAAATGTTTATAGAAAAATAGCTTCAGCTTCAACACTTACAGCGACTACCCGTATAATTCTTATACCTGCCAACGACCTTCGCAACGGACGCCAAACGGTGGATTTCAACGATTATAATGCTGTAAAGAAATATTATAACTTGAAAGATTAATCAAAAGTCATTGAATAAAGAATCCCCTTCTCAACAATCTTTTGGAAAGGGGATTTTTTATGCTTTCTTAGATTTTTTAGGAAATTTCTATTCTACTGGATAGAAGTTTTTAGAAACAGGAATATTCATGTTTCGCACCACAACGCTCTTTAAATTAGATTTCTCAATTTTCTCTTTATTGACGATAAATGCTCGGTGAACTTGCACAAATGATAACGGAAGAGATTCGATAATTTGAGAGATGGTCGAACGGCATTTATAAATTTTGTTATCAGTATGAAAGAGTAGATAGTTCCCTTCGGATTCGATGTAATTGATTTCTTCTAAAGGTAATTCTACTTTATATTCGCAGTCTTTGACCGAAATCGTAGGTTTGTGCTTCTTTTGGTTAGCTGATTTTATTATTGCAATTTCAACCGATGCAATCAAATCGCTATTTTTGAAGGGTTTTGTCAGGTACGAATAAGGCGAAGTAGCCACTGCTTCATTGATAACTTTGGAAGTATCATAAGCTGTAAGATAAATAAACGGAATCTGAAATTTGTCATGAATTTGTTTTCCCAGACTAATGCCATCGGTTTCACCTTCACCCAAATTTATATCCAAAATAGCGATGTCAATCGCTTCTTTTTTAAGTGTTTCAATGGCTTCATTAGCATTTTTTGCTTCAAAGACTTTATAATCGTTTTCTAACAGAATCTTTTTAGTCAATCTTCGATTCAAAAAATCATCTTCTACTACTAAAATAGTTTTTGTATCCATCGGAATTTACGATTTAAAATAAACAATTAGTTCAAAACCCTTGCTGTGCGATGGCGTTTCTGTTTTACCACTGAGTTGGTCAATCAATCCTTTCATTATTTCTACCCCAAGCCCTTTTGTTTCTACATTTTTAAAATCAAAACCTACGCCATTATCAACATAATGTAGTTTATTCATTTTAGCTTGCGTGTCTTGCGTAATTTCTATATTAATAATACCTTTTGTCTGTTGCGTAAATGCATGTTTCATGCTATTGCTGACTAATTCTACAATAATCAAACCTACGGGCAAAGCCTTCGAGATGGATAGCGTTTCGACTTCGCAACTCACCAAAAGAGTTACTTGTCGTTCGTTTACGTAAGATTCCTTTACTAATTCGGCCAGTTCGATAACGTATCTTTTCAAATCTACATCATTGACACTATCGTTGATGCTTAGTTTTTTATGAAGTAAAGCTATCGAATGTATCCGATTTTGGTTGTTTTTTATTAGGTCATCAATATTGCTGTAATTAACCGATTCTTTCTGAATTTCTAAAATACTGATAACATACTGCAAGTTATTTTTTACTCGATGTTGTAATTCTGAAAGTAGAATCTGTTTTTGCTCAATTTGCTTTTCAATTTTATCTTTTTGAAGACTTATTTCTAAGTTTTTATCATTTAAGATTGCATTAGCTTTTTGGGTTTGGCGATTATTGCGTATCAAAACGACTGACAAAATACCTAAAAAAACAAGAAATCCTATAAGAGCATAAAGTCTAATTGAGTTATAATATTCTTTTTTTGCTTCTTCTAAATCTCTTTTGCGTTGTGCTTCTGCATTGACAATGTTTTGTGTTTGAATGATTCTTGAGGCAGTGTAAAGGCTATCATTAGCCGCATTCAGAATTTTCAAATAAGTAGTAGCTTTTGATGGATTACTATGCTCATAAATTTGAGCTAAAAGCTTTGCAGCATCTGCCGTCAACACTAAGTTTTTAAATTTCTGACCACCGTTTAAGGCTTTTTCTGCATAAAAAATGGCCGAATCTGCTTGATTCATTGCATGAAAAACTCGTGCTAAATCAACCGATTGCTCGGATTCTAAAAAAAGATTCCCCGATTTATTTGAAAAATTTGTAGCGATTTTTAAATATTGCAATGCTTGAGGATAGTTTTTTCGTTTATTTTCTACCCTACCCATAATCGCATTTGCATACGAAACTTCTACGGGTATGCTTAGTTTTCTGCAATTAATATCTATTATTTTTCCAAAATACATGGCAGAGTCAAGCACATTTAGCTTTTCGTAAACCTCACCGATATTATGATAAATGAGCCATTTCCCATTATTTGGAAGATATTCGATTTGAGGGTGATGATAGGCTTTTAATAACCATTCTAAGCGTTGTTTGCTGTCTTGCTGTTTTTCGTACACAAGTGCTATTACGTTATAAAATGCTATCTCCAGTTTCGGGTATTTGGCTTGACTTATTTGTAAACCTTCAACGGCAGTCTGCATACCTTTTTGCCAATCGCCTGTGATGGTTGATATAAAACTTAATGCCTGCAAAGAAACCAATTCGCCATAAACATAATTCAATTTTCGGGCGAGCGAAATTGCCTCGTTGGCATTTATCACTGCTTGGCGAGGCTCTGTCATGGTATGGTACCTTGCCAAACGCCATAAATTGATAACTCTGTTTGTGTCTTCGGCATACACTGCCAATTTTTGCTTCAGTACATCTACCTCTTTTGTAGGTAAACTAAGCGGTTGTCCAAATCCAGACGTAGCAGTAAAGACTAAAATTGAAACCACTAATTTAATTATCAAGTTCATGATTCATCTTCATAAATAATGCGTGAATATACAGGATAACCTTCATCTAAAAATCTTAGAGTAGTGTAAAAGGTAGGCTATAAAGTTGAAACAAAATCGGTTTTTTCTGAATATTTGAAAATGTAAATCTATTTTCACGAGAAGCACCATCAAAATTTGTGGGATAGAACCTTGTTTTTAGGGATAGAAGATATCTCGGGGAATGATTATTTATAATAGAGTACAACGAATCAATAAAAAATAAAAATCCCAACACAATCGGCTGGGACTTTATAGTTCTAACAACAAACTGTATGGGTCACATACAGGAAAATCTTTAATGTCTTGTGCTATTGATGCGTGTTTTGCTGATTTCGGTTATGAATTATAACCTAAAACTAACGAAGCGAAAAAATGTTTACAATTTCTGTGAAGAAAAGTAAATACGCTTTTTATATTTCATAATTTGTTTATAAACGCAAATATAAAGCACAATAGTATTCATGTCAAAAACATATTTTTTCATTTACACAAAAGGATTTTTTATTGGATAAATGGCAAGCTATTAGCCTTTTATTCTTCTCAATTCATCTTCTGAGCCTGAGCGTCGGTTGCGGGCTTCCTTGATTTCTTTGCTACCAAAACGATAATTGAAGGTTACTCGTAGTAATCGACCCTCAAACTTAAATCTCAGATTCGTAGCAATCCCCGCATATTCCGAATGATGCCCTCCACGAGCGGTATTCAGCACATCACTAAATACAACTTTCAAGGTAGCATTATCTTTTAAAAACTTCTTTTGAACCCCAGCGTCAAGCATACCCATTGCCGAATTATAGTCGATGCGTCGATAAGGCGAATTATACCAACCCGAAAGCTCAAACGTCCAGTTATTTTTTAGTTTAAAGGTGCTTTGGCCATTTCCGTTCAAAGCAGTCGTTCGATTATTAATAATCAGCCCATTATCTAATTTTGCTCGCCATAAATTATGAAATCCATTTACATTGATGTTGAGTTCCCACCATTTGGTGAGCTGTGTATTAAAACTCAAATCCAGATTATATCCTTCCGAATAATCAAGGTTTTCGGAAATAAAATAGGTCCTACTTTCATCATACGGAATTCGTAAACCCACAACTGGATATTTTGTACGCCAATAGCCAAATGAGCTTGTAAGTTTTCCTTTATAAATATGCGTTATTTTGAAATTATTGGCATATTCGGGGCGAAGAAATGGGTTTCCTTTTGAGTAAACCAGTTCATCAATGCGGTATTCAAACGGATTGAGGTTTTGATAACTCGGGCGATTGATTCGGCGACTATAATTGAGGTTAAACGAGTGATTATCTGTGGCTTTATAAGAAATTGCTCCACTCGGAAAAAGATTCAAATACGTAGTATCCACTTTGTCTAAATCATTCTGTTTGAAACTCGTCAGCTTACCCAACGACTGCGTATTTTCGGCACGTAAACCCGCCTGAATATTCCATTTTTTACCCAGTGATTTATTATAATTGAAGTAAGCAGCATATATTCGTTCGGTGTATCTAAATTGATTACTACGGTCAATATCTCTGATTTCTTCGTTCTGAATTTTGGTAAAAAAATCGAAAGTATTATCAGAAGTTACATCTGATAATTTTACACCATAGGCCAATTTTCCTTTCTTAAAAGGTTGTTCGTAATCAATCTTGGCCGATTTAATAATGATATCAATTGGTGTTTTAGTTACATAATTTCGCTCAAAGGAAGGTCTATCGCTATTCACAAAAGTATATCTATTGGGCTGATAACTGATGCCTCGTGAATTAAAAACACCATAATCGACATCGAAATTCAGCTCGTGGCCAGTAGTATCGGCATAACGATAATTGAGATTAAAATTTAGATTTTTATTCTTTTCAGGGTTCGATGTCTGTGAATATAAAATAGCTGAATCTGGCACACTTGCATACCTACGTCCTATCAAAGTTTCGCTTTCACCGCCGCCGTTGTGGTTGCTCACACGACCATTCAGATTAAAACCTATGGTATTTTTGGTATTGATAAAGTAGTCTGCTCCTGCTTTCAAATTGCTCGAAGTATCACGCCAAAGCCCTCGCCAAGTTTTGTTATACATGATATTATTCAAAATTTGGTCGTCGAGTGTTCGGTTATGCCAAGCACCTTGATTATAGCTATACGTACCAAAAAGATTTACTTTTTTATCTCGATGATTAAGGCTCAGTGAAGAGTTATATTTTGGTGAAATTCCGAACAAGCCACCCAAACTAATATTTCCATTTGTTCCGAGTTTTCGATTTTTCTTTAAGCGAATATTAATAATGCCCAAATCTCCAGCGGCATCATATTTTGCTGAAGGATTTGTGATAATTTCGATGGCTTCAATATCGGCCGAATTCATACTTTTTAGTGTAGAAGCCAAGTCTCTCCCACTCATCGGCGAAGGGCGGCCATCAATATAGATTCGTACGCCTGTTTTTCCTTTTACTAAAATATTTTCGTCTTTATCGACCTGCACGCCTGGCGATTTTCGCATCAATTCTAAGGCATTTGTTCCAGTTGAGCTAATACTACTCTCGACATTGAATATGACTCTATCTTCTTTTACCTCAATCAAAGGCTTGGAAGCTACTACTTTTACCTCTTTTAATTGTTGCGTATCGGCAGTCAGTACAAAAGGATTAAATTCAATATCAGTATCAACTACTTCAAAAATAGGCGAAGCAAAAGCTCGAAATCCTACGGCCGAAATTTTTATAAAATACTTGCCTTTTACCACTCCATTGATTTTGAAACCACCATTTTCGTCAGCCATATCGGCCTTAAAAAGTGTAGAATCTATCGCATTATGAAGCGAAATTGTAGCAAACGAAGCAGCTTCATTTTGCTGGGTTTTGGTAGTGCCTTTTACGGTGTAGGTCTGAGCAAAGACATAGCTCGATAGGCTCGTGAGTAACACGAGTAATAGATTTTTCATAAGTAAATGGTTATAGCTTTTTCATAAAATGTTATAGGGTGCAAATACACGTTCATGACCCGTGACTGCTTATAAAGTTGTGTTGCTTCGCCTATTTTATTGTGAATACTTTACTCTTTGGAAAAGGTTACACAAAAAACTTAAAAGCATAGAATTTTATCTACGAAATATTTCGTAGCAAAGATAAAGCTAAATTTTTTTTGAATACAAATTTTATTACGAGATATTTCGTAATAAAAATGTATATGCATAGAAAGAAGTTATGATAAGTCGTTTTATTGAAAAATAAAACTTGAACTATAGATAGAAATTATTGTGGATTCTATTATACTCTCAAAGTTTTAATCTACTTCAGAACAATCCTTTTTTGAAGAATTTCTAATGATTAATTCTCCTTGAATAGATTGAGTATAGGGTAAAAACGCTTCTCTTTTATTAATGTTATCTATCAACATTTTGATAGATGCTTCGCCAACTTTAGTAGGAAAATGATTAAAAACTGTAAGCGAGGGTTCAAATAGTTCGGCAAGCGAATCGTCTCCAAAGCCAACAAAAGCAATTTCTTCTGGAATTTTAATTTTCCTTTTTTTTGCTTCAACCATCATCTCTATTGCATTTCTTGATAGCATCGTAAAAATACCATCAGGTGGATGCGGAAGGCTCATAAAATAATCAAACACTCGACCACCATCATTTTTATTCATTTCTGAATATACAATATAATCATTGATAAGTTCGATTCCGTGTTTTTCAAGAGCAGCCTTATAGCCAGCAAGCCTAATTTGTGAAATATAGAACTTTTCAGGGCCGAGCATTATTCCTATTTTTCTGCAACCTTGTTGAATTAAATGTTCTACTAAATCAAAGCTTCCTTTAAAATCTTCGTGTATAACTTTGGCTGTATCAATCTCGTTGCAAACCCTATCAAAATTCACAATGGCAATACCTTTATCAATCACGTGCTTGATATGCTCAAAAGAATTTGTTTCTTTGGCATGGCTCAATAATATACCATCTACTCGGCAAGCAATTAAAGTTTCGGTATTCAAAACTTCGATTTCAGCTGATTCTCCAGAATGACAAACAATAATTCGATATCCACTTTCAAGAGCTACTTGTTGCATTTTGGCCAGTGCTGTTGCAAAAAAAGGCAACTCAACATTCGGAATCACGACACCAATCGTATTTGTTTTTCCTTTGTTGAGACTCTGGGCTAATAGATTAGGTTTGTAGTCCAACATAATAGCAGCTTCCAATACTGTTTTTCTGGTAAGTTGGCTAATATCCGATTTATCATTCAAGGCTCTTGAAACTGTCGCAACCGAAATCCCGAGGTGTTTCGCCAAATCGACTATAGTGACCTGCCCGCTTTTTTTGATAGGCTTAATACTTTCAGTATCTAACACAAAATTAAAATCACATTGTTTGCAATAAAACCTCTGGCTTCCTCTCAAAAATCCTGATTTTATTACCCCATCAACCGAATTACATTTAATACATTTCTGCATAATTGTTATTGTATTTTTTTAATATTTTGTGTAATTTTTTTAAATTACTAAAAAAGTAGATTCTTAGCTCATTTTCTAAATTATAATTCTTCAAAAGAAAATATAGTAAGCTCAAATCTATAAATAGCGTACATCTAAAACGTTTACGATATTTCGTGTTAAAATATTAGTGTCAAATTGACACCTTTTGTTTGGAAATCAAAATCCTACGAATAGCTTCGATAAAGTATTCAATCCAAATTTAGTCAATTTTTAGTATTTCAACTCTATTAAATTGTATTTTTCAAATAAACCCTCTATTAAAATGAAACAAAATTACCAATCAAAAGACCTAAAATCGTGGCTCAGACTGATGGCCTTACTCTTGTGTCTGAGTCCGTTGAGCATTTTTGCACAGTCGAAGCAAGTCAGCGGGCAAGTAAACAGTAGTACAAACAATGACCCAATGCCAGGGGTGGGCGTTACTGTTAAAGGTACAACACGTGGAACAACAACCGATGCAACAGGTAAATTTAAGATTGAAGTAGCAAGTACCGAAACTTTGGTTTTTAGTTTTATTGGTTTTACAACGCAAGAAGTTAAGGTAGGAAATTCAAGCTCAATTAGCGTAAGCTTGGTTGAAGATACTCAGAACCTTCAAGAAGTGATAGTTACGGCACTGGGAATCAAGAAAGAATCTAAAAAATTGGGTTATTCGGCTGAATCGGTCAAAGTAAACGAGATTCAACAAAACCGTACAGTGAATATTATGACTTCGCTTGAAGGAAAAGTGGCAGGTTTGGATATTACACCTCCATCTTCAGGAGCTGGAGCGAGTACAAAGATTCGTTTGAGAGGACAATCGGCTTTTGCAGGAGCAAACAACTCGCCACTAATTGTAATCAATGGCTTGCCAATGGATCAAGGAGCTCGTGGAGCCAATGGTAATGCTTCAATTGACTTAGGGGATAATATGCAACAGTTCAACCCTGATGATGTAGAGAGTATGACCGTATTGAAAGGTGCAACAGCGGCAGCCATTTATGGTTCTCGTGCGGCCAATGGTGCGATTATCATCACCACCAAAAGTGGAAGCAAAAACTCAGGTATTGGTGTTGAATATTCGGCTAATTATTCGTCGGATGAAGTACTTGACTTCACTAATTTTCAAACCGAATATGGTCAAGGACAAGCAGGTGTTCGCCCAACAACTCAAGGACAAGCGATTACGACAGGTCAATTTGGTTGGGGAGCAAAATACGATGGACAGCCAACGATTCAGTTTGATGGTGTTTCAAGGCCATATTCTCCTGCATTGAATCGTATTAAAGATTTTTATCGTACAGGAAGTGCATTTACTAATACAATTGCCCTTTCGGGTGGAAATGCAACGGGAAGTTTCAGAGCGTCTTATTCAAATCAAGATGCATTAGGTATTTCTCCGAACAACGATTACCACAAAAAAATCTTTAATGCTGGTTTGAATCAGAAAATTGGTAATAAAATGTCGATGACATTTAATGTAAACTACACCAACGAAATCAATAATAACCCACCACAGGTAGGAGTTCAGGGGGTTGGAACACCCAACTTTTTGTATCGTTTAGCAGGTTCGATAGGTCTTGATGTCTTGAAAGAAAAAGCAGTAGCCGATAATGGTACTGAAAGACAAACTTCGGGTTTTCAGACAACTTTGATAAACCCATACTACATCATGGACCGCCAGTTTATCAAAAATAAAAGAGACCGTATTTTGAGTACAGTGGCCGTAAAATATGACATCTTAAAATGGTTGTACATTCAAGGTCGTGTAAATATGGATTATGGCGTGACGTTTTTGGAGCAAAACTTACCAACAGGCGTTGGTACTTCGACATTACTTAACCAAGCAGGTACAGGCTATAATGGAACTTACGGTGTAAACTCAAGCACGGGTCGGCAGATGAATATGGATTTCTTGCTTGCAGGAAATAAAGAATTTGGCAATTTCTCGGTAGATGCTAATTTAGGTGGAAACATTTTCACGAACAATAACCGTACTTTCGACCAAAGTGTAACAGATTTCACGGTAAAAGACTTATATTCTATTGAAAACGGTATCACAAAAGCCCAAAGCTACGGAATTTATTCGGAGCAAGTAAACTCATTGTATGGAACTGCCGAATTAGGCTACAAAGACATGGTTTTTGTAAACCTTGCTGGTCGTAATGATTGGTTTTCGGTGCTAAACCCTCAAAATAATAGTTCTTTTTACCCATCGGTTAGTGGAAGTTTTATTTTCTCGGAAGTTTTAAAAGATATTTCTTGGTTGAATTATGGTAAAGTAAGGGCATCATTTGCTGACGTAGGAAGTGCCAACGGTATCAATGCTTACAGCGGTCAACTTACTTATGGAATTCTCCAAAATCCATTCAATGGCTATGCACTTGGTCAAATCAATAATGGCAATAGTCCAAACCCGCTTCTTCGTCCATTTAGTGTAAGTGAGCGTGAAGTTGGTATCGAATTAAAATTGTTTAAAAGCAGAGTGAACGTAGATGTGGCTTACTACGACAAACAAACAAGAGACCAAATCTTGACAGTAGCGGTATCGAACGCAACGGGTTATAATGGTACACCATTAAATCTTGGAGCATTACAAAACAGAGGTTTTGAGTTTATGGTAGATGTGACACCTTACAAAAAAGGTGATTTCATTTGGAAGTCTTCGTTCAACACGGCCATTAATAATACAAAAGTATTGGCTTTAGCTCCGAACACTAATCGAATCGTTGTTACATCATTTGGTGGAAATGAGTTTTTAGGTAGCTTGGTTTATGAAGTTGGTCAGCCGCTCAATCAGCTTGCAGCAAAAACTTACAAAAGAAATGCCAATGGTGAAATTATGGTCGGAACGAACGGTAGATTATTGGCAAGCGATGGTGCAGACGTATTATTTGGCAGTGCCTTACCTAAATTTACAGGTGGTTGGACAAATACGTTTGGGTACAAAAACTTGAGCTTATTAGTTCACATCGACTACAAAGCGGGTGGAAAAGTTTTATCATCAACGGCTTTGAATGGTTTGAGACAAGGACACACACAAGCATCATTGGTTGGTCGTGATGGTGGCGTTTTATTCCCTGGTGTTTATGCCAATGGCGAGAAAAATACGGTTAAAGTTGACCCACAATTATTCTATACAGATTACAGAAACTTACAAATTGCTGACCCTTTCTTGTTCAAATCTGATTTCATAAAATTAAGAAACATTACGCTCAACTACGATGCTACAAGATTTTTGAGTTCAAAAGTTAAGTTTGTCAAAGGACTTACGCTTTCGGCTTCTTGCAGAAACGTACTTATCATCAAAAAATACATTGATGATTTAGACCCAGAGTCATTTGCTTCGTCGGGCGATTCGAGGGTTGGTTATGAGCAAACGTCGTTGCCTACTACTCGTACGTATGGTATTAATCTTAATGTGAAATTCTAAAAATCGAAATCAAAAAAATGAAGAAATTAATTTATATATCGTCTCTTTTCTTTGCATCTTTTGCAATATCATCGTGCGATGATGGGTTTGTGGAAGTAAATACAAACCCCTACGCCCTCACAAAAATTGACCCTGCCATACTTTTTACCAACGCCCAACGCCTGACTGATGGTGGCTTTTGGGAAGGAGAACAAACAGTGGTTCAACAGTTTGTAAACGCCTACAATACAGGAGCTACGGCTGGCTTCAATTTCAATGAAGACAACGATAACTTCAATGCTCCTCGTTGGAACAATAGCTATCCTGGGCCACTAAAATCGCTCGAACAAATCCTTAGCCTTACTAAGGCCGATGCTACCAAAAGCAATCTCTATAATATGTCACGAATCTGGAAATCGTATATTTTCATGACACTCGTTGATACCTATGGCGATATTCCATACAGCCAAGCAGGAAAAGGCTACCTCGATGCGATATTTTATCCAAAATACGATGAAGACAAAGCCATATATGAGGACATTTATAATGAAATCAAAGCAGCAACAGCAGCTCTCGATGCCTCGAAAGGTGCAGTGAAAGAAGATTTGTTTTTTGGGAAATTAGCAGCGGCTGACCAAATTGATAAATGGAAGAAATTGGGAAACTCACTTCTTTTGAGAATCGGTATGAGGTATTCAAAAGTTGACCCAAACAAAGCAAAAACGATTGTGCAAGAAGCATTTAGAGGTGGGCTTATTCAAGCAAATGCTGATAATGCCTATATTGTTTATAATGCTATTTACAACAATCCGTTGAATGCTGGCCCAAGAGGAACAAACCCTTATTTCTATTACTTAGCCGAACCATTTGTTGAGCAATTAAAATCAACTGGCGACCCACGTTTGAAATATATTTCTGGAAAATACAGCGACCCTAATCAAGTTTTAGCACTAACACCAGATACGGCTTCTGCCAAACAATTCGGTTTCCCAGTTGGCTACGACCAAACAAGCGTTTTGAAAGTAACAGGATACCGAGGTACGGCTGGAACTGGACAAAACTATTCGCAGCTTAACTATACCGTTTTTGGAAGTGCCACTGCACCAGTTTTCTACGTAACGAATGCACAAACTAAACTTTTATTGGCCGAAGCAGCACAAAAAGGTTGGTTAGCAGGACTAAGCAATGCCCTAACTGCCAAAGAATATTATGAAGCGGGTGTTTCAGCCGCCATGGACGAATATTTACTTTACCCAACAGTACCAGCAAATGCGTTTTCGGCAGCATTGAAAGCAAGTTATTTGGCAAATCCGAAAGTTAAGTATGATGATGCCAAAGCTCTTGAACTTATCAATACTCAATATTGGATAGCTTCGTTGGGCAACGGTGCCGAATCGTTTGCGAATTTCAGAAGAACGGGCTTCCCGAATTTAAGTCCAAACAAATATAACAACAACTTGCAAGGTGGCTTTACAAGACGCTTCGCTTATCCAAATTCAGAAAATTCAAGAAACAACGAAAATTATCAAAAAGCTGTAACTCGCATGGGGCCTGATAATCTCACGACTCGTGTTTTCTGGGACAAACAATAAATTTCTTTTCCATTGAAAAGGGCTATTACCTTAGTCCTTTTCAATACACTTAACCCTAACCCAATGAAACTCAAAGACTACTGGTACACATTAAGTATTATTTTGCTCGTAATTGTAGGCTATAATT
Source organism: Emticicia sp. W12TSBA100-4 (assembly GCF_040253585.1). NCBI lineage: Bacteria > Pseudomonadati > Bacteroidota > Cytophagia > Cytophagales > Leadbetterellaceae > Emticicia > Emticicia sp. W12TSBA100-4. Next base: position 91,668 of record NZ_JBELAU010000008.1, read on the forward strand.
TCCCTGAAACATTTAGTACGGTTTTCGGCGTAAAACTCAATACATTTATTAAGCCTGTTTTACAGATAATCATGCTCGGTATGGGGGCAACCATGACCGTCGAAGATTTTGCAGAAGTCTTCAAATCTCCTAAAAAAGTAATTATCGGATTAGTTTGTCAATTTACAATTATGCCTTTTTTGGGCTTGGGTTTATCAAAAGTATTTGATTTTCCGCCCGAAATAGCAGCTGGTGTAATTTTGATAGGCAGCAGCCCAAGCGGACTGGCCTCTAATGTGATGGCACTCATGGCCAAGGCAAATGTAGCATTGTCTATCACAATTACTACTTTAGCAACACTCGTTGCCCCATTAATGACCCCTTTTTTGATGAAAACCCTTGGTGGTGGACTCATCGAAGTTGAATTTTTAAAAATGTTTTGGGACATGGCACAAATGGTACTTTTACCCATTTTTATAGGTTTAGCCATCAATAAAATTGCACCCAATTTAGTTACCAAATTTAATAAAATTTTACCAGTGTTTTCGATGCTTGGTATTGCCTACATCATCTTGATTGTAACGGCAAGTGGTGCAACAGCTCTCAAAACAGTTGGTTTTTTGCTAATCATAGTGGTCTTTATTCACAATGTTTTTGGTTATTCGCTTGGATACATTTTTGCAAAATTATTAAAACTAAACGAGCAAGATGCACGAGCTGTATCGCTCGAAGTTGGAATGCAAAATGCAGGACTTGCTTCGGCACTTGCCAACGAAATGGGTAAAATTGCCACCGCAGGTTTGGCCCCAGCGATTTTTGGCCCAGTGATGAACATCACGGGTTCGATGTTGGCCAATTTTTGGAGTAAAAAACAACCGCAAAACCCTACCGAAAATTAAAATCTCAAATCTTTATATTAACCCCAATCTCAAAACTATGAAAAAAAGTTTTTTAGCAATCTTATTGTTATTTGGTGTTTTCCAGCTCAATGCTCAACAAATATCAAAAGATTATTTACTTCATCTAACTCGTGAATGGAAGGGTGAGCGTTTTGCCGATGGCCGCCCAAAAGTATCAGATGCGATTCTGAATCGTATGAAAAAAGTTACTCACGAAGAGGCTTGGGCAGTATTACGAAATAAAAATTATCGCCATCAATATGTAGGTAATTGGCAAACAATTAACCCTGATAGTATTTTAGTTGGACGTGCCGTAACCGCCATTTTTATGCCAGGCCGACCAGATATTCAAATTGCCATTGACGAAAAAGGCACAAAGCAAGATGGTCGTTTGAAGGCACAAAACACTTGGGTAATTGAAACTCTCGTAAAACGAGATGTTTATGTAGTTGACCAATTCAATGCTTACGAAGATGGGCCAACCATCGGTGATAATCTTGGAAATGCTATTTTTAATCGCACAGGAAATGGTATCGTTTACGAAGGTGCAATCAGAGATATAAGTGGTTTAAAAGAAATTGGTGGATTTACCTCATTTTTTAGAAGTTATCATCCAAGTCACCACTTAAACTCGCCCACTCAACCCGGTGGATTGAATACAACTTTAGTCGGAATCAATCAACCAACCAAAATTGGTGATGCAACCTGTATGCCAGGCGATGTAGTACTTGGGCGTGATGGTGGCGTAATCTTTATTCCACCTCATTTGGCAGAAGACGTCGTAAAATCATCAGAAGTAGTTCGTTTGAGAGATAAATTCAGCCACCAACGTCTGAAAGAAGGGAAATATACCACTGGTCAGATTGATACTCGTTGGTCGGCAGATATTGAAAAAGATTTTTCTCAATGGCTCAAAGAACACATCAACGAATTGCCTGTTGCTCCAGAACAAATCCAAGAAATCTTGAAAGAAAGAACATGGTAAGAAGAATTTACGAATGAATCGAATTACGATTTACGAGTAAACTCTAAACCTACCCTATATTTACTTTGAGCTATAATTGGCTTATAGGAAGTGTTTTAAATTTACTATTTACTGTTCTGAAAATATAGTTTTATATATTAGTAATACCTCTTTTTCCTCTGTGGTTGTCCTCTTTAAACCTCTGTGGTAAAAAATACTACACAAAACTAAATTTTCTGAACACTACCAATTAGACAATATTTATTCAATCAAACGAGGTTTTCCTCATAAAACATCATTTACCAAAGTGAATAGAAGAAATTTTTTCCAAAAAGCGGCAGTTAGCTCTGCATTTGCGGCCAGTTCGTTTTCATCATTCGGCAACGAATATGTAAAAGCAATTGATAAAGCACCAAAAAGTTCTGCTCCATCCGATTTAAAAATTACTGATTTAAAAGCTGGTTATATTCGTGGTGGACATAGCTTATTCGTAAAAATATATACCAATCAGGGAATCATTGGGCATGGAGAAGGTGTAGATGCAACACCTGGAACTTATCATCTCGTAAAATCTATGGGGCAACGCTTAAAAGGACAAAACCCATTGAATGTCAATCGTTTATTTGAGCAGATCCGTAAATCAGGTTTTTTTGAAGGGGCTCAATCTGGTATGTTTGTAGCTGTACTTACAGCCGTTGAAACCGCCCTTTGGGACATTGCAGGAAAAGCACTTGGAGTACCAGTTTACCAGCTTTTAGGTGGGAAATTCAGAGATAGCATAAGAGTTTATATGGATACAGCACTCTATCAAAATCAACTTCCAAAACCCGAAGACTTCGCCAAAGCCGCACGTGAAGCAGTTGATATGGGCTTCACGGCAGTAAAATTTGACTTAGACCAAGCAAACGACCCTAACAAATACGACCGCTTTAATTGGACTGCAAGTCAGCCTGAACTACAACGTATGTACGACCAAATGGCCGCAGCACGTAAAGAGGTCGGGAATAAAATAGATATTTGTGCCGATATGCACGGCCGATACGATGCCATAACAGGCGAAAGAGCAGCTAAAATTCTTGAACCACTAAATCTAATGTGGCTCGAAGAACCAGTTCCTGCCGAAAATGTTGACGCCTACAAAAAAATAACAGATTCTACTTCAACACCAATCTGTGCGGGCGAAAACCATTATTTAGCATATGGTTTCCGACCTTTGCTCGAAAAAGGTGCAGTAGATATCATCATGCCTGACTTACAAAAATGTGGTGGTCTGGGCGAAGGACAGCGTATTGCAAATCTCGCAAACCTCTATTATGTTCCGTTTGCACCGCACATGGTGGCTTCGTATTTGGGAGCAATGGCTTGTGCCCACGTGTGTGCATCTGTGCCAAACTTTATGATTATGGAATGGCAAATTTATTTCCACAAAGAGCCAATGTATAAAGAAATAGTAAAATTTGAGGGCGAAATGGTTGAGAAAAATGGTTTTATCAAAGTACGTGATGTACCAGGTATTGGCGTAGAAATCAACGAAGAAGGAATGAAAAAATATGCAACTCCAGGAATTCCATTCTTTGAGTAATAAACAAGATTAAATCTCATCAAATAGGGAATAAACCTCCCTATTTGACTCAAAAACAATCAAAATATTAATGAAAATTTACAATACAACCTCAGGACCATTAGTTGAAGACAATAACAATTACTTTTCATTTAAAGAATTGACTTTCGATGCACTTGTCAATCAGCCAAATTTATTTCAGTTCTTAAAACAAACTATTGAAACAAAAAATGCAAAGCAAAAACCTAATTTAGAAGAAACACTATTAGCACCCATTGTTTCGCAAGAAGTTTGGGCGTCGGGTGTAACTTATTTACGTAGTAAAAACGCTCGTATGGAAGAATCGAAAGATGCAGGTGGTGGTGATTTTTATGATAGAGTGTATGATGCAGAGCGTCCAGAAATATTTTTTAAGGCAACCGCTGGCCGAACAGTTGGGCATGGAGAAGGTGTAAAAATTAGACGAGATTCCAAGTGGAACGTTCCTGAACCTGAACTAACACTTTTTGTGAATTCGAGCGGACAAATTGCTGGTTATACCGTCGGAAATGATATGAGTTCGAGAGATATTGAAGGCGAAAATCCTTTGTATCTGCCGCAAGCTAAATCTTATGATAAAAGTGCAGCAATCGGACCGTGTATCTTAGTAATGGAAGAACCGATTTCAAAAGAAACCGAAATAAAACTTCAAATTGTGAGAGCTGGAGAAACTGTTTTCGAGCAAGCCACCAAACTCAATCAAATGAAACGAGAGCTTACCGAACTCGTTGAATATCTTACTTACGAATGTACTTTCAAATTCGGTACATTTTTGATGACAGGCACAGGAATTGTCCCGCCTGATGACTTTAGTTTGGCCAAAGACGATGTAATAAATATATCGATTGATGGCATTGGGACATTGAGAAATTTCGTTGAATGATTTATCATTAAAAGGTTAGCAGTATCTGCTAACCTTTTTTGTAGCCTTTTCATGGTTGATTAAAGAGATTTTTTTGTACTATTCTTAGTTTTGAAAAAGTAATAAATTACATTTTTCAAATTTTCAACAAAAGAAAGGTTCTCAAGCACACAAAATAAACATCGTAAATTAGGTATTTTTCTTAGTAATTTATCTATCGGAAACGTCACCGATTGTTTTTAATCTATATTATGTGTCAAAATGACACTTTTAATTTGCTTTTTCAATTTCTACCCTTAGATTCGCCTAATGAATTCAAACACGCTTAAATGTATCAATTGAAGTTTCTGTACTGAAAATTGTATTTTTCACATAAAGTTGATACTCCGACACACAAGCGTATGCAAACCAATGAGCGACTAAAATACAAGTCAAATGATATATTTTGACAAAATAATAATTAGGTTAAAAGTAAAGTTTTGTTTCATGCTCAGTCTAACGTCTGTAATTTATGGACGTTAGATTTTTTCTAAAACTCTAAAAGGTGTCATTTTTAATTTCGAAATAAATAGTAAACCCGATGAAACACATTTCAATTATTACATTAGTCTTAGGAGTAATCTTATTCTCAAACTTCACATTTCAAGCGTCAAATGATAATCCAGTATCACTAAAAGATGCCTTCAAAAAAGACTTTTTAATTGGTACAGCTCTCAATAATTCTCAGATTGACGAAAAAGATGCTGCAGTAAACGACCTTATCAAGAAACAATTTAATGCCGCTACGCCCGAAAATATTATGAAATCGGCATTGATTCACCCCAAATGGGACACGTACGATTTCACGATGGCTGATAAACTGGTAGAATATGGAAAGAAAAACAATATCAAAATCAATGGTCATACTTTGGTTTGGCATAGCCAATTGCCTAATTTTATCAGAGGAATCAAAAGCAGCGATTCAATTCGTACGTTCTTTACCGACCATATCAAAACCGTAGCGGGTCGCTATAAAGGAAAAGTTTTCTCGTGGGATGTTGTAAACGAAGCATTAAACGAAGACGGAACGCTCCGCAATTCAGTTTTCTTGAAACACCTGGGCGAAGGTTATTTGGCCGATGCCTTTAAATTAGCACAAGAAGCATCGCCCAATACTGAATTGTATTATAACGATTATAACAATGAGCAACCAGCCAAACGTGCAGGCTGTATTAAGTTAATCAAAAAAATTCAAGAATCAGGTGCAAGAATTGATGGCGTAGGTATTCAAGGACACTGGCATTTAGGAAAAATTCCTTTGAAAGATATCGAAGAGAGTATTCTTGAATATTCGGCACTTGGCTTGAAGGTAATGTTTACTGAATTGGATATCGAAGTGTTGAAAAGAGATTTTCAAGGTGCTGATGTTGGTCAAAGAATGGCCAATAGCCCTGATATGAATCCATACACAAATGGTTTGCCCGAAAATATCCAAAAACAACTTGCTGATGACTACGAAGCCCTATTTAAGTTATTCTTGAAACACAAAGATAAAGTTACAAGAGTAACCTTCTGGGGTGTAAACGACGGCGATAGCTGGTTGAATAACTGGCCAGTACGTGGACGCACAAGTTACCCATTACTTTTCGACCGAAGCAACCAACCAAAACCTGCATATTTTAAGGTAGTTGGTCTGAAAAATTAATAAATTTTAAAGCTTTCACCTTTTTTAACCAAAAATCTATTCAAACAATGAAAAAACTATTTGTATTATTCTTCATGCTTTGCGGCATGGCATCATTTGCTCAAACCAATCCGATTGATGGCAATTGGAAAGGAACTCGTGAAACACCAAACGGTACCTTTGAAATCGAATACACATTTAAAGTGGAAGGAGATAAGCTTACAGGTACTTGGAAAACTCAATTTGGTGAAACTAAAATCGAAAACGGTAAAGTAGAAGGAAAGAAATTTTCTTACAGTATCTCGTTCAATGATATGACCATCAGCAATACGGGTGAGCTTATCAATAATGACGAAATCGTTACAAAAAACGAACGTGGCGAGATGAAATTAAAACGAGTTAAACCTTGATAATAAGCCACTTATAAATAAAAACCTCAAATATGGTTCGATTCATATTTGAGGTTTTTATTTCTGATTCATTTTAAGAAAAATATCATCCAATTTTTCTCTAATTCAACCATGACCTTTACTGACATTTACTATGAACAGAAAAACTAAATCATTTTTGTCAATGATTGTTTTTGTTGCGTTAACAACATTACAAATAAGTGGCATATCTGCTCTTGCACAGGGGCCTCCAAGGCCTTCGCTTCCGCCGATTCCAATTAAAGGAGATACCACCCATTCCCTGACCAGAGATTTTATATTCTCTTCTTTAACACCAAAATCGCCTGATAATAAGGGATTTATACAGCGTTGGCTGGTACTTGAACCAGTTAAGAAAAACATTGCCCGTAATAATATTATTACTGATAGCTATTTAAAAACAACTTTTTCTGCCGATAATTTTTCCAGCGATTACAATACCATTCCCAAAAATGGTTCAACCGTAAAAATAGGCGACCAAGAACTAAAATGGTATGGTTTGGATAGCAAAGCGTTTAATTTTAATCTTTTTCATTTCACTTATGCTCTCGATAAACCAAGATACGGCATATTGGTTTGGCTCGTTACGGTCATCAACTGCCCATACGAAATGCAAAACGTAAGAATGACTGCAGGATGTAATTCGGGAAGTATGTGGTGGTTGAATGGTCAGGAAGTCATGACGCTTTCGGGCGATAGAGATATGATTGCCGATAATGTCACTTCTCAACGCCTAACGCTCAAAAAAGGGAAAAATATCATTCGTGGGGCTGTGATTAATGGCCCTGGGATGGCAAATTTCGGTATTCGATTTATAGATGAAAAAGGTGAACCTATCAAGAACTTCACCATCAGTAACGAATAATCGAATAGGTTCAAAAGTCTAATCATTCATTCTCTTTTACCTAAAAAAATCCAATGAAAATAGTAACATATACGCTTTTTGCTTTTTTACTTGTGCAAACATCAATGGCACAAATCGGAAAACCATTCATTCATGACCCTTCAACCGTAACCGAATGTGAGGGTAAATACTATACTTTTGGCACGGGTGGCGGAGGACTAATATCAAACGACGGTTGGACATGGCACGGTGGTGGCGTAAGACCTGGTGGCGGAGCGGCTCCAGATGTTATCAAAATTGGAGACCGTTATCTTGTAATCTACGGAGCAACGGGTGGTTCGACGAATCACAAAGGAATAATTTATACGATGTGGAATAAAACGCTCGACCCAAAATCTCCTGATTTCAAATATTCTGAACCAGTGATAGTAGCAACTTCAGATGGTTATGAAGAATGTGATGCCATCGACCCTGGTGTGCTTTTAGACCCTTCTACGGGGAGACTTTGGCTTAGCTATGGCACTTATTTTGGTTATACTCGTATAGTAGAACTCGACCCAAAAACAGGGGGACTAAAAAAAGGCAGCAAGCCAGTAAATGTAGCTATTGTATGTGAAGCCAGTGTACCTGTTTATCGTGATGGTTGGTATTATTTGCTCGCTACGCACGGAAGCTGTTGCGACGGAGCAAACTCCACCTACAATGTTGTAGTGGGGCGTTCAAAAGTTATAACTGGTCCCTACATCGACAATGTGGGCAGAAGCATGCTCGAAGGTGGCGGAAAAATGGTAGTTGCTACTCGTGGTGATTTGATAGGCCCAGGTCATTTCGGACATATTATTCTTGAAAAAGGCGTAGAAAAAATGTCAATTCATTACGAAGCAGATTTAGAACAAGGCGGACGTAGCGTTTTGGGCATTTTGCCAGTAGTTTGGAAAGATGGCTGGCCTGTGGCTGGCGAAAAATTTAGGGAAGGTACTTATGAAATCGAATCAGTAAGAAGAGGCTATGCCTTAGAATTAGCTGTCGATTTTACAAGAATGGCCAATGCCCCACGAGGATTCAACCAACCGAGTAATGAACCAATTAAGCCTGTTTCTGCTCAGAAATTAGACGATGTAATCAAGACTTGGTCAACGGGGAATATCAATTTAAGAATTGGCGATTATATGTCTCGTCCACACCAAAAATGGACGATTACCGATGCTCCTGATTCGACTGGATACTTGGGAGGGCCATATTACAAAATTGTTTTGGCAGGAACAAACCGAGCTTTAGCAGCCACGTCCAATGCCGAAGTTGTAACTGTACCAGAATTTAGTGGCTCTCCCGAACAATTGTGGCGAATTGACCAATTAACTGATGGTTCGTACAGAATTATGCCAAAAGTTATTCCAAATTCTGGTAAAAAATTGGCATTGGTTTCTTCAGGAGACAGCACGCCAACATTAGCCGAATTCGATTTTAGCAGCGATAATTCTAAATGGAATTTTAGGAGTCATTGAAATGATAATAATCGACTAATTTTTTGTGGTTGAGTTTATATTGTATTGTCGAGACGTTGCATGCAACGTCTCGACGTCGGAATAATTAATTCTATTTTTTCTCAACAAAAAGTATTCACAAATCAAATCGTGTTTATTTGACACATATAGATTAATTAGATAAGTCCATTGATAAAAATTTTGTATTCATTCTATTTCTAAACAATTAAAACAAATCTATGACATTTAATCTCAAACCATTGTTGCTTACAACAGGCGTTGCGATGTTATTGGGTGCCAGTTTGCAAGGCTGCAATTCAGCTAAACCGAGCACCAATAGCAGTACTGCTAAAACCGATACTTCTCGAAGCCTATCTCCGTATTTTGTAAAAGCCACCAATAAACTAAAAACGCCTGATAATGAGGGTTTTATTCAACGTTGGATGTTGCTTGAACCAATCAATAAGCCCAATCGTGGCAATACCGTCTTTACTGATAGTTATTTACGAGAAAACTTTGCGAAAGAATATTTCCCGAATCAGTTTACCATCATGCCAAAAGATGGCGAAAAAGTAAAAGCAGGCGAACAAGAACTCACTTGGCATGCACTGGAGACAAACAACTACAATGTGAAACTATTCCGTTTTGCTTACGGACTTTACAAACCTGTTTATGGCGTGTTATTTTGGGGTGTGACTGTCATTGATAGTCCTCGTGAAATGAAAAATGTACGCTTGGCAGTTGGCTCAAACTCGGCTTCGATGTGGTGGCTTAATGGCAAAGAAGCAGCACTACTTTCGGGCGATAGACGTATGGTAATGGATGATGTAGTGTCTAATCGCTTGACGCTCAATAAAGGCCGTAATGTTTTACGTGGAGCAATTATTAATGGCCCAGGTATGAGTGATTTCTGTGTTAGATTCTTAGACGAAAACGGACAGCCAATCAAAGACCTTTCTATCTCTTGCCAGTAAAAATTGCTTTTTCACGTTTAAAATCTTGACTTATAAAATTAGTTTACTATGAAATTTAATATAAAAAATATTGGCAAATTGGCTCTTGCAATAGGGTTTTTATCGGCCGAAGCGAATGCCCAAATCGGGAAACCATTTATCCATGACCCATCTACGATTATGGAATCTGATGGCAAATATTATACATTTGGTACTCGTGGCGGTGGTTTAGTTTCAGAAGATGGTTGGACGTGGAACGCTGGCGGTGAAAGACCTGGTGGCGGTGCTGCACCCGATGCCTTGAAGATTGGCGACCGTTATTTGGTAGTTTATGGTGCAACTGGTGGTGGTCTGAATGGTGGACACAGCGGAAAAATTTTGACGATGTGGAACAAAACACTCGACCCAAAATCGCCTGATTTTAAATATACCGAAGCCATAGTGGTGGCATCTTCTGATGGAAAAGAAGATTGTGATGCCATTGACCCAGGTTTATTGCTCGACCCAACCGATGGCAGATTATGGGTTTCTTACGGTACTTATTTTGGGTTTATTCGATTGATTGAACTTGACCCAAAAACGGGTAAACGTATGGAAGGAAACAAAGAAATAAATATTGCCATCGACTGCGAAGCTACAGCCTTGATGTATCGTGATGGTTGGTATTATTTACTCGGAACGCACGGCACTTGCTGCGATGGTGCAAACTCGACTTATAATATTGTGGTGGGTCGCTCTAAGAAAGTGACTGGCCCGTATCTTGATAATATGGGACGAGATATGCTAAAAGGTGGTGGTAAAATGGTGATGGGTTCTGGTGGAGGAAGGGTAAATGGTGCTGGCCACTTTGGACATTGGAAAATTGATGACGGCGTAGAGAAAATGTCGTTTCACTACGAAGCAGACTTAGACCAGAGCGGTCGCAGCGTTTTGGCGATTCGTCCATTGCTCTGGAAAAACGGCTGGCCTGTTGGCGGTGAGCTTTTCAAAGAAGGAACTTACATGATAGAATCAGAACGCCGTGGTTATGGACTTGAACTCATTGTAGATTTCACTCGTATGGCTGGTGGTTTTCGTGGGCCTCGTGACCCTAACGAACCAATAAAACCTGTAGCATCGCAAGAGCTTAAAGACGTTATTGGCACTTGGCCTACGGGCAATATTGGAGTAAGAGCAGGCGATTACATAGCAAGACCACACCAAAAATGGACAATTTCGGCAGTAGCTGAAGGCGGTGGGTATCCAGGCGGACAATATTACAAAATTGTGATTGCTGGAACAGAACGTGCTTTGGCCGCAACGGCAGAAGCAGAATTGATAACCGTTCCGAAGTTTACAGGAGCAGCAGAACAGTTGTGGAGAATCGACCAACTGATTGATGGTACATACCGCATCATGCCAAAAGTTGTTCCAAACTCTAATGAAAAACTTGCCTTAATTTCATCGGGTGATAGTACACCCACGTTAGGAAAATTTGATTTTAATAGCGATAATTCTAAATGGAATTTTAAATTGCCGTAATTAAAGTTGGAGACGTAGGCAAAAGCTTACGTCTCCCTCAAAAACCACACAAAAAACTAATCTATTTTCATTCGTAAAGATTTGCCATGAAAATTTCAACTCTTACCAAACTCTTTTTTCTATCTATCGTAGGATTTTTAATAATTGTTTCTTGCTCGAAAGAAAAATTGGAGGATAATTCACCAATACCAATCGTAAAGGATGTTGTACCAAAAATCACTCCGAAAGGCACGGAGAAATATCTTGCCAAAAACTCCGATTATGTCTATAATCAAGAGGAAGTAAAAACTTATCAGCTGATTTTTAGAGATGCTGATTTGTCAAAACTAAACGCCGACCCTACCAAAGAAGAATACGTAGAAGCTGCGTTGGTTTTTGAAGGTGATACGATTAGTCCCGTCGGAGTTCGTTATAAAGGTTCAGTTGGTGCTTATTTGAATTGTTTGTCGGGTACAGATTGGTCGAAGCCGTCGGGGTATAAGACTTGCGTGAAACTAAGTATGCAAGTAAAAATCAACTGGGAAGACCGCAAAGAGCGTTTCTACGATTTGAATAAACTCCAATTTCATAGTCAAAACTATGATAAATCACAGCTTCGGGAGCGGTTGGGTTATTGGCTTTTTGCTCAGATGGGTGTCCCTGCCCCACGTTCGGTACATGCAAGAGTAGTGGTTAATGGACAACTTTGGGGACTTTTTGGCCTTACGGAAGAAATTGACAATCGTTTTGCCGAATATTTTTATAAAAACGGCAAAGGCGATATTTATAAAGAAGTTTGGCCACTCAAACCCAACGGAGAAGTTCAAACCGACAGGGCATTTATTGATGCTCTAAAAACTAACGAAGAAAAACCAGATGTGAGTCTCTTTAGGGAATTTGGCAGTGCTTTTGCGGCATCAAATACTATAGCCTCGAAGGATTTGGTTAGAAAATATATGGATGTCAATCAAATTATATCCTATGCTGTGGTCGATAGACTTATCAGACATGACGATGGTCCTTTTCATTGGTATTGTAATGACTTGGCCTCTTGCTATAACCACAATTATTATTGGTTTGAAGACAAAAAGAACCGAAAAATGCACCTAATTCCGTGGGATTTAGATGGTGCTTTTGAGCATGTGATACGAAATGCTAATACGATAGTGCCGATTGCCGACAAATGGGGCGAAATCTCGAATAATTGTGGTTTAATCAATTTAGGAAATCCAGCTTACAAACAGCGTTCGGCAGCTTGCGATAAACTTACGGCCGCATGGGCGGGCTTCAAAACTGAATATGCAGATTTAAGAAGACATTTACAGCAAAATATCTTAACCGATGATAAAACTATCAAACAAATGGATATTTGGGCAAAGCAAATTGAGCCATTTATTAAAGAAGCTGACGTTTATTATAACACAGGTATCACGAGTGAGTTTAATAAAAAAGCAACATCAGAAGCTACTTGGAACTCGGCGGTAAATACACTAAAAAGCCAAGTAAAATTTGCTCGGACACAGCAATGATTATAAGAATATAGTAGAGTTATTCAAAAAAATATGCAAATCATTAAAACTATCAATCAAACAGTTGCTTTTTTATTAGAATTGGGCATGCTGACAGCCGTAGCCCGTTGGGGTTATTTACAAGGTAAAACCACACTTTCAAAATATGGAATTTCCTTGCTACTTATTGCGGTGTTAGTGGTGCTTTGGGGCTATTTTGCAGCCCCAAAATCTGAAAATAGATTAAGTTTAGGCTATAGAATCACATTTGAATTTGTGTTGTTTATGGTCGCTACATGGTCGCTGTATAAATTAGGAAATACTAACTATACCATTATTTTTGGAACGGTAGCGATTATTAATTTAAGTCTTGAATATTATTTTGGGGAATAACATTCTGCCTTAATTCAATCTTTCTTTTACATGGATTTCAAATGATTTGGACACAGCCCCCAAATCACTTTTCAAACATAGTTTTCTTTGCAATTTCGATATCATTGGCCACGGCAGGGCGTAAAATGTGCCAATGAAAACGCAGTGCTTCATTTTGTTCTTTTGTGTTTCCTGCTTGCTCGGTAAAATGCACCAAAGGCATATCGTTATAGATGGGTTTGGTGATAGCTATTACTTCATCCCAAAATTTTAAGGCCGCTTCCAAATGCTTTATTGCCTGTTGTTTGTTCTCTAAACCGCCTTTAGTTCGATAAGTTTGTAGATGAACCCCTCCTTTAATTTTTTCAGCATAGTATAGACCTAAATATGCCCAAGTCCGTATATCTGCCACCTCAAACATCAGCGTATTATTGTTTTTGGTATTGATATTTTTTACTAATTCAAGTGCTTTTCTGCAATCGTTTTCGAGCATTTCGGCCAACATAGGTGGTGTTACTTTTCCAGTCTCAATACTTTCATCATTGGCTCTTATTTTTACATAATCGGCAATTGAAACAAAGCTTGGCTCGGTAACAGGCTGTTCGATTTGTCGGATAATGTCAATATAACTAACAGTTTTATCTTTTAAGGATAAAAAGCCTTCGCTGTACAAACTAAAATCCCAAGTAAAATCAAAAGACGAAGCAAGTTTGAGTGGTGTTTTACCTGCTAATGAGCTGGCAGTCAGTAAATTTTGTCCATCTTTTCCATATCTGCGAGTAAACTCGGCTTGAAATACTGCATCGGGTGTGCTGGGGTTGTAGAGCAATCTACCCCACAATTTATAAAACAACCATTGACGTTCGAAAGCATATTTCCAATCAACTTCTATGTCAGATTTTGTAAAGTAATCCTTAGCAGGAATGTATGTTTCTGAGCCAATAGTATAGCCACCAACATATTCCTGACTGTTTTCTTTGATATGGCTTCTGATAAAATCAGGCACCCCCCATCTAAGGCAGAAAAAATCCTCGTTTCGAGCCGTCCAAGTAACTTTATAGGTTTGAGGTTTGGGTACAAAGTAAGTATCGAAAAGTTTTCCTCCATGCACTTTTACAAGCGTAGGCGTAGAGTGTGCATGCGACCAATTGTATTTAAAATCTGCCCAAATTGGTTTTTCGATAAAATCCATTGTGCCTTCTTCGTCAATAGCTCTTCGGGTTAGCTTTTCGGTTTCGATGCTGGTGGGTCCAAGTGAACCAACATTACTCGAAAAAGGGATACGATGAATCAATTTAGACTTTCTACCCGACATTTTCATGCCTTCAATAATGGTTTCTTTCATCCAATCCTCCCGCTGCTGAGGAGTCATTCCTCCCATGCCTTCACCTAAGGTCAGACCAAACCCTGTTAGTTCAGGGTATTCTTGTAATACTTGGGCTACGCTTTCACGGGTATATTTTTTGATGATGCTCGAAGTATCGCCTTTCACAAAAAAATGGTGGTCCAGATTATCCATGGCCACATTATGAGCTTTGGAAAATTCTGGACTTACGAAAATATTGAAAGGCACTAAATAGGTTTCTATTTCTCGCTCTTTGGCCATTCGTAAAATACCATGAAAAAGTGTTTGCCATTCTTTCATTTCAGCATCAGAAAAAGGAGAAGCTTCGGGAAAGTTTTTGGAACGAATCATGTACACATACGGGTGCAAATTCCAAAGGCTTAGGATATTAAAGCGATTTTCCACCATCATATCTAAAAATGCTTCCCAATATTTAATGTCTTTACAGGTCTCTTGATGTAAATCTAAGGCATAACTATGGCGATAGGTATCGTAAGGTAAATCAAACTTTATTGTACGATAGGGATATTTTGCTTTTTCCTCAAAAGTTTTTATTTTATCTAAACTAACACCGTTTCTGATATTTTCGCAAACAGCCAATGACCCATAAATCAAGCCACGTACATCTCCCCCAATAATGTTAATGGTGGTTTTGTCGGTTAAAATACCAAAAGATTCAGGTTCATATTTACCTGCATCTATTTTTAAGTTAATCGTAAATTTTGATGGATTATTTTTTAAAATATATCCTTTCTTACTAAGCGTTTTTTCGAGCATACGCTTGGAGTAAGCAGTTTTTGAAGCATCTAATGAAGAAATAAGTTGAACAGATTGCGAAAAACCTATGCTATGCAATGCAAAGAGTAAGAGTATTAAACAAAGTTTTTTCATAAACTTGTATTTTTAATTTTCTTTATGGTTGAATATCGAATGATTTTATCTAAAGTTAGTGATAAAGGTGAAATCCATAGCCGAGGACGAAATTTTAAATGAATAATTTTCAACGCAACAAATCCTTCGGATGACATCTGGTATTTTTCGTTGTAGTTCATTTGGTAGTTTTTGTCCTTCATAAAAAACACAACAAATGAACTTTCAATAAAGCACATCCAGTCAAATCCGAATTTTAATCCCGATAGCAATTTCTTAGGTTGGCTATGACGTTTTATTGAGCGATAAATATTCAGACGGTGACACATTATACTTGGCTTTGAAGGCTCTGGCAAAATAATTTGGGTTTGAAAAACCTACCGAGTAAGCAATTTGAGAAATCTTCAAGTCATTTTTTTGTAACATCGAAAGTGCTTTTTTCAATTTCAAAGACCTCACATATTCAACGGGGCTTTCACCTGTGAGATTTAAAACTTTTGCATATAATGTACCTCGACTGACAAACATCGCTTTGCTTAATTCTTCAATCGAAAGATTAGGGTTTTCAATATTTTCTTCTACATAACGAGTGATTTTTAGTAAGAACTTCTCATCTTCCGAAATTGTCTCTATTTCTGACTTCTCAAATTGAATATGTTTACTATAAGTGTTTTTTAATAAACTATTCAAACTGAGCAAATTCTCAATTTTAATATTCAATAAATGAAAACTGAAGGGTTTGGTCAGATAATCGCTTGCACCTGCCCCTAATCCTTTTAACTGCTCAGTTTCCTCAGATAAAACTGTCAGCATAATCACAGGAATGTGTTTGGTTCGACTATCGTTCTTGATTTTTCTCACCATTTCTACACCATCCATTACTGGCATATTTACGTCACTGATAATTAGCTGTGGGTGATTGGCCAATGCTTTTTGCCAACCTTGCTTACCATCGGCAGCTTCTATGATTTTGTATTTATTTTTTAAACTTTCAACCAAATATGCTCTTAAGTCGGCATCATCATCTATGATTAGTACAATTGGTTTTTCGATTTTTGGTGGTTCGTTTTTCGCAAAACTTTCAACTGCGTCTAAACTTTCGTTTGTATTTAACAGCGACGTTGATTGCTGGTAATTAATAGGAGTCAAGGGCAGCGAAATGATGAAAGCACTTCCTACGCCTTCTTCGCTTTCTACTCTAATTGTTCCGCCGTGAAGTTTTACAAATTCCTGAGCTATTGATAGACCAATGCCACTTCCTTGATTAAGAATATCTACGTTATTATCTGCCTGAAAGAAACGCTCAAAAATCTTCTCTGTCAAATCTGCTCGCAACCCGATACCTGTATCTCTCAGTGTCATTCTAATGCCTGTGTCACCTTCTGCTGTTATTTGAAGACTCACATTTCCGCCATCGTTGGTAAATTTTATAGCATTTGAAAGTAGATTTATCAGCACTCGTTCTAATTTATCTTTGTCGAACGAAGCATTGTAAGTGCTAAATGAACTCACAAAGTGCAATGAAATATGCTTTCTAACGGCTATGTATTTGAACGAATCTACGATTTCTTGGGTGAATGTAATTAAATCGCCATCAGTTTTGTGTAAAGTTAGTTCGTTGTCTTCGATTCTTCTAAAATCAAGCAATTGATTGACCAAATTGAGCAGTCTTTTGGCGTTTCGACTAATCAAATTAAGCATTTCTAAGCGTTCTGTACTTTTTTCATGAAACATCAAATTTTCAATCGGATTCAAAACAAGCGTAAGTGGGGTTTTTAATTCATGGCTTAGGTTTGTTAAGAATTTGATTTTAACCTTTTCGAGTTCCATTTTTTGTTCTGCATCATGTCGTTCTTTTTCAATTAAATGATTCATTTCTAAGCGTTCCTGCTTTCTCATAAATTCATTTTTCAATTTTTGAATAGAACTCCTTCTTATCGCCCAAACAGTAAGCAAAATCAGAACTATGTAACAGAAATAGGCATAATATGTACGCCAAAATGGTGGTTTAACAATTATTTCAATGACTTTTTCGGGGGTTTCCCATGAGCCATCTTCGCTGTGTACTTTTAGTCGAAAAGTATAATTTTTAGGGTCTAAATTTGTATATACAGCAGTAGTATTTGTGCCAACTTCATTCCATTCTTTATCAAATCCATCAAGTTTATAAGCATATCTGTTTTCGTGGGGGGCTGTGTAATTTAAAGCAATAAAATCAATTGAGAAATTTTGTTTATAACTCAAAACCATTTCTTTTGCTGTTGAAATATGTTCAGTTATTTCGGTATTTTCTACCGGATTTACCTGTTTATTGTTTATTTTCAGGTTAGTAGTAACCAAAATCGGAATGTTATTTTTTTGAAAAATATTGGCCGATTTGAAATAGTTAAAGCCGTCGAGTCCACCAAAAAATAAGGTTTTATCGGCAGTTATTAAACCCGAACCAATATTAAAAGTACTTTGCTGAACACCGTTATAATGAGTAAAATTTCTGAATACTTTTTTATTAACATCAAAAGAACTAATGCCTTTGTTGGTACTGACCCAAAGCTTGCCTTTTTCATCTTCTAAGATCTTGTAAATTACACCATTCGACAATGAATAGCTTTCATCAAAGCGTTCAAAAGATTTTGTGTCGGATTTGAACAAACTGAGTCCCCCCCCCAAAGAACCTACCCAAATACTGCCCGAATGGTCGCAGTAAATTGCTTGCACTCTATCCATTGGAAGGCTACTATTGCCCGAATTAAGCACCTGAAAACGACTTTGAGTTGGGTAATAAACAGCAATACCAGTACCATTTGAGCCAAACCAAAAATTGCCCGAATGGTCTTGTTCGATGGTGGTAATAAAGTTATTTATTGGAATTCTTTGGCCTGGTTTTAAATTAAAAATCTGTTCACTCGTTTCTAATTGATTGGTTGTGGGGTCGAAACGATAAACCCCGTTTCCATTAGTTCCTATCCAAACTTTGCCATTTTTATCTGTTTTAAAACAATTCACTACTATATCGTTGGCATCAGTGCTACTTTTCGGTATATAAAAATAACGAGAAGCCCCAGTACTTAGATTAATACTATACAAACCAGCCTGATATGTGCCCACCCAAAGTGTGTTCCCAGTACATTCAAGAGCAAGAATAGAAGAACTATTGGCACGTTGTTGGGGCAGGCGGAAAGGTTTTATTTGTCCTGTTTTTCGATTGAAGATGTCAATGCCCGTACCTTCTGTTCCGATAAATATATCCCCCGATGGGCTTTCTGCAAATGACATTATTGAGCTTCCTGTTAATCCATTGGGGTCATTGGGCTTAAATTGTTTGTGGTTAAAGAAAGCCAAGTTCGTATCATATTTATTGATGCCCGCCTGATAAAAAGCAATCCAATAAATTCCTGCATTATCAATATAAATATCTCTGACCGAACGGCCATAAGTGTTAGGAGTAAAACCATTTTGTTCTACTAAAGTACTTTTTACTCTGCTTACTTTTCCTGTTGCGGGATTCAGAATGTCTAAATTACTCTCTGTTCCAACCCAAAGTTGTCCAGTTTTATCAAAAACAATCTTGTGAATATGGTTGTTAGAAAGCGTATTTGCATCATTTTTATCAGATTTATAGGCAATGAAGCTATTTTTTGTACCATTCATTAAATTTAGCCCACCTTTACTTGTTCCAATCCAAAGTTTTCCGTTTTTGTCTTCGGTAATGCATGTAATTTGATTACTTGAAATGGCATCTGGGCGATTTGGGTCGCTTAGAAACCTCGTAAACTGCTCACTTTTTTTGTTGAAAAGATGTAAGCCATTTTCTGTACCAATCCATAGATTGTTACGACTATCTTCAAAAATACACTTAATTGTGTTTGAGTTTAGCTTAGATTTATTGTTAATATCCGCTTTAAAAGCTTTCACATTTTTAGTAGTGGGGTCCAAGACAAAAAGTCCAGCATATGTACCCACCCAGATTTTTCCTGACTGGTCGGCACAGAGACTAATAATCCATCCATACTTTGAGAAGTCATAGTTGATAAATGAATCTAAATTGAGATTATATACAGATAATGTCAGATTAGTGGCCAGCCAAATTCGACCTGCTCGGTCTTGTGTCATTGCTATAACTGGTCCTCGGCCGATACTTGTAATATCACGGTCTTTGTGGTGGTATGCTGTAAAGTTTTGGCCATCAAATCGGTTGAGTCCGTCTTCGGTAGCAAACCACATAAAACCATTTTTATCTTTTATAATGGCATTGACCGAATTGGAAGTGAGTCCATTCTTACTACTGAAATTGATGAATTTATATTCTACTTGTTGACCATGAATCCAGTGAGTAATTCCTGAAAGAATTAATAAAATGTATATTTTTCTCATTTTTATAGACTTTAATCTTCTATACACCAAAAGTATCATCACTTCTTATCTCAAACAAATTAATTATGTTATTCTCAAACTTGATTTTTCTATCAAATATTCTTTTACAGAAACAATCCCCCAGCATTGTTGAATGTGGGGGATTAAAGGTAATTAGTATCGATGATTTGTTGTGTATTTTATTTCATATTTGCCTTGAGAGCTTCGGCTACATACGAATATGCCAATTTTCTTACATACTGTTGATTCCATAGTCCGATTGGCTCATCGGCTCTCCAACTTGAGTTAGCAGGGCTATCCAACGGACTCCACAATGTAATACCATAACGTTGAGCAGCAGGAACAATCTCAAAGTATTTATCAATTACATATTTATACATTTCGGCTTGTGCTTTGTACTGATCTTGGGTAGCAGCAGCGGTTTTTACACCTGCCAAACCGATATCCATTTCCGAAATTTTAATCAGCTTGCCAGTAGCGGCCAACAATTTAAACATTTCAGTAATTTTGGTCTTATCTGATTTGATGTCAATGTGCATTTGTGTTCCGATACCATCTACTTTTGCACCTTTACTTTCGATATATTTTACGTATTCGATGAGTCCTTTACATTTATCCAGACTATATTCGAGATTATAGTCATTAATGAAGAGAATATCGCTCGGATTTCCGTATTTTCTGGCCATCTGAAATGCCATTAAGCCATAATCTTTACCTAAATAATCTTGCCAGTAAAACTCATCTGCTTTCAATGTGCGACCTACTCCTGTTTTAAGTTCGTAAGGTTTTCCATCGTCCATTGGTTCGTTTACTACGTCCCATGCTTTCACGTAGGGCTTACTTACCGACAACATTCCAGACATCCATTTGTCCAGCGTATTCGTAATGAGTGTCTTTTTTACTTCAGGAGATTTTTCTTTTGTTTGAATACTTCCAGTAGCATTATACTTTGTCAAGGTGATATTATCAAAATAATAACTTGTGGCGGTTTTGCCAAGATTAAACGCAATTGCACCGCAAGTAGCCATATCTGCGGTAACAGTAATTTCTCTGGTATAAGTAGTCCAAGTAGGAGTAGCCGAAAGAGTTCCAAAGAAATCCCAGTGTTTGTATGCACCTGGAGTTACGTGTGCCTGAGTTGGGTAAGATGCCGCAACATCTGCCTTGATATCCATTTTAAGCGTATATTTTTCGCCTAAAACAGCAGCTGGAGCAAATTTTATAAAAAGTTGAGCTTCCCAATCATTGGCACGAACACTTGCATTGGTTATTTTCAAGGCTCTTCCAACACCATTTGCACCACCGCCAGCAGCAGTATAAGATGTTACGGCATTAGCATTGGCTTCAAAGTTGTTAGTTGTATTGCCTTCAAAATCATTTGAAGTGATTAAATCCCAGCCCGGTCCAGTTGATGATAAAACGTCAGGTGCAATGACACTTTTCAAATAAGTTGCATTTTGATTTGCGTGCCAGCACAACGTATGACCATAAACTGAAACGCCAGCAGTTTTGGCATTTTCGAGTAATCTTGAAACATTATCAAGTGCCAAGTTGCCATTCGATTGAACCACACCGCCGTGCTTCATTTCGTAGCCCAGTACGATTTCATCGAAATTTTTATTTGCCAATCGATACATCACACCTTTGTTGTTATAATCGGCCAACGAAAGAGCAGTACCAAATTTGAAGTTTGGATGTGCAGTACGATTGATAAGAGATTTTAGAGCAGGATAAGCATCTATCTCTTCTTGCATAGCAACATTTTCGGGTTTTGGAACACTATATTCCAAAGGCTCGAATGTTGCACACGAAGCCGCCATGATTGCAGTCAGCCCCAGTGTTATTTTATATAATTTGTTCATAAAAAAACTATTCTATTATTGAATGAAACATTACTTAGCCACTGGCGAAAAAGTCTCAAAAGCTACCGTACGGTCACGCATCACGAGCGTGTCGGTAGTTGCAACTTTCATTCCAGCAACATTGACTTCATACTTTAAATACAGGGCATCACGGTCTTTATTACCCCAACTGTTTTTTTCTCCTTTCTTGATGAATGCACCGCTTCCTGTGGCAGTAGTTCCGTTTGTTAGCGACGAAATTGTGCATTTTCCATCGTTATCAAACTTCATCAATAGTGTTACACTAACATTCTTGTTATCTTTATCTTTGAGAACTACTGGAAATTCAAGTTCACTCAATGATTTAGTTGTTAGTTTATTTACTTCGTCATTTTCTACGAACTGAGCATGGCGAACAACCGTTCTGCTCACTGCACCAGTCACAACATCATTTCCACGTCTGAGGTAATTTCCGTGCCACGGATTAATATATTTTATAGCATACAAAACGAAATTTTTTCCAGCAAGAGCAGGAATTTTGTTTACATCGCTTTGAGTGATTGCCATCGGAATTACATAAGTATTTTTGATTGATTTGGGGTCAGCAAAAAACGCATCCGTTAGCTGCACATCTACACCACCTGCTAATGCTCCTTTGGGAATAATAATTTTATCAGATGCCAATGAATAATAGTTATCTGGCATAGCAAGTATTTCATCTCGGCCTGCACCAAACAACATTCCATTTTTTAGAAGTGATTTATCGACCGATACTTGTATTGCTATATCACTTCTGCTTTCGTAAACACCACCAATTGTGGCATAAATTTGGCATTTTTTAGCGTTATCTAAATCCGTATTTACAAAAGCATCATCACCGAGAGTAATTGTTCTTACTGGATATTGATAAGCAAAATATACGTTCTGTGTTTTAAAATCAGGAAACTCAACTTCCTGATTACAAGAGGCAAGCCCAATTAGGAGCAGTACCGACATATAAATTAATCTCTTCATATTGATATAAAATTTTGTCAATGTTAAAAATATGGTTGAGAATTAATTCCAACCTTCGTTTTGTACGAGTGCAGGATATTTTAGAATTTCTGAATA
Organism: Emticicia sp. W12TSBA100-4; assembly: GCF_040253585.1. NCBI lineage: Bacteria > Pseudomonadati > Bacteroidota > Cytophagia > Cytophagales > Leadbetterellaceae > Emticicia > Emticicia sp. W12TSBA100-4. The sequence continues at coordinate 114,261 of NZ_JBELAU010000008.1, forward strand.
TGGAATAGGCCCATATTTCATAAAACTCCTAAATACTCTGTCTTGTACTGCAGGAATAACCGTGTAAGCACCATTTTGAATACTCATACCTTTGGCTGGCTCAGTAAGGTCGGCATTCCAACGGCGTAAATCCCAAAACCTGAATCCTTCAAAACATAGTTCCAAACGGCGTTCGTTACGAATCAACTGACGCATGGTTTCCTTGCTTCCTTTGGCACTTTCTAAGTAAGCATCGTTGTTGGTTGTGCCAATTCCTGCTCTTCTACGAATCGCTCTGATGATGTCGTAAGCCGAGTAAGTATTTGACCCCATTCCTGTTGGCCCGAAAGCCTCATTTGCTGCTTCTGCATACGCCAACGCAATTTCTGTATAACGAATATGCGGTTTATAATGACGCTGATTGCTGGGTGATGTTGGATTAAGGTTTACATCTTGGCGTAATAATTTTCTCAGATAATAGCCAGTTCGAGTTGAAGTTTCTACTCGGTTAAGGGCGTTGTTTGTAGTGCCATCAACATTGGTATTAATTACTGTATTATTTACGCCTGCTGTTGCACCGTTCACCAAAATAAACATTCTTAGACGTGGGTCACGATTGGTGTAAGGGTCATTTGGATTATAACCACTTAAAGGGTTATTAATCGGGTAGCCATTCAACATCGGGAAGGCATCAACAAGGTTTTGAGTTGGGTTAATACGACCATTTCCGAATAATGTTGGTGGAAAGTTGGCTTGTTCCAAATCTCTGTTTTCAAACCAGTTGTTACGCCATAATATTTCGGGCGGATTGGCTCCATCTTTCAAACTCGCAATCTCGGCAGTGTTTGAATACCAATTAAGTCCACTCGCAACATTGCTTGTAATGGCACTCAATCCACCATTCAGATTCAATACTGCTGCTGCCGCATTGGCTGCATCTGTCCACCTGCTTGCATTGTCATTGCCAAAAGCTGGACTTGCCGCCAATAATGCCGTTTGTGCTTTTATTGCTTTTGCAATTCGACCAGTAAATAAACCACTGAAAGTAACTCCAAAAGCACGGTTATATTGCTCAACGCTGACTGTACCATATTTGGCAGGAATCTGCGACGCTTGCCCCAAGGCTATATCTCGATAGTCTAACGGAAGTTTTACATCTGCACTATCCAAATCTTGATAAATTTGCTTAACACACTCATCAAAAGTAGCTCTTGGCAGATTGTAGTTATCGGAAGTAGTTTGTGGTTTAAGCAAAATCGGTATTCCGAGCATTTGGCCATTTGCACCTTTACCTGCGTGAGCTTGCAAAAGATGATACATCAACAAAGCACGAAGACCATAAGCTTCACCTTTAATACGGGTCGCAAACAATTTGTTTGTAACGGGGTCTGTTACCCATTGAACTTTATCTATTTCGCCAAGGGTAATATTCATGTATTGAATTCCTGCGAAACAGTTGGTCCATTGGTTGGCTGGGTTGTTATTGGCAGTCCATTGCCCCGTTGCCATTTTCAAATAACCATTGTTTTGGTCATTGCTTACAGCGTCGTCGGTGGCAACATCATTGAATGACCAGTTATTCGTTGGAATTCGGTTATAACCATTAAGCAATAATCCATAAGGGAATCTCGAATCGCTTGGTACATATGCACTGGCATCTAATTGTCGGTTATTTTCAATGGCGGGTTCTATGAGGTCTTGGCATCCTGTCAGTAATACAGCTGCACAAACCACCGCCGTTAATATTCCTTTCTTCATATAAAACATAAGTGTAATAGTCAAAATTTGATGCTTTCAGATTTAGAATAGGGCTTTTATTCCTACATTGAACATTCGAGTTTGTGGTGCAGTACCTACATTCATTTCCATGATTTTGCGGTTCTCAGAAACGGTCAGGAGGTTAAATCCACTCACATATACACCTAATTCACGTACAAGTGATTTCATTTTCAGCATATTCGTTAAATCGTATGAAACTTGTACTTTGTTTAAGTCGAAACGGTTTGTTTTGTACATCCAGAAATCAGAAGAGCGGAAATTATTATCGCTGTTCAAGGTAGTCAATCTTGGAAACTGAGCAGTTGCTTTAGTTTCTTCTGTCCATCTATCTCTCACTACTTCCGAGTATTTGTCTTCGCCATCAACCCAGAAATAAGAATTGCTACGCATGGCATTTCCTCCAAAACGCCCTACTCCTAAAGCAAAAAATGTGAGTTTTTTCCATTGTGCCGTAAAATTTAGACCCAAAGTAAGCGGAGAACCAAACCAACCACCTCTTCCCAAATATACTTCGTCACGGGTGTCAATTGTGCCATCGTTGTTTTGGTCTTTGTACTTAATATCACCAGGTTTTACTTGTCCGAATGTTTGTGTTGGCGATGAAGCAATTTCTTCCTTAGTTTGAAACAATCCTAAACTCTGCAAACCCCACATAGCATCTAAAGGTTTTCCTTGACGATTTTGGTAGGTATTTTCAAATAATTCAGCTCGTTTAGAGGCCGTAGCTTCATAATATGTAGCGTTTAGACCCATTGTCCAGTTAATATTTCCTGATTTTCTGTTCAAATTTGCCCCAAAATCAAAACCAACACGCTTATCATCGTTGTAGTTTACGAATGGAATAAATGAAGAAACTGGAAAGTTTGTTGTAAAATAACTCGGAAATAAAACAGCCGCTTGAATGATATTTCCTGAAATTTTATTCATGAAAAATGTACCATTCAAGGTCAAGAATTTCTTAAAAAATGAACCTTCAAAGCCGACAGTAATTTCTTCACGTTTAGGGAAAGTCATGTTTGGGTTATCGCCCCTTCTTGATTCGGTTGCTTGAATACCCGTACCATCTTTCCAGCCATACCAAGAACCCGCACCTGTGTAAATGCCTTGATATAAGTAATAGTTATTAATATCGAGGTCGGTTTGTAAAATACTTGCCGAAGCAGTCAGCTTCAAATCATCAATTGCTTCAGCATTTTTGAGGAATGACTCTTCGCTTATTCTCCAACCCAAAGAAACCGATGGAGAAAATGCTTGGCGATTACTCGGTGGAAGTTTCGATGAATGTACATAAGCCGAGCTTAAATCCACATAATATTTTTGCTTGAAATTATAACTTGCTAAAAATCCCAAGTTTGCATTACTTGTTCGGTGATAAATGGCAGATTCTGATTGTTGGAAGCCATTGACCAATAAAATAGCCGACAAATTATGATTGGCGTTGAATGTTCTATCGTAATTGAACTGTCCTGATAGAGCTATCGTTTGGCGGTATCTATTACCCGATACATTCTGAGTTCCCGACCTTGAATCTTGATTATAGAGCGTAAGTCCACTTATGAGGTCAGTGCCACTGTAACTATTCCAAGTTGGAGCGTACGTTGCATACGTATAATTGTATGATAATGAATATTCGGTAGCATAATCAACCGCAAAAGCCGACTTGAAACTTAGTCCTTGTAAAACATTTCGTAAATCAGCTTTGATTCCAGTATTAAACTGAAATTGGCGATTAGTGTATTGGTTATTTCCACCCGAATAAATAGTAGCAAGCGGATTGGTTTGGTCTAACTGTGAACCTCCCAATAAGTATTTTCCATCAATAATATTATTGCTATTTTGAATAAATACCTGTGAAGCTACGTCTTCTTTTTCAACCAAATCAATTGGAATAAGTGGTGAAAAACGATTCGGACGAATAGTTGTGGCACTATTCCAGAAGTTAGCATTAACGCCACGGCCTGTGAAAAAGATGGCCGTAGCATCGGCATTGAAATTGATATATTCGTTGAGGTTTACATCAATATTTCCACGAAAATTGAGTCGGTCAGAGCTATTATTGTTTTTTGCTTCACCGAAGTTTAATAGCGAACTGGTTTTAGCATACCCTAAATTAGTATAATATTTAACCCTCTCGTTTCCTCCCGAAATTTCGGCTGTTGCATCATAACTTCCATAAGAGCTTTTGAGGTATTCTGGTGAATAAAAGTCAATACTTGGATAACGATATTTGTTTTTTCCTGAAGCATGATTGTAAATATCTAATTCAGAATACAGATTTGTTAATCCATCATTTCTACGAGCCTCATTGTAAAGCGTCATGTATTCGCCCGAACCCAAATAACGAGGCATTGCCTTTGGAGTATTTATACCATTATTGATTCGGAGGTCAAAGCGATTTTTGCCAGCAACACCTCTTTTTGTGATAATATTAATCACACCTTTGGCTGCACGGCTACCGTATAAGGCCACCGCATTTGCACCCTTTAAGAAAACAATTTGTTCAATTTCGGTTGGTGCCACGTTTCCAGTTTCACGAGGCACACCATCTATCATAAACAAATAATTTCCCATTCCCCAATTACTATTACCATTGAAACCCGGAACTAAGGTTTCCATATCGGCAAGTGAGTAAGTAAAGTAGTTTTTGGTGAGAAGCTCTCTCACATTTACAGATTCTACCCCGCCAAGCAAGTCTTTTTTATCAACTTCACGAAAAGCAACATTTACTTTTTCGGTGTTTTTGCTTGGTGAAATCGTTATTTCACTAATTTGTTCGGTTGCCGTGACATACTTTACGATAAAGCCAGTCGCAACTATCGAAACCACATCATTTTTTGGCACTTCAATCATGAATGCTCCCGAAGCGTCAGTAGTAACAGCCTTAGCGTTTTCTTCAGAGCCCTTAACGATTGCACCGCTGATTGGTTGTTTGTCAGAACCAACTACTTTGGCCTTCATTTTAATTGTCGGAGTGCTTTGTGCTATTACATTGTTTTTGGGTAAAACAAGTAGCAGACACAAGCCCATAATTATCTTTATAAACTTCATTTTTTATTCGTTTATCAATTATTATCTCATTTTATGAATCGAATTTTGCTTACCAACCTGGGTTTTGCGAAAATTCCAGATATAAATTCACATCATTGACCTTTAATGGCAACCAATTATGTTTGTCAGTGAATTTACGTTCTAAGATTGTAGTTTCACGCAAGTTCAAAACACGGTTATCTTTCGGGTCTTTGGCTGGGTCAAGTGGAGCAGCTCTATCAAATTCAATTGATTTTTTGAGTGTGTAAGGGCTTTTTGAAATCAATAACCAACGACGAAGGTCATTAAAGCGATGTCCTTCAAAAGCAAGTTCTACGGCACGCTCACGTCTTACTTCTTCCATATAAGTCTCTAACGAACCCAAGAATTTAGCATTTACGGGACTTACTCCTGCTCTTTCTCTGATTACATTAATGGCATCGACTGATGATTTTGAATAGTTACTTGATTTGCCTAAAGCAGAACCAAAGCCTTGTGCAGCAGCTTCGGCATACATCAAATAAATGTCAGCGAGACGCATGTAAGGAACTTTGATATTCAAACTTTTATCGTAGCTATATCCTTGGTCGTATTTGTTGGCAGTTCTCGGTACAAATTTGAATAATAAATATCCTGTACGGCTTCCAGTAGCAATATCACGGTATGAACCACCTGTATGCAAATTTGCGTGGCGGTTATTTACCTCAGCAGCGTTTGGAATACTTCCTGCAACCATTCTTACACCATCGAAAACGATGTCGTTGTAGAAGCGTGGGTCACGGCCTTTCCACGGAAATTCGGGGTTATAGCCAGACTCTGGGTCAGCTTTTGTAATGTCTTTAATCGGCATTCCGTTTGCCATTCCGTAGTTATTAACGTAGTTTGAAGTTGGTAAAAACTTCACGTCTCCCTCACTGATAATCAGTGGACTGTATTGCTTGCTTGTTCCCCAGTTTGAGTTATTTGCACCATAATATGGCCCACGGAAGATAGCTTCTGTGCCACCTGGAATTTGCCAGTTCTGACCAGTTGTATAGAAATTAGTATAATATTGTGCAAACGGGATTAATTTGTGAGGTGCAGCACCACTTTCAGTCAAAGTAAGCAATTCACCGAATGCTTCGGCTGCTTTTTTGCAATAATCTGCATTGTAAGAAGTACTTCCACCCGAAACTTGATTCATCAACGGACTACCTGCCCAAAGATAATTTTTCCCTAAATAACCTAATGCCATGATTTTATTGATACGCAATTGGTTTTTGCCAAGCGTTCTTTTTCCAGCAGTTGTATTATCCCAGTCGGTTGGCAATAAATTGGCTGCTTCTCTGAAATCGGCAGCAGCTTTATCGGCACATTCGCTATATTTCAGACGTGGCATTGTTAGTTTTTCATCACCAGGCAATACTTTATCAATGTAAGGAAGTCCACCAAAATATTGCATGAACATAAAATGATACCATCCACGGAAAAACAATAATTGCCCTTTGATTAGGTCTTTTTCTTCTTGGGTAGCATCAGTTAGTTTATCGAGATTTGCTAAACCCAAATTTGCTTTTCGGATACCGTACCAGCCCAAGCCCCAAAGCGATTTTGCAAAGCGGTCATCGTTTGTTACATTGTTATTGCGGTCCATCCAACCAGCTTGCCAACCGTCGAAATTGCGTTGCCAGCCCCAAAAATCCCCATTGTCGATTTTTACACCAAAGTGGAAATTCTGAGCAGTTGATTGAATCTCATCTTCTCCCCAGTTGAAAGAATTTGTCCAATAACCATTGGTAAAATCGGGAATTGTATGATAAAGTTCTTCGGTAAAACCTTGAAAATTAACGAAGTTTTTAAAGGCATCTCTATCTGATACCAATGATTGAGGGTCACGGTCTAAAAAGTCTGAACATGAAGTAACCCCAAAAGATAGTGAACAAACTAAGACTAAAAGTTTTATTCTATTTTTCATGATTTTATTAATTAGAAAGTTATGTTTAAACCCAAATTATATCTTTTTACAGTCGGGTAAGCTCCCTGCGATGCCCAGCCTGTACCCGCAAAATTTGATTCTCTATCGTCAGGCATTTTGCTCCAAGCGTAGAGGTTATTGCCATTGAGATATACTCTGAGGCTGTTGAAACCCATTTTTCGGCTGAGTTCGGTAGTAAATGTGTAAGCGATTTCGGCATTTTTTAACCTTGCATACGAGCCATCATACATATATTGCGTGCCTCGGTAATCACTGAAAGGAGTAGTAAGCCAGCGTGGAATGGGTGTTCCATTTGGATTTTGTGGCGACCAGTATGCTCCTTCATGATAGACTGTATTACTTTGACCGCTTAGACTTGTAAATACTACTTGGCGTGTTGCATTATTTACGGCATAAAATTGAACAAACGCTGATAGTCCTTTCCAGTCTAAACCGAATGTAGCGTTGTAGGTATTTTGAGGCCAACCCGTGTGTCCGTACGGAATTCTATCTTGTGAATCTATTACACCATCAGCATTATAATCTACTAAGTAATAATTGCCTACAAGTTTCTGATTATCGTTTACATTGTGCATCGTACTGCCATAAAGTTGGTCCCAAGTATTATATATTCCATTATTCACGTACGAATAAACTTGGTCAATTTGCATTCCTTCTGGTTTCTGATAATCTGGGAGTAATTCTGGAGTGGCACGTTCCAAAATTTTGTTTTCGGTGTGGGTCATATTAAGGTCAGCCCACAAACGAAATTTTCCTACGTTTTTATTGAAATGTAGTTCTACTTCATAACCTTGAGATTTTACAGCCCCCAAGTTTGCTACTGGTGGTGCAGCTCCAAAATAACTCGGAACATCAGCCCTTCCTGTCAACAAAATCTTACTTCTATTATCTTGAAATATGTCAGCTTTACCTTTAACTAAACCTTTCAGAATCTCAAAATCTAATCCTACGTTAAACTTCTCTGACTCTTCCCATTGAACCGTAGGATTTCCAACTGTTGCCTGAGAATACCAAGTATATGGGCTTTGTTCGGCACCTTCACCCGTAACTCCAAGTCTTGACCTTCCACCATAAGACCATTGTTCTAAATACGGCCATCTTACACCTAAATTGTCAAAACCAGTTTGCCCGTAAGACATACGGAGTTTCAATGAATTGATGAATTTTATTGGTTTCATGAAGTTTTCATTCGAGATAACCCAGTTTGCTCCACCAGATGAGAAGAATGCGAAGCGATAATCGCTGGCAAATTGCTCAGAACCATTATAAGCACCGTTGTATTCGATAGTGTATTTATTATTGAAATTGTAGGTTGTTCTAAATACCCAGTCTTCACGATACGACGGAATTGTATTTCCACTTGCAAAAACATTTCTGTTCGTCAAACCCATCGCAGTAATATTATGCTTTCCTGCAATGGTTGTATTATAATTTAATTGCAACTGATAAAATAGCCTTCTCTGACTCGCTCCAATATTTCCTGCTGCTGGATTCCACTTGATACCTTCTTGAAAATCAAATCCAGTAATACCATCAACGGCTTGTTGAAAAGTTTCAACGCCATTGTCAGGGTTTATCCATTTGCGTTGTGTTCCGTTGAAAAGGTCGTTTACACCACGATCAGATTCTACGAAAGTATTATCCAACGAAACAGTTCCAGAAGCCCTTAGCCCCTTCACAAGTCGTTCTAAGTCTTGTTCTAAAGTAAAATCAGTCGTAATTCGTGCAGTAGTTTGGTATTGAATACCACCAATCGCCAAACTCAATGCAGAGTTCTCAGCCCTTGCTTGGTTTGGAGCATAGAATCCCCATGAACCATCAGCATATTTTGGCAAAAATAAATCGGGTGCAGCACTGTAGGCATCAATCCAAGGGCCATATTGGCTTCCTGAGAAACCCCACGGACTTTTTCTGACACCATATGAACCAGAAAGGTTTGTTTTAAACAAAGTACTTTTTGATAATTGAAAGTCTAAATTACTACGAACATTCAGACGATTAAAGCCAAAGCCTTGTTGGTATCCACGCTTATTGTCGTACACTTTAAACAAATCGGCTTCTTGCAAAATATCTGCACTGGTGAAATACTTTACCAAATTTGTTCCACCACTAATATTTAGATTAGCATTATTTGAAATAGCATAAGGCTTAAATAATGCTTCCTCCCAATCAACATTCGGATAACGCTCTGCCTCAGCAAGATTGGCAGGATTACGATATTTGTTAATAATGGCTTGCGGTGTAATGTTTCTCCAACCTTCTGGACGGGCGGCAAGCTCATATTCGATTGCTTCATTTCTGATTCCGAGAGCATCATAAGAATCATACTTTTGTGGCAATTTTGATGGTGCTTTCACAATCGTATTTACTGTCGCTCTAATTGATGCTTTACCAGTCTGCCCACGTTTGGTAGTAATCAAGATTACACCATTTGCACCTCTTGAACCAAAAACTGCAGTTGCCGAAGCATCTTTCAATACAGTGATTGTTTCTACCGAACTAATATCCACACTATTCATCGGACGCTCAACGCCATCCACCAAAATTAATGGTTCAGAGTTATTCCAAGAACTACGACCACGAATCAAAATCTGTGGGTCTTCTGCACCAGGAAGCCCAGTACTTGCATTGGTTATCAAACCTGGTACATTCCCTGTTAGAGCAGCACCAATACTCGAAACACCCCCTGCTCGTTCAAGTTCTTTATTGGTAGTTTGAGTAACGGATGCTACAACACCTTCTTTCTTTTGTCTTCCATAACCAACAACTACTACCTCGGATAATTCCGATAAAATTTCTTCCAACACAACATTGATAATTTTTTGATTACCAACTACAACTTCTTTGGCCTTGAATCCAACTGAACTGACAACCAAAGTTTGTTTCGGTGTACAAAAAATTGAGAATTCTCCCTCTGCACCAGCATTAACGCCCTGCGTTGTGCCCTTAATAGTAACGGCTGCCCCAGGAATCGTTTCTCCTGTGTTAGATTTCACTGTTCCTTTCACTGTTTGAGCTTTTAGCGAAAAGCCTGAAAAGCCAATCAAAAGAAAAATACCTGATACAACTAAGTACAGCTTTTTCCGAGTGATTGAAATGTACAAGTCAATTTGTTTCATAATTAATAAATATGAATCATTTAATAAATAATATAAAATTACGCTTGCAAAGTAAGGCACTGACTTAAAAATAGAGTAGCACAATTCACTAAATAAACACCACAAATGTTCAGTAAACTTAAAAAGTGTCAATTTTACACTATTATTATGCAAGTTTTCTGTGCTAATACAAAAAATGAAGACTATACGTAAAATATGATAAACTTTGAGAAGAAATAACTCATTTTTAGCGTAGAAAAAATTGAATATATCAACATCTTAACCTTGGGCTATTTTCATGAAAGTCTTGAGTAGTAATTTTGAATAAAAAAAACGCAATACAACCTAATAAAGATTTATATTGCGTTTTCTACTGAACTTATGTGTAGATTATTTTACCGAAAACTTATAAACAGTAGTTGTTCGATAGGTTTCATTAGGTTTTAAAACCGTAGTTGGGAAGTTCGGTTGATTGGGTGAATCTGGATAATGTTGGGTTTCTAAGCAGAACCCTGAACGGAATTTTGCAGGAACACCTCCTTTAACAATTGCTGAACCATCTAAGAAATTTCCCGAATAAAACTGAATGGCTGGCTCCGTTGTAAAAACCTCCATCACACGACCAGTTGTTGCTTCATAAACCGATGCTACGTTTTTTAACTTATTACTTGCATCAGTAAATACCCAGCAATGGTCATACCCTTTTCCGTATTTGATTTGAGCATCATTGGCTTCATTAATTCTTTCACCAATCTTATGAGGTTTAGTAAAATCAAATGGTGTCCCAGCGACGGCTGTGAGTTCACCGGTAGGAATGAGTGTAGCATCAACTGGTACTAATTTATCAGCAGCCAAAGAAAGTTCATGATTTAGAATATCATTGCTGGCATCACCCGAGAGATTGAAATATGTATGATTTGTAAGATTCACAACTGTCGTTTTATCGGTCGTGGCTTTGTAATCAATCTTTAACGAATTATCTTTTTGAAGCGTATAAATTACTTCAACGTCTAATTTTCCAGGATAACCCTCTTCGCCATCAGCCGCTGTATAATTTAGTTTCAATTGTGGTTCGGCGGCATCAATTGGCGTTGCTGTCCAAAGTACTTTATCAAAACCTTTTCTTCCACCATGAAGGGCATTTGGTCTATTATTAGTTGCCAAAGTATATTCTTTGCCTTCGAGCGTAAACTTACCTTTGGCAATTCGATTACCGAATCGTCCAATCAATGCTCCGAAATAAGGGACACCCTTTAAGTATCCTTTGAGCGAATCGCAGGCAAGGGTGACGTTGGCATATTTGCCTTTTTTATCTGGGGCTGTAAGATTTGTAATTATACCTCCAAAATTCGTAATCTGTACTTCCATACCATTAGAATTACGAAGCGTATAGAGGTCAACTTTCGAGCCATTGGGCAATGTTCCGAAAGCTGACTTTTCGATTTTATTCACTTTTCCTGCGGTATTTTTCTTGGTTTTTGAAGGCGATTGTGCCATTCCAACTTGCAAAAGTCCGACACCAACAAGTACTAATCCGAGAGTTTTTAGTTTCATATTTGTAAGATTGAATAGATTTTACCAAAAAGTAATAACTCGTGAAGATTCCCCGACTGTGCGTTTTGAGCATCAATATAGGGTTGAAAAAAGTTGATAGGCGTGTGCCTATCAACCATTTACTTTTTTGTAGTCAGCCAAAAACTTCTCCAGACCAGAGTCAGTTAGTGGGTGTTTTAATAGTGCTAACATGGCACTTAACGGGCCAGTCATTACATCAGAGCCGATTTCAGCACATTTAATAATATGAATTGGGTGACGAACCGACGCTGCCAAGATTTGTGTATCAAAGCCATAATTATCATAAATCAGACGAATTTGGGCAATTAAATCCAAGCCATCTACTGAAATATCATCCAAACGACCAATAAAAGGCGACACATATGTTGCACCAGCTTTGGCGGCCAAAAGAGCTTGTCCTGCCGAGAAAACCAATGTACAGTTCGTACGGATTCCTTTATTCGTAAAATATTTGATTGCCTTAATTCCATCTTTAATCATCGGTACTTTTACGATAATATTTGGGTGAAGCGAAGCCAAATGCTCACCTTCTTTGATAATTCCATCAAAATCTGTCGAAATTACTTCGGCCGAAATTGGCCCATCAACGATTTCACAAATGGCTTTATAATGGTTTAAAATATTTTCTTGTCCAGAAATACCTTCTTTTGCCATCAACGATGGATTGGTAGTTACACCATCTAACACGCCCAAGTCATTTGCTTCTTTTATTTCGGCTAAATTGGCAGTATCAATAAAAAATTTCATTTGTTTTAAGATTTATGTTTATAGTAAATTTGTTCAGCAACCTTGTCCGTAATAGGCATTTTTGCCATGTTTTCGCTCAAAATGTTTCATACGTAAAGTATCTTTTATTCTCGGAGTATTTGGATTTATTTGAAGGGTAAACATTGCCATTCGAGCCACTTCTTCCAAAACAGCCGCATTATAAACCGATTTTTCAGCGTTTTTTCCCCAAGTAAATGGTCCATGATTTTGCAGTAAAACCATTTCTACTTCCTTGTGCGAAAGTTTCTTTTCAGCAAAACAGTCGAATATCTGATTGCCAGTTTCAAACTCATAATCGCCCAAAATCATTTCATCGGTCAAAACCGCCGCACACGGAATATCTTGATGTGTATGGTCGGCATGAGTTGTGCCAAAAATTGGAATGTCCATGCCTGCCTGAGCCCAAGCAACCGCATAAGTGCTGTGTGTGTGCGTAATTCCTCCAATATCTTCCCAATTTTTGTATAATTGAGCGTGTGTTTTTGTATCAGACGACGGTCGCATTTTACCTTCTACAACTTTCGCATCATAATCCATTATCACGATATCTTCGGCTTTGAGTAATTCATAAGGCACACCGCTTGGCTTGATTGCAAAAACCGCTTTTTCTCTATCAACGGCACTCACATTCCCGAATGTAAAAAGCACCAAACCCAGTTTCGGAAGCATCATATTTGCCTCAAAACACTCTTCTTTTAAAGATTTATATTCGCTCATTTTTTATGTAATTGTGAAATTCAATTTCAGATTTGCATAAAACTGCTTCAACCTAAATTAATTTTTCTTTTCGTATAATTTCTATAATCAGGCACGGCCGTTTCGTATTCTTTGTGCATCAATGCCGATGTAACGATATAATCGGCGGTTGCACGGTCGCAAGCCATCGGAATATTCCAAACCACACACAAGCGTAAAAGTGCTTTAATGTCGGGGTCGTGCGGTTGTGCTTCCATGGGGTCCCAGAAAAAAAATAGCATATCAACTTTTCCTTCGGCAATCAAAGCTCCAATTTGCTGGTCGCCACCGAGTGGGCCACTTAACAACCTCACCACCGAAATATCAAGAGCTTCTTCGAGTAGCCGTCCAGTTGTACCTGTGGCAAATAATTGATGTTTCGATAAAACGGCTTTGTTATAAATTGCCCAGTCAATCAAATCATCTTTTTTATTATCATGTGCTACCAAAGCAATACGTTTTCTTGCCGAAACTATCTTCGTGCTAAATGAATCTGCCATAGATTTAAATTGAAAGAAATGAGTTTACAAGTCTGATTTTATCCTAAATTAGCAGATTATTTATAGGAAATATCATTAAATCTCAATTCATTTTTCAATCCTCTTATGGTTGTATCTTTATCAATCACTACCAACTCAACATCGAGCATTTCGGCCAAATCTTCGATGTATTCGGTAGTTAGATTTTGGCTATAAACCGTATGGTGGGCTCCACCAGCCAAAATCCATGCTTGCAAGCCAATTTCCATGCTTGGTTGTGGCTTCCATAAAGCACGAGCTGTTGGTAGTTTCGGGAAAGATTCAGTTACTTCCACCGCTTCTACTTCATTGACTATCAGACGAAAACGATTTCCTAAATCGACTAACGAAACATTCAGAGCTGGCCCAGCAGCAGCATTAAATACCAATCTAACAGGATCTTCTTTTCCACCAATTCCGAGCGGATGTACTTCACATTTTACTTTTTTGGCAGCAATGGTTGGACAAATTTCGAGCATGTGTGAACCTAAAACCATCGAATTGGCTGGGTCGAAATGATAAGTATAATCTTCCATGAAAGAGTTTCCGCCTTTCATTCCACTTGCCATTACTTTCATGATATGTACCATTGCCGATGTTTTCCAATCGCCTTCGCCACCGTAACCGTAGCCAGCAGCCATCATGCGTTGCGAGCCAATGCCTGGAAGTTGACGCATTCCGTGTAAGTCTTCAAAAGTATTAGTGTATGCCGAATAACCACCGTCTTCTAAAAATGCTTTTAAGCCCAATTCGATGCGTGCAGCTTCATAAAGTGAACTACGACGGTCGCCACCTTTACTCAATGATGGCATCAAATCGTAGGTATCTTCGTATTCTTGAATCAGTTTCCCAATTTCAGCATCGGAAATTTGATTGATTACCTGTACTAAATCTCCTACGGCGTGCGTATTTACCGAAAAACCGAATTTCATTTCTGCCGAAACTTTATCGCCATCGGTCACGGCTACTTGACGCATATTATCACCAAAACGAACCACTTTCATGGTTTGCATTTTGTATTTTGCCACCGAAACACGAGCCCAAGTATTGATTTTTTCGAGAACCGAAGCTGCCTGCCAATGCCCAACTACAACCTTGCGATTCAATCGCATTTTGGTCATGATATGCCCAAACTCACGGTCGCCGTGGGCCGATTGATTCAGATTCATAAAATCCATATCAATTTCGTTGTAAGGAATATCACGGTTGAATTGTGTATGAAGATGCAACAAAGGAATTTGCAAAGCCGTGAGTCCACGAACCCACATTTTGGCAGGCGAAAAGGTGTGCATCCAAGTAATTATACCCACACAATTGGGAGTGACGTTGGCTTCTCGGCAAATTTGAAGAATTTCGTCAGGTGTTTTTACAACTGGTTTGAAAACTACCTTTACTGGAATTTCTGGCGAATTATTGAAAGAATCGGCTATAACTTTTGAGTGTTCATCAACTTGGCGAAGTGTTTCTTCTCCGTATAAATGTTGGCTACCCGTTACAAACCAAACTTCATAAGATTTTAAATCAAGCATTTTTTTCAGTATATTTTCCTAAACTTTGATATTTTATATATAACTTTTGATAAACCTCTACATACTCACCACGTGGTTCATAACGAGCATCGAAGCCCGAACCCATGGCTTTTTGTGCATCAAAAAGATTAGCATGAACTCCAGCCGCTACCGAAGCATTCATGGCTGCACCCAAAGCACAAGCTTGGTCGGAACTTGCTACTTTTATTGGCATATTCAACACATCAGACAGCGTTTGCATCACAAAAGGTGATTTCTTAGCAACTCCACCAATGGCAATTACTTGCTTAATCGGCACCCCTTCACTAATGAATCTATCAACAATCGCCTTCGAGCCGAAAGCAGTTGCTTCTACAATCATTTTAAATATTTTGATAGCATCAGTTCCCAAATTGAGCCCTATAAATGCCGCTTTAAGTTCATGATTGGCATCGGGAGTACGTCGTCCGTTAATCCAATCTGTTGCAACTGGGTCATTTTCAGTAATGGGTAGCAAAAAAGCTTTTTCTGATAAATATGGAATTAATTTTTGAGTTAATTCTTCGGCTGCTTTTTCGCCCAAAAGTTCACGCACTGGCTCGGTGATAACTCTTTGAAACCAAGCGTAATAATCTCCGTAGGCCGATTGCCCAGCTTCCATTCCGAGCATATTCGGAATGATAGATCCATCAACCTGTCCACAAATTCCTTTGATGAGTAAATGTCCGATTTCTTCGTTAGGGGCAATAAGCATATCACAAGTAGAAGTCCCCATCACACGCACAAAATCATACGGTTCGATTTCTGCACCGACTGCCCCCATGTGGCAATCAAATGCCCCAACGCCAATCGACACATTTGCTGAAAGACCTAATTTTGAAGCCCATTCTTCTGAAATTTTGCCCATAGATTCATCAGAAGTGTAGGTATTTCTGAAAAGTCGCTCACGTAAGCCTGCTAAAAGTGGGTCGAGTTTGGTAAGAAAATCTTCTGATGGAAGTCCTTCAAATTCTTCGTGCCACATGGCTTTGTGCCCTGCCGCACAACGAGAGCGTTTCATAATAAGTGGATTGGTTTCGCCAGTCAAAACCGCCGAAATCCAGTCGCAATGTTCAACCCAAGAAAATGCTTTTTCTCGGATACTTGCATCAACTCGAAGCGTTCGGAGAATTTTTGCCCAAAACCATTCAGAAGAATAAATTCCGCCCACATATTTTGTAAAATCAACATTCCAGTGATGTGCCAATTGATTTATTTCTTCTGCTTCAGCATTGGCGGTATGGTCTTTCCATAGAATAAACATTCCATTTGGGTTTTCGGCAAATTCAGGAAGCATCGCCAAAGGTGTTCCGTTTTTATCAACTGCCACAGGTGTCGAACCAGTGGTATCAATTGAAATTCCCACAATATTTTGTTTGATTTCCTCAGAAATTCCTTCCAAAGCACCTTTTATGGCACTTTCAAGCCCTTCGATATAATCAAGTGGGTGCTGCCTGAATTGAGAAATTGATGGATTACAATATAGTCCTTGTTTCCAACGCTTATAATAATGCACGGCGGTTCCAATATTTTCCCCTGTTTGGGTATTTACAACCAATGCACGCACCGAATCTGTGCCGTAATCAACTCCTATTGTGTATGTACTCTCCATTTAATTTTGTGTTATATTGACACAATTATTATTTTATTAAATTCTATAACGATTTTAGTAGTAAAATTGCACATAATTCCATCGTGGCAATTCATTGAGGTAATCTCTCAACTACAAATGTTCAAATTTTATCTCATTGAATCAGAAATAAAATAATGAAAGGCACTAAATTGGCTTTGATATTTTTCTTTATCGAGCTGATAAAGGATTGCTTTCTTAGTTGTTGAATTTTGATTTTTTTCACCAGTGTCTATCAACAGATTAGTTGATAGAATCTTTCGACTAAAATTTCGTCGATCGAGTGGTGAATCGTATATAGCTTCGTAAAGTTTTTGTAGTTGTGGAATAGTAAATTTTTCGGGCAAAAGTTCAAAACCAATTGGATGCAACGCAGCTTTGTAACGAAGTTCTTCGAGTGCCAGATCAACCATTTGGTTGTGGTCAAAAATCAGATTTGGTCTGTTTTTTAAATCAATCCAATAAGCATTTTGAGCTTTAGCCGAATCTTGGTTATGTGCATGAATATTTATTAAAGCAAAGAAACAAATCGAGATAGTACGCTCAACTGGATCACGGTTTACTTTTCCAAAAGTTTTAATTTCTTCAAAATAAATATCTTTTAGGCCTGTCAAATCATATAAAATACGATTAGCGGCTACTTCGAGGTCTTCTTCTTCTTCCAAAAAACCACCCATTAATGACCACTTTCCTTGTTCTGGCTCAAAATTTCTTTTAATTAAGAGAAGTTTAAGTGCTTCGCCATCGAAGCCAAAAACGATACAATCGAGAGCAACAAGTATTCGTGTCGAGTGAGGGTATTTATTCATTTTTTAATGTTTTGCACAAATTTGTGCAAATATTATAATTGTTATTCTTTTAATTGAATAAAATTCGAGAAAATCATTGATTTTCTCGAATAAAACCATCTTTAACCTATCTTTAATCTAAATAATCAATACCATCCTATAATTGTGTAAATTTAACACAATTTTTTATATTTTAAAAAATGATGCGTATTTTTTAGTTTTGATTACTTTGTAACTTTCAAAACAATTACTGAATACGCAGGAATCGTTAATTTCAGAATACCTTTCTCCAATTTTGCACCCGAAAAATCTTTTATCGAAACCTTGTTTGGTTGCTCGAAAGTATTGTGGTCGCTGATGTTGGCAGATGCCAAAATTTGCCCCGAAACTTTAGTGAAATCTTCACCTCTAAGATTGATTGTAACTTCGTGCGATTTACGATAATCAATGTTTGTCAAAGAAATATTCAATGCTCCCGAAGCATCTTTTGATGCCGACGAATTCACGGCTGTCAGTTTTTTACCATTAAATTCATACGTTGGCGACTCAATACTTATTGGTACGAGCGTTGCATCTTGATGCACATTGTACATTTTCATTACGTGGAAAGTTGGCGTAAGCAACATCTTTTCTTCGTTAGTCAAGATTACTGCTTGCAAAACGTTGACGATTTGAGCCAAATTTGCTCCACGAACACGGTCTGCGTGATTATTGAAAATATTAAGTGTAAGACCCGCAATCATGGCATCACGCATGGTATTTTGTTGGTACAAAGCCCCTTTACCTTCGGCATCGGTTTCGTACCACCCCCCCCACTCGTCCACAATCAAATCTACTTTTTTCTCTGGGTCATATTTGTCCATGATGGTGCTGTGCTTGGTTACGAATTCTTCCATTTTCCAAGCTTCTTCCATGGTTTTGAAATAAGTTGCTTCGTTAAATCCAACCGAAGGACCTTTGGTATCTTTCCAACTCAAAACCGAATAATGGTGCAATGCCAAAGCCGACATCATATTGTGCGGAATGTTTTTCATCAATGTTTCTGTCCAGTTGAAATCATCGCTACTTGCACCCGAAGCCACTTTGTACAATTTAGATTCTGGTGTAATATCTTTCATGAATGTGGCATATTGGCGGTAAATATTGGCGTAATATTCGGGTGTCATGTTTCCACCACAACCCCAAGCTTCATTGCCAACTCCCCAAATTTTTACATTCCAAGGCTTTTGACGACCATTTTGAATGCGTAGGTCAGACATCGGGCTGCCCGTTGGCTGATTCACATAACTTACCCAGTCCGATAAATCTTGAACTGTTCCGCTACCCACATTTCCTGCCAAATAAGGCTCTGCACCAATTTTTTCGCAAAGGTCAAGAAAATCGTGTGTGCCGAAACTATTATCTTCGGTTACGCCACCCCACCAAACATTGACCATTTTAGGGCGTTTTTCTTTTGGGCCGATACCATCTTTCCACTGATAGGCATCAGCAAAACAACCACCTGGCCAGCGAAGATTAGGCACCTTTAACTCTTTCAAGGCTTGAATTACATCGTTTCTTACACCAGCCGTGTTAGGAATCTTTGTGTTATTTTCTCCTACATACATACCACCATAAATACAGCGACCGAGGTGTTCGGCAAAATGGCCGTAGATATGTTTATTGATTTTGGTTTTGGCCAAATCCGTGTTTAACGTGATTTTGGTTTGGGCTGTTGCCGAAAGTGCTATGCAACCTGCTACAACGGCTAAAATTGTTTTTTTCATTAATCAGATAATTTAATCGGTTACTACTCTGAACTCGGTAAATCGAGGCGAAGGAACATTGTTTTTGGTACTAATTTTAATGTTAATCTTCTCGCTATCAAGGTCTTTTATTTGAATTGTTTTATTTTCTTTTGAGACATTTTCAATAGGTTTTTCGTTGATAATTATTGAAATGTTCTCTAATTTAAAATCATCTAAAGTACTTATTATCAAAACTTTACCCCGTTTGTTTTTATTGGATAATTGGTATGAAATATATGAGCGAGTGTTTCGCCAAAATTGCTCATCATCATAGCCCGAATTACTTCTTTCGCCCTTATAATTGTGGTCAACTTCGGGTTGTTGTTCTCCACAATTTACTTTATCAATTGTTCGGGCTTCGAGAGCCAATTGTTCGGCTTCTTTTTGTTTGATACTTGCTTGATAATTTTCAAAGGCAGTTTTATTGAAAGTCTGGAAATACATTTGGTAACGGGCATCATGAATTTCAAAAAACGGCTGTAAAGTAAGCGAATCTAAACTGAATTTAAGGTTACCGATAGGTTTTATTTTTGATTTAAAATCACCTTTTTCGTCAACTAAGGCGTAAGCTTTATTCATTGGGTAAAGGGGGCCTTTGGTTTCATGTCCCATTCGGCTGTCATCGGCAAAAAGTCCAACTAAATCTGTGGTTGAAGTTTTAGCCGCCAAAACGATTGGGCCATGCACAAATGCCGACCAATTTGAGCCATCGGGTAGGTTTTCTAATTGTGTAGTGGTCTTGAAACGCACCATAATTTTATCGCCCGATTTCCATTTTCTATTTACTGAAACATAGTTATTTCCAGTTTTTGAGGTTTGAAAAACTTTGCCATTTACCAAAACTTCAAAGTTTTCAGCCCATTTAGGTTGGCGAATGTTTAGAGCAAAAATCTGAGATTTACTTATTTTTAGCATCAATTCTGATTCATTTTTATAAGGAAAATCAGTATTTTGTTCGATTTGTATGCCTTTTTCTTTCCAATTCAAAGTAGAAGGAATAAACAAATTGACGAAAACATCATTTTCGGAATGGCTATAAATCAACTCGCCATATTTCGTATGATTTTCGATACCCGAACCCACGCAGCACCACATACTCGTATTGGGTTGTGAATAAACTCGGTAATGATTAGGGCGAATGGGAGTAAAGTAAACAAATCCACCTTTTTCGGGGTGTTGACTCGAAAGAATATGATTATAGAGTGTTCGCTCGTAGAAATCTAAATAACTGGCATCATTTTTATCAAGAAAAAGAGCCTTGCTCAACCGCAACATATTAAACGAATTGCAGGTTTCTGGGCCTTGATTGGAGGCCAACATTTTACTAAAATCATTAACAGGATTGAAATGCTCACGCATGCTATTTCCACCAAATGCCACGCTTCGAGTTTGCGAAACATTCTGCCAAAAATACTGTGCCGCACTCGACAATTCTTCATTTTTGGTGAGGGTAGCAATTTTTTCAAAACCAATTACTTTAGGAATTTGCGTATTGGCATGAAGCCCTGTAAGTTTATCTTGTTTTTGAAGTAAGGGATTCAAAACTGCTTGGTGGTTTAGTTTTTGAGCAGTTTCGAGGTATTTTTTTTCATTGGTAAGTATATTTAAGTCAGCAAAAACTTCGTTCATTCCACCGTGTTCGGTACGAAGAATCTGCTGGATTTTTTCTTCGTTAAGGGGTTTTATTAATTCGATAAACCAATTGCCCAACCCAATCAAAATCTGTTTGGCTTGTTGATTTTGTGTAAATTCGTAAGTATCACGAAGACCTGCAAAAAGTTTGTGAATATTATACAGCGGCACCCAAGTATTGTTGAGTCCGAAACTACTGCCATCAATATCGCCTTTGTGGATTCTTTCCCAAAATACTTTTCCTTGCGGAATTCCCCCCACATAGCCATTACCATTTTTTGCTTGGCAACGAGCCAATTCGGCAATCATATAATCGAGGCGTTGCTTCAATTCGGCATTTCCTGTGCTGGCATACATCATGGCTAACGCCGACAAATAATGTCCGCCAATGTGACCATCAAGACCCGAACTTTCCCAGTTTCCATATCGCTCAGCTTTCAATGGCAAACCTGCATCAATAAGATACGGAGCGAGTAATTTATCAGGATTTAGTGCCAAAATGTATTTTAAATCTACATCTTGGGCATTATTGAAAATACCATTTTTTAGTTTTACCTCTTGCAAGGCAAAGGGCTGCATTTGTGCTTCGGCACAAAAAGTTAGAACCAGAAAAGATAAAACGTACTTAATTTTCATTAAAAATTATTGATAAAACGTTAAAAATGAAAGAGTAGCCTTTCAAAAGGGAACGGCTACTCTTTCAGGTGACTTATTTTACTCTTGTCAGTTTGGTTTCGCCTCTTTCGTTTTTGATAACTAACTCATTTTCAGACACTAACTCGCCTGTGTAGTTGATTTTACGCTCGCCGAAAGAAATCGTAAACGAGATTTTTTTGCCATCAATCGTTCCTTCTTCGATGGCTGATTCTCCTCGTTGGTTTTTCCAAATTCCTGTTAATTTAGTACCTTCTACTTTGAAAGAGTAATTCACTTCCATTACACCATTTGGTGTTTCTCGTGAGCCTTTCCAGTTACCATCTACGGCATTTTGTGCGAAAGCCACTACCGTAGAAATTATCATTGCGATTGTTAAAAGTGCTTTTTTCATTGTTTTTTTTGATTAAAATAGATGGAAATTTATTTAAAAAGTAATTGTGCAAATTCGTAAATATCATGTCGCCAAACTGGCCAAGTATGTCCGCCAGCATATTCGCTGTACTTATATTTGATACCCATTTCGTCCATTTTTTTCATCATAATTTGGCAATTAGCGTGGGCAATATCTTCTTTCCCACCTTGCGAAATCCAAAATTCTTTGATATTGGCATTGATTTTATCTTTATTGGTTTTCATGAATTCGTATTGTGGGTCTGAAAGTTTGGTATTATTTGCCCACCAACCCGAACTGAAAACTCCCAAATAACTAAATAAGTCGGGATTCTTAACACCAGCGTGCAAAGTTTGCAAGCCACCCATCGAAAGACCTGCTAATGCACGATTTTTGGCTTCGTTTGACACTTTAAAATTGGCTTCAACAAATGGAATCAAGGCATTTTTGAGTTCGTTTTCAAACTGATTAAGCTGTGGCAAGCCAAAACCTGCTGGGCCACCACCACCTTGAAAATTCCCATCCATCATCACGATTACCATTGGTTTTGCTTTCTTTTCGGCGATAAGATTATCCAATATCAAATCGGTTTTGCCTTGTGTTGCCCAACCTCGTTGGTCTTCGCCACCACCATGAAGAAGATAAACGGCAGGATATTTTTCGCTAGAATTATCGTAGCCTGGTGGCGTATAAATGTATGCTTCACGCCAAGAGTTGGTTACTTTTGAATAGTATTTTTTTACACGAACATCGCCGTGAGGAACATCTTTCAAAGCATAAAAACCACCTTCTTTGTATGGAATTTCTATGCCACTTGCCATGCGGCTCATACCATAAAATGATTCACTGGCAGGGTCGGCAACGGCTACGCCATCAATTAAGAGAGAATAATAATGAAATCCACGGCTGATTGAATCGGTTGTTACATTCCAAAACCCGCTGGTGTCTTTTACCATGTCGTATTTTTTCCCTAAATCAATCTGTACTTTTTGTGCTTCGGGTGCTTTTACTTTGAAAATTACACGGTTATCGGGCAAAATTTGTGGGTATTTGGCATTACGAATATTGCTTGCGGCAGGAGTTCCTAAAACTGAATATTTAGTAAAAGTGCTTGGATTAGTAGGTTTAAACAAAAACTGTGAAAACATGTACAATCCGTTTTTCCAAACTTTAAAATCGTGTCCACCAGCTTCGAGATAATAGATATGAGGCACGTCATTTTCGTACATATACTCGTGCGTACGCTTACTGAATGTGATTAATCCATCAGCATCACCACACGAAATAAAGAGCAATTTCAATTTCTTTTTAGCTTCTTCGGGATTTGGCATTAATTCCTTCGGCACTTTTGTATTTGGAGCTGAAGAAAATCCACCCACCCAAGCGAATTTATCGAGATTTCCCAGTCCGAAATTCAATGATTGTCCTCCCCCCATCGAAAGCCCAGCAATCGCACGATTTTCACGGTCAGTTAGTGCTGAATAGTTTTTTTCGATGTACGGAATGAGGTCATTTAATAAATCCTTTTCAAAAGTGGCAAAGGCTTGAACTTTGTCGGGAGCCATGATATTTCCTCCTGCACGGTCGTCTTTCATGGCACGGCCATTTGGCATTACCACAATCATTGGTTGAATTTTTCCTTCAGCAAAAAGATTATCCAAAATATTTTGAGGGTTTGCTCCTTTAAACCATTCAAGATGGTCGCCACCGATGCCATGAAGGAGATAAAATACAGGATATTTTTTCTTTTTATCGTAGTTTGGCGGCGTGTAAACCAAGGTTTTACGGGTACTACCTACTGTTTTTGATTCATACTGAACTGTGTCAATTTTACCTTTGGCAATACCATTTTTAGCATTTTCGTAGCCTTTTGGCATTTCTTTCTCCATATTTTGTGCGAAACTTAGGTTTTCACACACAAACAAAAAAGTGATAATTGCGAGTAGTTTTTTCATATTTTGAGGTTAAAAAGGTGAAAGACTGAGGTTATTTGGCGGGTTCAATGATTTTATAATTACCACTTAGGTGCATCAAACTGAATAAATACATGAGCCCATCGAAGTAAGGATCGAAATAGCCGTCTTCGTAAGGTTCGAGTTTGGCATTCCAGATAGCTTTTACAAAATCGTTGCTTTCTTTTCCTTTGTTGATAAGGGCAGTTGTGGCAGCAGTAGAAACCAAACCAATGGAATGTCGAAGTTTTTTTACTGGGCCAGCTTGCAAAATAAATTCGGGTTTTGAACCATCAAGATTAAACTGGTCGTCGTACGTATCCAACCCTTTTGAACGCAAGAAGTTTTGGAATCTTTTGGCGTAATCTAATTGCCATTTTTTGTCTTTTCCGTACCAAGTATAATCCATTGCAATGTTCATCGGTACACGCCACGAGTCATATCTAAACCCTGGCGGCATCCAACGAGTTGGGTGTGGAGCTCCGCTAAATTCGGTATAATCTGAGTTTAAGGCAGTTACGGGGTGACAAGCTCGGTGCAAAAATACTCTTGAAGTATCAGCACATGCTTTGTAGAAATCTTCGTGACCATCTTTTGCGTATTTTGCCCAAACTTCCATGAAAGCTGGCAAGTGATAAGAAGGGTCAGTCCATTTATAGTTGGCTCCTTCTGGCACAAAACTTATTTGTTTGGCATCGGTATTGATGACGTTATAAATATTTCCAGTACCATCTTTTTTCCACATATTATCTAAAATTCGGCGGGCTTCTTTGTAATAATTGATGCCCGTATCGTTACCCCATTTATTGGAAGCAAACAAAAGGCTGGTTACAAAATAAAGCTCACCGTCAGAAGCCGAACCTTGAGAATTTTTCTTTTTAGTAATCGGGTTTATACTCCACGCAAAATACGCCTCTCTTGGCCCGCTTTGGTGTTGAGAATATTTAACTGCCCATCGCCAAATTTTATCAAAAACTTCTTTTTTATTTAATTGAACGGCCACCATCATGCCGTACGACATTCCTTCGGAGCGTGCATCTTTGTTTTTTACATCCGAAACATAAGCCAACGAGTCTTCTTCTTCAAAATAAACTTTGTTTGGGCCTTCAAAAACATCATAATAGGCTTTTTGGAGTTTGGCGTCTATGTCTTTTTGACTATAACCCATTTCCTTAAATACATTTCTGTACTTAGGTTTTTGTGCATTTATGGAAAATGAACAAAAGAACAATACACCTAAAAGAGCGATGAGCCTTTTAGGTTTTGGATTGACTATAAAATTGTAGAAATTCATGAATAAATTTTTAAGAGATTATTACCTTTTATACTGTAAAAACTAATCAAATTCGTATTTAGACAAACAAGCCGTTAGTTTCCTTTTAAATCAGTTTTGCCTTGATAAATACTTGCCATGCGTTTCGTATTACCGAAAATTGCTCTGATTATTGCTTTATAATTTTTGTTGATACGGAATTATTATTTTGAATTATAGTTAAGAAATATAAGCCTTGATTTAGATTTTTGCCAACTATAATTGGGAGGTTGGATTTCCCTTCTTCAAGCACACGACCTGTAACGTCGGCAATGTAATAACTAAACTCACCCGTATAATTTAGATGAATTCCGTCGTTATTAAATGGATTTGGATATAAAAGGCTTTCAGACAATTCAGATTCTTCTAAATCTGTAATAACCATAGCTTTAAATGCTAAATAATTCAAATTCACATAATCCGAATTTCCTATAGTTAGTCTCATTACTTTTTTTCCTGCGGTAATAGGAATATTTTTAACCGTAACTGTTTGCCAATTTTGCCAGCCACCAGTATTTGGGATCGCTATATTCGAAGCTACATTTACCCCGTCCATGCTTATTGATACAGCTCTTCCTGCTTCATTACATGCTACACGCAAGTCTAAATCGTAAGTAGTGGTATTGTTTACTTGTACGGTGTACTCTAACCACTCTCCAGATGTTGCATACCCAATATTATACCCTCCTCCTGCATCGGTACAGGTTTCTATATCAACGTCTTCATCGGTTCTGAAATTAACGGCAGGTGTCACCTCAGTTCCCGCAGTATTGTCTAAATAAGCATTTCCATTACCCCCCAAATCATATTCCTCAAACTGAATAGTTCCAGGAATTTGGTGAACATTTCCATTGTAGGGCTGTTGTGGAAGATTCACTTTTATTGTTATTTTAACCTCTGTAACATTACCTAAGTTGTCTGTTACCACAACTTTAACAATATGAGTACCTGCTGATGCACCTGTCCAACTAAAAGTATAAGGTGAAGTATTATCAGTAATTAATAGCGTAGTTCCATCATAAAATTTAACACTTTCAATGGTGCCATCGGCATCAGTAGCTGTTGCTGATAAATTTATTGCCTCACCTTGTATAAAAGTTGTATTGCTAGTAGGACTTATGAGTGTTACAGTCGGAAAATTACTATTACTACAATCGGCAAAAGGTGCTGGTGCTGGGCAACACGAAAGACTTGGTCTGGCATTCATGTATTGTTTCATCCAAGTCATAGCAGGTCGGTCGGTTAAATTGGCGTACTGAATTCCAGTATAAGTGCCACCTGAGCCACTTACGCCATTTCCTGGAATCCATGTTGAACCCTGAATATACCCCCATAATGTAATGCCCGCAACGTGAGGATGTTCCCAAGCAATTGTAAAAAAATCTTGATACTTAGTACTTTGAGCATTTTCATTCGGGTCTGCTACAAAATCTAACTCTGTGATATGAAGCGGTAAATTTGTTTTAGTCCAGACTTCATCTAAACAAGCTCTAAAATTTGCCGTAGATAGATTGAGTCGTCCGTTCATGCCATGACCTTGCAAACCGATTCCGTCTATGATATTTTTCTTACCATCAGTCAAGTTTGGTGCGTTTTTAATTGCATTTGACATGTTTATATATTCTGCCCTACAATTGCCCCAGTTGTGCTCAACATTAAACTCGTTGATTAAAAGTACAGCTTTTGGAAAATGTTTCCTCGCTAATTGAAAAGGCCAAATTGCCCAACCATAAGGGTTGTTTTTATCGTTGGCATTTGCAGGTTCATTCTGATAAGCTAATGTGAGTGCTGCTTTTAGGTTGGCTATTTCTTTGTTGATTGGAGTATTAACAGGTTCATTCAATACATCAATCATTTCTAAACCACCCATAGGGTCGTAATGGTCTTGAACAGCTTGATACCATTGCCTAATCGCAGTTTCAATCTCAGCGGCTGATGCACTGGCCAAGAAACGTGGAGCTTGAGCTCCCCAAATCAAGGCATGAAATTTAAACAAACCACCTGAATTTTTGGCGGTATTATAAGCCAAGTCAGAATTGCCCCAACTGTAATTATTTGTACCTCTATGTACAGAACCCCATTTTGAACCATTTTCAGAGGTAGTTTGATTCCACAATGATGTATAATTACTCGGTACGCTGTAGCCGATTATGTTTCCTAAATACTTGCCTTTACATTTACCCATTTGGGCATTAGAAATAAAAGCCGAACCAATACAAACACTAAAAATTGTGTAAAATAGTAATTTTTGTTTCATAATCAGTACATGATTTATTTATGTCATTGCAAACACAAATTCAAAAAACTCATATTTCTGTACTTTTCTTTTTGTGCATTTATGGTAAACGAACAAATGAGAACTAAACCTAAAAGACCGATGAGCCTTTTAGGTTTAGAATGAAAATCGTGGAAATTCATGAATATTTTTTCAAGAAATTAATTAAAAAGCTTCGGAGCCATTTGTAATAAACTGCGTCTCCAAGTTTGGAATTCGTGGGCTGTACCTTCCGAAATATATCCATCAACGTTAAAACCAGCACCTTTTAGTTCTTCGGTTGCCTTACGAATTCCATCTGGACGCTCTTTGCTGCCACAACTCAAGAAGATGTATTTTGGCTTTGGTTTATCTTTGAAATCGGTTGAAGCATAAGTTCCACCACTCAAAAGACCGTAATAATCAAATACTTCTGGTTTGTTCAAAGTGATTGTTTTTGTTTCCATGCCACCCATCGAAAGACCAGCCATTGCACGTTTTTCTTTTTTGGCGATTGTTCTGAAATTAGCATCCACGTAAGGAATCAATTCATCCACCAAAACAGTTTGGAAACCGTCGATTTTGAAATTACGCATACCACCCATTTTTATTTCGTTGGTCATTCCATACGTACAAACAATGATGAATGGCTTGATTTTCCCTTCCGCAATCAAATTATCCATAATCAAATTGGCTCTTCCTTGATTCATCCAAGCGGTTTCATCTTCGCCCCAACCGTGTTGTAGGTACAAAACTGGATATTTATCTTTACCTTTTTCATAACCAGCAGGTGTGTAAACAAATGCTCTTCGAGAAGTACCGGTGCTTGGAGATGGAAATAGAATTTGTTGAACATTTCCGTGAGGAACATTTTTGAGGGCATAAAAATCTTGGTCTTTGGCAGGAATTTCGATGCCGCTTTCCCAACGAACCGAACCGTAGTAGTTTAAAGTACCTGGGTCATTGAATTTACCACCATCTATTTTTACATTATAATAGTGAAAACCTTCATCCATTGGCCCATCTGTAGTACCCATCCAAGAGCCATCTTCAGCTTTGGCGAGTTTTGTACCGCCACGGCCACCCAAACCTAAACTCACTCGCACGCTATCAGCAGCAGGAGCGATGATTTTGAAACGTGCATACCCCTGCGAGTTTACCATTGGGTATTCTTGCTGCGGTTGGTTAAGTACCGAAGGTTTGAAATCTTCGACAATGGCAGGCTGTTGTGCCTGTGCAAAGTTGATGCTACCCACGATAGAGGTAGCGAGCAGGCTAATTTTGAGAAAGTTTTTCATTTAATTTTGAGTTGAATATTATTTAAAAATTTCTTGTAAAGAATTGGCTAAAAACAACTTACAGTTCATCCAGGTGTGTCCACCAGAAACGATAAGCGGTTTAATTTTGATTTTCTTTTCTTCAAACATGGCGATATTTTTTTTCACGCTTTCATAAAGAAAATCGTCTGTACCAACGCTGATGGTGAACAATTTGACTTGTTTGTTTATCAAATCGGCGTTTGGAGTCCAGTTATCGAAGTTTTTCTTGAATTCTTCGGTTGCAGTAAAAGGTGCATACGAGCAGATGTAGCCAAATTTATCGGTATTTGTAAACCCAATATTGAGCGTTTGACCACCACCCACCGAGAAACCCGCTACGGCACGATTTTCTGAGCCAGCTTTTACAGGATAATTTGCTTCGATAAATGGAATGACATCATTGACTACATCCTTCGTAAAATCGGGCATTGCAGCTGGACGAACATTTCCGTAAGGCATCACGATTATCATCGGTTTGGCTTTGCCTTGTGCTATCAGATTATCGGCAATCAAATTGGCTTTTCCTACTTTTGTCCATGTTTCTTCGGTGTCTGAACCGCCATGAATCAAATACAAAACAGGATATTTGGTTTTGCCACTGGCATCAAAATTTGGTGGCGTATAAACCAATACTTGACGAGTAGTATTCAACGATTTTGAATTATAAAGCTGATAGGTAACCTTTCCGTGTGGCACATTTTGTAAGGAATGAACCAAAGGTTTATCGCCAGGAATTTCTACAATACTACGCTTAAAACGCTCATTTGCAAATACATAAGTGTTGTTTGGGTCAGAAACGCCAGTGCCATCCACTACGAAATTGTAAGGATAAATATCTGGCGTAATCGAAGGAACAGTAACGCTCCAAACACCCGAAGTATCTTTGCTCAATGAAACAGGGTCTTTCAGAAATTCCCCCGAAAGTTTCACTTCTTTAGCTGTTTTAGAGAAATACTTAAACGTAACGCTCTTATCGGCATGTACTTGCGGCGAAACAATGGCAGGTGGTCGCTGTGCGTTTGCAAATCCTCCCAAAAGAAGAAGAATTAAAACAAATAATTTTGAGCTTTTCATTTGGTATTATTTAAACAAAATTGGCAAAGTTTCATTGAGATATTGCTTCACATTCATCCAAGTATGTCCACCTGGAATGGCGTAAGTTTTCACGTTTATTTTCTTATCTTTCAAATATGCTTCCCACTCGGTAGTGCCTTTGTACAAGAAATCTTCGGTGCCAATTCCTGACCATAAAAGTTTGAAATCTTTGTTAGTTTTAGCAGGATTTGCCGTGATATTCGTAAAACTTTTATCCATTTCAGCAGGTGAAATGTATGACGCATAACTACATACGTAAGCAAATTTATCGACATTGTTGAAAGCCGCACGGAGCGTTTGACCGCCACCACGAGAGAAACCACCTATAGCACGGTTATCACGGTTGGCAATTACTCGATAGTTTTTCTCTACGTAAGGTAATATGTTCGTGATAAGGTCTGTTTCAAATAACTTCATTCGTTTGAGGGCATCTTCGCCATCACGGCTCATGACATCCGAAGGTTTGTCTTTGCCAGTTTGTTCGGCAATGCGTGCCAATGGATTTCCATAAGGCATCACCACAATCATTGGTTTTGCTTTGCCTTGAGCAATCATGTTATCAAGCATCAAATTTACTTTTCCTACTTTCCAAAAAGTTTCTTCTGTGTCGGTAGTACCGCTAATTAGGTAATAAACTGGATATTTTTTAGCCGTTTCTTTGGCATAACCTGCTGGTGTATAAACTACTACTGTACCCGTTGAGCCTTCTACTGATGGATAATATTCGTAGGTGATTGAGCCATGAGGTACATTTTGTAGGGCATAAATGGCAGGAGAATCCGAAGGAATTTCTACTAAACTACCTTTGAAACGTTCGTTCGGGAATAAATAAGTATTAGCAGGGTCATTTACCGTAACGCCATCAACTTTGAATCCATAGGGATAAATATCGGGTTTCACTGGTCCAACCGTTATTGACCAAACACCATTTTCGCCTTTAGTCATCGGTACATTGGCCGAACCAAATTGGTTACCATCAAGCAAAACTGCGGTTGCGTTGGGTGCTAAGTATGAGAAAGTTACAGTTTTGTCGGGATTTACTTTCGGAGAAACCACAATTGGCCCACGAGGTGGCTGACCTTTTGCAAAGTTGCTAAATCCCAAAAATGCAATTAGTGTTAAAATGAATAGACTTTTGTTTGTTTTCATAATTATAGAGAAAGGTTTATTATTTAAAAAGTTTGGGAGCGATTACGCTCAGATAATGTTTTACATTCATCCATGTGTGTCCACCTTCGGTAAAGTATTTTTCGTATTTAATTCCCTTTTGGTCAAGGAGTTGCATAAATTCATTATCTACTTTGTAAAGAGGGTCTTCTGTACCTACACCTATCCAAAATAGCTTGAGGTTTTTGGCCGTTTGAGCAGGATTTTTGAAAGCAAGAGCGTGGTTGCGTTCAAATTCTGAATTGAGTAAACCTGGAGCAAAACCGCAGATATAGGCAAATTTTTCGCTGTGGTTAAAACCTAAATACATGGTAGTACCGCCACCGCCTGAAAAGCCAGCCATTGCCCTGTTATCTTTGTTGTTGATAGTACGATAGTTTTTTTCTACCCAAGGCATAAGGTTTCCGTAGAAATCTTTTTCAAACTCTTGTAGGTTGTCCCAATTGCGTAAACTTCCCGAAGATTTTGAAATAGTTGGATAGGCTCTTCCGTAAGGCATGACGATAATCATAGGTTTGGCTTTTCCTTGGGCAATGAGGTTATCGAGAATGATATTTGCACGGCCAACTTTTGTCCAAGTTTCTTCGGTGTCGGTAGTGCCATGAAGCAAATAAAGCACTGGATATTTGGCATTTGGATTAGTTTCGTAACCTGCTGGCGTGTAAATAACTACTGGACGAGTACCGAGTTCGGGCGATTGATAATAGCGATAAGAAACCGTTCCGTGCGGTACGTTTTGTAAAGTATGTACCAAAGGCGTACTTCCCGTAATTTCGACTACACTATTTTGAAAACCTTCGTTTGGGAAAATAGCAGTATTATTGGGGTCAGCCACCGAAACACCATCCACATTGAATGAATACGGGTACATATCTGGCTTGATAGGGCTGGTTTTTACCGACCAAACGCCTTGCTGGTCTTTGGTCATCGCCAAAGCTGCTTTCTCAAACTGACCACTCAATTTTACTTCTGTTGCCTTTGGGGCATAAAATCGGAAACTAACACTGTTGTCGGCATGTACTTCGGGGGACACCACATTTGGGCGTGGTGTGGGTTGAGCGAAACTTAGATTTGCATACAGAATTGCACCTGAAAAAAGTAAAAGTGATTTTGTTTTCATAATTTAAAGGTTGATTATTAATTACTTAGCCCATTCTTTACCTTCGGGCGTTCTTCTCCACTCAAAATATTTATCTAAAACTTTCATGGCATCTTCGCTCGGAACTGGCCCCATGTAGGGTTTTTGATTGAAATACATCACCTTTGGATTTTTAGGCGAAAACGCCTCCCATTTAGGCACAGAACCGCCATTGGGATGACCATATTTGGCAAAATTTGTCCAATAGGTCATGATGGTTTCAGAAACTGCTTCGTCAGTCGGTGTACGATTTTGGTCGGCTGGATTTAGATTTCCAAATACAAAAGCCACATCTTGACCATGCGGTGAGCCGTAGCCATATTTTGGAGAACCAGCTGGATGTTCTGGGTGTTGGTCGAGATAATAGTAAAATACTTTTTCTTTCGATGTTTTAGCTTGCAGATTCGCCCAAGCCCACGTTTGCCAGCCAAAAGCCGCATCACGAGCGAGGTCACGGGCAGTTTTTGGCACATTGTTTTCGCCAACTGGATAGGCTTTTATCAAACTTTCAGCAAATTTACCGTAGCGTTTTTGTGTGCCTTCAATATAATCTTTCGGGTTTTTGGGAGGCTGAAAACTCGCACCTTCGTCTGAATTATAACCTATTAAGACAGGAGTATGGTTGTATTTTCCTTTTTCATACAAAAGGTGTTGGTCGTCAGGCACTACATAACCATCTACTATTGGCCATCCGCCTGGCTGCCCAAATCCACCTGGGAGTTTTTCAGCTGGAATCACTCTCATTTCAGCGAGAGATTTTGCACCTGTTTTTTGCATGAATTCTACTCCTTGGCTTTCGGCCAAAGACAATAATTTCATGTTTTCTCCTGGGTAAGTAGTCGTTCTATGTGGTCCAAACGAACCGCCACTTTGCGAAATTGCTCCGTGAAAAAGTCCTTTGGCCAAAGGTGAAGCACAAAGCATACTAACGGCAATTCCGCCAGCCGATTCACCAAAAATGGTTACTTTATTCGGGTTTCCGCCAAATTGTTTGATGTTTTCTTGTACCCATTTCAAACCCGCTATCATATCGAGAAGTCCATAATTGCCAGAGGTTTTTTGAGCAGTTTCGGCACTGAGTTCGGGGTGAGCTAAAAAGCCCAACTGGCCAACTCGATAAGCGATACTTACTAAGATTACGCCTTTTTTTGCCAAATTTGCACCATTTGAAACAGGCTCTGCCGTAGAACCAAAAGCAAAGCCACCCCCATAAATCCAAACCAAGACTGGTAGATTTTCATTGGCAGATTTTGCTGGCGACCAAATGTTTAAGTACAAACAATCTTCGCTTTTTCCCGATGGTGGATTCCCTCCTTGAAACGGAACAGGTGCAAATTTGGTGGTTTCTTTCACGCCCGACCAACTTTGTGCAGGTTGTGGGGCTTTCCAACGTAATTCACCAACAGGTGGAGCGGCAAACGGAATGCCTTTGAAAACTGCAAGTCCATTTTCGACCGTCCCTTGAACCAAACCTTGTTTTACTTTTACCGTTTCGCTGATTTGAGCAAAATTCAGGAACGGAGTAAGAAAAAACACAAAGAATTTAACGGCTTTAAACTTTTTCATAATTATCTGATTTACAATAAATTATTTCGTTTCATCCAATCGAAAAGTGGGTCTGTCCAACCCTTTTGGCGGAAGATAAATCCGTGGTCGCCTTTGGGGAAAATGTGCATTTCTACCTCGACTTTGCTTTTACGCAGTTTTTCAAAATATTGAATGCTGTTATCAACATCCACCACTTTATCATCGGCAGCATGAGTAAGCCAAGTGATTGGTGTATTGGCTTTTACTTGCAACTCATTGGAGAACAAATCTTTGTCTTCTTGTGAAGGCGTTTTACCAATCAAGGCATCACGAGAACCGCCGTGCGTAAGTGCATCTTGCATCGTGATTACTGGGTAAACAAGCACTTGAAAATCAGGTCGGAGATTGGTATTTTGAGGGTTTTCAATGTAAGATTTCTCGAAATGTGTAGCGGCAGTACTGGCCAAATGTCCACCTGCACTAAAGCCCATGATACCGATTTTATTTTTATCAATGCCATATTTTTCGGCGTTTTCTCGCAAGTATTTAATGGCTTGTTGAGCATCTTGCAATGGTCCGATTTTCTTATCCTGCATGATTTCATCGCTTGGTAAGCGATATTTCAACACAAAAGTAGAGATTCCTTTTTCGGCCAGACTTTTGGCGGTTCCCAGTCCTTCTCCGTTATACACAATTACAGCATAACCACCACCAGCAATTACGATTACAGCCGTTCCATTCGGTTTTTCGGGCTTGATGTACTCAAGAGTTGGCTCCGTTACATTGCGATACATTCCACGGTCAAATGTCTCCGCTTTTTCAGTGGGTTTGGAGTTGGCAACTTGGGCAGGATAGAGTTTTATAATTTCCTGCGAAAAAGCGGAAATATTATCTGTGAAGACACAGACAATGACAAGAAGGGCGGTTATTAAGAGGAATTTACTTTTCATTGTAAGGTTGAATTAAAATATCGGTTGTTGTTTGTGAGGATACAAACAATGACACTTTTTTATTTTTTAAAATATTGCATTAAAGCTTCAGCGTAGCGTTTGCCAAATTCACGAACGCCCGCCGAGTCGAAATGCAAACCATCTTTGGCAGCTGTTAGACCAGTTGACGACACCACCACCGCTTTAGGAATGGCTTGTGGAAGCGTAGCAATGATTGGATTATGGCTGGCACATTTACCTCCTTGTTCTGCTGATACCAATTCCCCTGATAACAAAGGGATAGAATTTGGAGCAATGTTTAAATCAGCTAAAATATCATCGTAAATCTTTTTTACTTGGGCAGGCCAAGTTTTGTCACCCGTATTTGATTCTCCTTGATGCAGTAAAATACCTTTAATCACACCCGATTTTTGAGCGATTTTGGCCATTTCAATCAATCTTTCGTAGGGATTTCCTCCGTAAGAATTAGCCATATTTATCATCCACGGTTTTTCTTTGGCCGAAGAATCGAGATAGGCTTTGTATTTTACTTTATCGAAAATTTCTATTTTACTTCCTGCCACTGCCACATGAACCAAGCCCAATGTTTGGTTTTGAGGCATATTTTGAATCATTGTTCTACCAAAATAGTCAGCCGGCGAAAGGCGAGTATCACAACGGCAGAGTGGTGGTTTGGCGGTGTACCATTGCCCTTTTTGACGGTTGAGTTTAGCACAATCTAAGGCCTCCAAAACTTTGAAACGGCTGTCGATATTGACAGTATCTTGTGCTTCAATGCGAGCCGCACCTTCCATATTTGACTGCCCGATGCAGAGATAAATATGAAAATTAGGGTCTTGGGCGAAGGTATTTTCACCCAAGATGATTAAAGAAATTATCAAAAAAAGTTTTTTCATTTTATAGTCTTTAAAGAGTTTATTTAACAATTAAAACCGCACCATTGAACGGCACTGTTAGTTCAATTTCTTGTGTTGCTGGTACTTTAATTTTGCTCAATTTTCCATTTAATTGCTCATCATCAGCATACAATCTGTATTCTGTATTGGCATTCAACATCGGAAGTTTTACTGTCTTTTTTAAGGTTTCCTTTTCAGCATTAATGGCCACGATATACCAATTTGCACCCTGACGACGAGCTAAAATCACATATTTCCCAGGGTAACCATCAATAAATTTTACTTCGTCCCAAGTGGTTGGTACTTCTTTCATAAAACTGATTGCCCAAGCAGGTGCATCAGTCAAATTGTTGGGAGCTAATGCAAAATGCTGTACAGGACTTTGAAACAAAACCGCAGTTGCCAAGGCATACACATCGGAAGTCATTCGTTTTGACCCACGATTTGGCGTATTATTGCCATTATAAAATTTATTTAAAGCACTACCGCCATAGTCCATACTTCCAACAGCGTTTCTGATAAACGGATGAAGTGTAGCATTAAACGATTCCTTATTGCAGAATTGTTGTGAAAATGCTAAATTTTCGCTCGCCAAAACGGCTTCACTCGCAGCAAAATTTGGGTACATTCGTTCCCAACCACGAGGTAAAGTTGCTCCGTGAAAAATACAGAGAATGCCATAGTCGTTGGCATCGTAGAGAATATCTTCGTAAAGTTTGAGCGTTACTTGTTTATCACCGCCAAAGAAATCGACTTTGATTCCCTTCACCCCTATAGATTTCAACCAAGCCATTTCTTTACGTCTGGCAATTGTATTGTCCATAATACCTCTTGGGCCTTGCGGAGCATCGTTCCAGTATCCATTTGAGTTATACCATAAATACAAACTCACGCCTTTTTTCTTGGCATATTTGCTTAACTCTACAATTTTTTCACGCCCGATTTGTTTGTCCCAAAGGGCATCAACCAAAACGGTTTTATAGCCCATAGCCGCACTGAAATTGATGTAATTGATTTGTTCTTCAAAAATGGTTCGACTATCCATTTTTATAATCCAACTCCAGCTACCTTTAGTGTATTCGTATTTTTGACTGGCTTCATACAAGGGTTTTACGACATCAAAAGCTACGGTAGTTTCCACAATTGGCGAAAGGGTCTCGCCAACCGTGATGGTTCGCCACGGCGTTTCTCCTGGGAGCATGATACCTGGTGAAGTTGTTCCGTTGCCATTGTTTTCGCCCATCATTGGGTAGCCAATGGTGTAAAGTCCATCTTTTTGCCCCATAAGTCGGCTGCCGCAATAGTTGCTTCCTACACCAGTTTCAGAAATCAATACCCAACCGCTATCATTTACCTTAAACAAACATGGGAATGTGTAGCCGTTGTTATCACGGCCATTTTGACCCATTGCGTCATCCACCGTGTAAGGGATTTCATAGCTGGGCATGGTGCGGGCAAAACCTACCATTGGCTTACTTTGTGACGACAAAAAGGTGGTGCTTCCAGTCGGAAAGCTAAAGCCTGTGGTTTCTTCGTTTACTACACACGAAAGTGCTTTTTTGTAAGGATACAATTTGTATTTGAACGCCAAATCGTTATTACTTACTCTAAAAACTACGTCGAAAACTGTGTTGGTGTCTTTCTTGAAAGTAAAAATAGCCTCATTGGCGACATAATGAACTTTTGATTTTTTGATGGTTGGCAGGCTATAATTTTCGTCGATTTTCGACTCCTTTACGCTCGCATTCATGCTTAATCCTTCACTGAGGTCGGCCACGTTGGTTTTTAGTCCGAGTGGAGACTTCGTTAGAAATTGCTTTCCATTCAAACTTACTTCATAGCTTGGTTTGCCGTTTTCGGTCGTTATCAAAACCACTAATTTTCCATCAGGGCTACTTACTTTAGCACTATTCTGGGCGTTTGCACCCATGTTTAATACAAAAATTAAGCAAGTAAGTATTTTTATAATTTTCATCGGGTCTATTTTATTTTTCTGAAATTTTATCTTCGATTCTGAAATAATCAAAATCGGCAAAACCGCCTATTTCTTTGGTGGCAAAATTGAATAAACTGAATCGATAACCCATAAAATGCGGTAGAGTATAAGGCATTTTTTGCGGTTCGCCTATTTTCGTCCATGATTTTCCATCGAGACTGTAAAAGAAATGAGCTATATCGGCTCGGTCTTTGAAATTACATTCGGCTTTGAAGAATACGGTGTTTTGTGAAACTGGAACTTTCTCTAATTCAGTGGCTTTACCACCCTTGGTACTCACCATGACAATAGACTTTGTGCCGTTTTCAACTTTTACTCCTACAAAACCATAGTTTTTTTGCAATAAACCCAAACCTGCCATATCGCCCTCTTTCATTTTTGAGGCATCAAGAGCAATCGAACCCGTGCTTTCGGGTCCGATAGTACGTTGCGTAAGTGTATTTTTTGCAGAAACGAAAGACGTGTCAATTCTTCCAGTTTTTAGGCGAAGAAAACCTTTTCGCTCAGTAAGCGACCAAAGCGAATTATCAGGGTTATGATTCCATTGCCAAACTAATGGCAATGCTGGCTCACCTTTTTTTCGAGAGAATTCATCGGAATTTACCAAATTTGGAATTAGACTTTTGTTAGCTGGCAAGTTTAGGCTCATCGGTACTTTTCCATTTTCTCCCAAAATTGGCCAGCCATCTTTCCATTCGACAGGCACTAAGTAGGGTATACGTCCCACACCTCCATTATCACGAAAAAGGTATGAAAACCAGCGTCCATCGGGCGTATCAATCAAACCACCTTGAGCTACGCCCAAATCTTGCAAAGCAATTTTTCCTTCCCACGGCCCAGTAATTTTATCGGCACGGTGAATAAGCACCGTTCGCATTCCGCCTCGTGGCCAAACGATATTGAAAAGGTAATATTTGTCCTTATGTTTGAAAAGCTGCGAGCCTTCGGCATTTAGCATAATTGGAGCATTGGCAGCCGCAGAAGCGTTTTCTATCAAGGTTTTTTCTTCTGTGCCTTCCATTTTACCACTCAAATCTGGCTTTAATTCTAAGATTTTGAGTTTTCCTGCTCCATAAATG
Organism: Emticicia sp. W12TSBA100-4; assembly: GCF_040253585.1. Lineage (NCBI taxonomy): Bacteria > Pseudomonadati > Bacteroidota > Cytophagia > Cytophagales > Leadbetterellaceae > Emticicia > Emticicia sp. W12TSBA100-4. Next base: position 152,832 of record NZ_JBELAU010000008.1, read on the forward strand.
AGATACGTTTTCCCATCATCATCAAAAAAAATGCTATGGTCGTGATAAGCAGGGGCAAAAGATTTTTCTTTCCAAGGCCCTTTGATGCTTTTTGAGGTATAAATATGCGTTTTGCCCGATGTAGCGGCAAAGGTGCTGACCATAAATTCGCCCTTATGGTAGCGAATGCAACTTGCCCAAGAGCCTCGACCGTAGGTGTTCTGACCATTTGTGAGGTTCATGGCATCATTTTCCACCAATCTATCATAGCAATAGCTTTCGAGTTTCCAGTTTACTAAGTCTTTTGAACTCATAATGGGCAAACCTGGACTCATGTGCATCGTGGTGCTACTCATGTAATACGTATCACCCACACGAATCATCGAAAGGTCAGGAACATCGGCATGGACAATTGGGTTATGAGCTTGCCCAAACCCAATCTGACCTGCCAATAGCAATAAACAAATATTTAAGAATTTTCTCATTTTTAAAGCGTAATGCTAACCACAAATCAATAGAGATTTGTTTGTTCATCATTTTTTATCATACCATCCAGTTCATCTACCGAAATTTCGAGTTTTCCATGCTCCACCAAAACTTTGGCCAAAGAGGGTATGCTGGCTTGTTTGGCACTATCCACCTGCCACAATTTCGACCTGATTATACATTTGGCACAGTGCATAAATGCTTCTTTTACAGTTACAATTATGGCGAAGGATGGCGTTTTACCATCGACCGTTAGTTGCTCCAACACCCATTTATCTTGTACAATTTTAGCTTCTCCGTTTATCCGCAAAGTTTCTCTCACGCCCGGAATCAAAAATATCAGTCCGATATTAGGGTTTTTGATGATATTACTGAGCGTATCCGCTTTGGCGTTGCCAGGTCTGTCGGGAATCACCAATGTTTTTTCATCCAGTATTTTCACAAAACCGGCTGGGTCTCCTTTGGGCGATACGTCCATGTTTCCCTCCGAGTCTGAAGTGGCAATTGTAATAAATGGCGATTTTTCGATGAAACTACGGCAATGCTCATCAATATAACTGATGGTTTTTCGGGTAACTATTTCTGATGGATAGCCCAAAGTTTCACGCAATTGCTCTTCTGATGTTATGATACTCTCGAAATTCATTTTTATAAATAGAATGAAATGTTATCTCAAAACGGCATCATCACCGCTGTATTTCAAGTACTTAAATGTGGCGTTATTGTCTGACTTTTCACCGTTTGAGGTAGCATACATGGCAAAAACATTACCAATAAAACCACCTGAAACTCGGGTAGAAAGGTGCTTACCATCTTGGTTTTCGGCCAAAATCTTAAAGTCTTTGCCGTTTTCTGAAATAGCAAAATGGCATTTATCTTCGTTATTGGTGATGCGTAGCACTAATTTCCCATTGCCAACTGGTAACGTATTTATCAACTCTACATCTTTTTTGCGGTGAACGCTTTTGTATAATTCTACCTGAGTTTTACCCTCTTTGATTGATTTTGCCAAGAAATAATAATGGCTTTCGTCTTGATAAATCACCAAACCAGCTTTTTCTTTTTCAGATTTTGGTGTGAAAACAAGCTCTGTTTCGGCTGTGCTATTCATGTGTTGCTGACGTTTGGCTACAAATGACGGATTTCCCAACTCTGAAATAGTTTCAGGTTTGAGGTTGAGCGTAAGTCCTTTTTTAGAAGTTTTAAACGAACTGCTATCTACCTTGCGTAAGTGCATCATCGAAAGGTCAAGACCTTTATCGAACTTCAAAGTATAAGCAAAATTGCCGTTTTGCGGCAAAGCACCTTTTTGTTTTACTTCTTTGATGTTAGTTTGGTATTTATATTCCAAGGCTTTTTCGCCGTGTTCAATCATTGGCCAATCATTTACCCACTTAAGCGGAGCAATAAACATTTCACGACCTGTATTGTAAAAATCACCTTCGTAAGGGCGAACGGCCAAGAAAATAGAATACCAATTACCGTCTGGACCTTCGATAAACTGGGCGTGTCCAGCCGAAGTAATTGGATTTGGTCGGTCGGCTGGTAAACCTCTTTGAGTCAAAACAGGATTTCCTTCATAAGGCACATATGGCCCCCAAATGTCTTTGCTACGCAAGGCCACTTGTGAGTGATTCACCGATGTTCCGCCTTCGGCACAGTACAAAATATACCAATCGTTGCGTTTCATGATGTGGGGACCTTCAATCCAAACTGGTTTTTTGGTGATGTCCACACCGCCGTTTATCAATTGCTTTTTCTCACCAATGGTTTTCAAGTTTTTGTAATCAAACTCATACATTTGCACGGTGCGGTGGCCAGAGTAAAGTGGCTTATTATCAGGAGCATCGCTGTTGTAAGTAATGTAGGCTTTATCGGTGGCTTCATCGAAATAAATAGATGGGTCGATGCCTCTTACTTGTGGTAGTTTTACAGGATTACTGTAAGGTCCAGCAGGATTTGTGGCTGTAACTACAAAGTTTCCGTCATGGTCAATATCGGTACAAGTAACGTAATAAATACCTTTGTAATAGGCAATGGCAGGTGCAAAAAGTCCACGGCTCATACGCTCACCCATGAAATCCATTTGCGAAGGACGGCTGATTACATTACCAATTTGTTTCCAGTTTTTTAAATCACGGCTGTGCATGATGGGCAAACCAGGGAAATAAGAGAAAGTAGAGTGAACGGAATAATAATCTGCACCTACTTTTACGATGCTTGGGTCGGGATAAAAGCCTGTTAATATCGGATTTGTAAGGGTTACTTGTGCTGATGTGATTTTTACACAACAAACCAATACGATGATGCTACAAATTTTTGCTACTTTTTTTAACATTGTAATCTTTGTTTAATTCGTAAATTTTAAAGTGATAAAGTGATGATTTGACCTTTTTGAGTGGCAATATCATACAATTTTGTTGCTGCCAAAGTTGGGTTTTTTATGCTTGCTTTTTCTGAAATGATGGGTTTAGCGGTTTCATCTAAACTATAAAATGGGTTGGTATTTTTACCGTTGGCTTCTTTAAGTTTTGTACCATTGTTTTGTTTCAATTCATTTGGCGAACGCAATCTCAGATTCCCTCCGAGATTAGATTTTACGACCAGTTTCACCAATTTGGTAGCTGCCCATTGCATTTCTACGATTTCAAAACCTCCGATTGCTTTCAAGCCCGAAATTTTACCCGAAGGCCAAACATCTGGCAAAGCAGGAAGTAAATGCACCGCACCATCACTGCTTTGCAGCAACATTTCGGTAATCCCCGACGTACAACCGAAATTTCCATCAATCTGGAAAGGTGGGTGAGCATCGAAAAGGTTATTGTAAGTACCACCCGCTCCACGCTCGTTGCCGATAGGTGTCAGTTGATTTTGAATCAATTTATAGGCGTGATTACCATCTTGGAGTTTTGCCCACCAGTTTACTTTCCAGCCCATGCTCCAACCTGTCGAGACATCGCCACGGTAAATCAGAGAATTTTTTGAAGCCTCGAAAAGTTCGGGTGTGCGATAAGCCGAAATCTGATTCGACGGATAAAGTCCATAAAGGTGCGAAATATGGCGGTGTTGGTCTTTGGGGTCGTCGATGTCATCGAGCCATTCTTGTAGTTGATTATGCTGCCCGATGTGCATTGGCGGCAATTTATCTCTTAATTTTTTGAGAGAATCAACGAAAGAAGCATCTTTTTTGAGAATTTGAGCAGCATTAATGGCTTTACTGAACACATCGAAAACTATCTGATTATCCATCGTAACACCCGCATCAAGCGAAGAACCATCGTGAGCCGCAGGAGCGTTTTCGGGAGAATTTCCTGGGTTTACGACCAACCAATTATTCTTATTTGGGTGCGGAATCAAGAAATCGGCATAAAATTGTGCCGCTCCTTTGAGTGCAGGATAAGCCGAAGCCAAAAATGCTTTATCGCCAGTGTAAAGATAATGCTCCCATAAATGTTGGCTCACCCAGCCACCGCCAGCCGTCCACATTCCCCAAAAAGCACCATCAATCGCACCCGTTGCTCGCCAAATGTCTGTATTGTGGTGAGCCATCCAGCCCCTTGCCCCGTACATATCTTTGGCGGTTTTCTTACCAGTTACCGAAAGTTCTTGCACCATTTTCAAGAAAGGTTCGTGCAATTCTGAAAGATTAGTTTTCTCGGCAGGCCAATAATTCATTTCGGCGTTGATGTTGATGGTATATTTACTGTCCCAAGGTGGATTGATGCGATGATTCCAAATTCCTTGCAGATTGGCAGGTTGCCCACCTGGTTGTGAGGAAGAAATAAGTAAATATCGCCCAAATTGGTAGTACAGAGCCACCATTTGTGGGTCGTTGGTATTTCTGAAATTTCTTAGGCGTTCATCGGTAGGGAGTTTTACCGCATCGGTTTCACCTAAATCAATTTTTACTCGATTAAATAACCTTTGATAAGCTAAAGTGTGCGAATTCAGTAGTGTAGTGTATGTTTTAGGGTAGGCTTTGTTTAAATAATCGGCGGCACGTTTGTTTTCGTCACCACTTAAATCTTGATAATTGTTAAAATTAGTAGCTATTGAAATGAAAATTGTAGCAGAATTTGCTCCTTTCACTATCAAAGAAGTATCGGTTGATTGAAGGCTGCCACCCTCTAATTTTATTCGAGTAATTCCTTTATACTCGACCATACCTTTTACGGTTTCGTGGTCGCTGGTTGTACCAGAAATCGTTAAGTCTTTTGTAGAAGTCGTAGCAATCGTTTTTCTTTTTTGTGGAGAAGAAATATTGGCATTGAATGAAAGATTTCCTGCTTTGCTGGCAGAAATTTTCATCACAATAACTCTATCGGCCAATGAAGCAAAGGCTTCACGGGTATAAACCACATCGCCTACTTGATAGGTGGTTTTTGAAATGGCTTTATCAATATCTAATTCTCGGTAATAGTTCGTAAAGTTTTCATGGCCATCGAAGACTAAGTTGAGATTCCCGACAGGTTCAAATTTTTGTCCGTGTGAAGTTTTGGTGATAATGGCTTGATTCGCCAATTTTTCGGCCTCTTTGTGGTTTCCTTCAAAAATCAGCTTTCTAATTTCAGCCAATTTTTCTAAAGACTGTGGATTATCATTCCGGTTGGGGCTGCCACTCCAAACTGTGTGTTCGTTGAGTTGAATTATTTCTTTTGTTACATTTCCATAAATCATCGCACCCAATCGGCCATTGCCTATTGGTAAAGCATTTTCCCACGTATTGCCTGCTGGTTGTTTATACCAAAGTTTGAGGGGTGTTTGGGCTTGGGCAAACTCTATTAGAATTACAAAAAATACGAGGAGAAACTTTCTTTTCATTGATTTCTGGTTAGGATAAAAAGTTTGAAAACAGTTATATCTGACTATAAATAGAATATAATGTGTCAAATTAACACAAATATAATTTAATTATAAATTAAGCCAAATTAATTGTAAGAAAAAAAGATTTTATTTTGTATTTCTAACCTGAGAGTTTTGATTAATAAGTTTCAAGGTTTTGGGTAATAATAATAGTTATTTCCAGAAACAAATTATTGAAAAAGACTGAATTAAATGGTGCTTTTGAAAATAATAGAACAGACAGCAAAATGCTGTCTGTTCTAAAGTCAACTCATTAATAACCAGGGTTTTGGTCCTTATTATCAATACTTGGATTATTGTCAATTTCAGACTGAGGTAGAGGTAAAAGCTCAAACTTGTTAGCCGTAAAATAAGATATAGGCTCACTGGTTTGTTTTTTATTTTTTCTCCATCTCAAAATATCAAAATTACGCACCTGCTCAGCGGCTAATTCGACCATACGCTCATGTTGCACAGCTGCAAAAACTTCAGCTTTATTGCTACAAGGGTAGTTTTTAGTTGGGTACGGAGGCATATCAACCGATTTTCTTGCTCTTACTTGGTTCATTAATGTGATGGCTCTGGCTGAGTTTCCGAGTTCGTTTTCACATTCAGCAAGCATTAAAAGCACATCAGCATAACGCATCACACGCATATTGATACCGCTGGTGGCAAAACCAGAGTTTGATTTATAAAGTAAAGAATATTTTCTCCAAGCTAATTTAGTGTCTGCTCCATCTACTTTTACTGGGCTACCAGGTCCTATTTCACCCATTACATCTTTACCGCTATTAAAGCTATCACCTTTCTTCCAGAATGACATATCAAAGCGTGGGTCGTTTTTAGCATCTCCTTTAGAAACACGCTCGTAGGCAGCTGCCATTTTAGCTGAAGGCACTAAGTTTCCCCAACCAATAGGAGAATACTCTTGAGAGCGAATTGACTCTTCTTGCAAGCTATTACCGTCACCATCCGGTCCACTCCAATTGAAGGCTCCGTTTGAATTAGAGAATACTATTTCAAATATTGACTCAGCATTAAACTCTCCTTCTTCGTTGGTAAGGTCAAGATAATTATCTATTATTCTATATTTTCCAGAATTTACCACTTTTTCTAACTCAGTTTTTGCACTTGCATAGTCGCCTTGCTGTAAATAAGTACGAGCTAACAATGTCTGAGCTGCAGCTTTGGTAGCTCTACCAGCCTCGCTGGCTGGGTAGCTATCTGGCAAAGCGGCCTCTGCTGCCTTAAGATCATCCACCACTAATTTATATACTTCTTGTATAGTAGCTCTTCCTTTTGAACCTTCAACAGATTTTACATATTCGTTATTTATAGGTACGCCACCCCAAAGTGTTCCTAACTCAAAGTAAGCCAGAGCACGCAAAAATTTAGCCTCACCAGCTACTCGTGTTTTTATAGCACTGGAAAAAGTAGCATTTGTTTTGGCCGAACTTTCTAAAACCACATTAGCTCTATGTATAACTCTAAACCAACCTGTGTACACATCCGATGCAACAGAATTGTTAGGAGCATTTGAACCTATAAGCAATTGACTGCGAGGTGCTTCGAGTTGTGCTCCACCTGTTGCCATTTCATCGCCACGGAGGTCATGGACAAAAAACCACTCTCTCGCACCAAGACCAAAGCCTTGTAATAAGGCATACGCTGAATTAACTCCTGCTACAAGTTCAGCATCATTAGTGAAATATGTTTCAAACGTAACCCCGTTTGGATTTACTTTTTCCAAATCTTTTTCGTTACAGCTTAATATAGTAGAGAGTCCAATCACTCCCGTTAACATTAATATTTTTTTCATTGTCTTCATTTTAAAATTTTTATTAATTCAAACCAAGATTTATACCTACAGTCAAAGTACGAGCCTGAGGAAAATTACCAGTATCAATACCATTATTGATTTCAGGATCATAACCAGTGTACTTAGTAATTGTAAGTAAATTTTGACTGGTAACGTATATACGAGCTTTAGTTAGTATATTGTTTGTTATTTTTGACAATTTATTAGATGGCAAAGTATAGCCTATAGAAAGGTTTTTAAGTCTTAAATAAGAACCATCTACTATAAATCTGTCAGAAATTCTGGCATTTTGGTTAGGGTCACCAGTAGCAATACGTGGTACATCAGTATCTGTATTAGTAGGAGTCCATGCATCGAGTACATCAGTGGTCGCATTAAAGAATCTCAACATACCTTGACCTAAATATTTAGTTCCGTTAAATATTTTGTTACCATATACACCTTGGAAGAACACTTGGAAATCAAAGTTTTTGTATGTACCACCATAATTTAAACCATAGTTGAATTTAGGTAAATAACTTCCTAAATAGGTTCTATCATTCGCATCAATTTTACCATCACCATTTAGATCCTTAAATTTGATATCGCCAGGTTTTGTAAATTCAAATTGATAAGGTGTTTTTGTATCACCATCTGAACCATTGGCTGCAGCAATTTCGTCTGCACTTTGGAATATACCAGCAACTTGCCAGCCATAGAATGAACGGAATGCCTGACCAGCCTCTGTACGCCAAGAATCACCACCAAAATCTTGTCCGCCACCACCATTAATAGTAGCATTTGGTGTTGCCAAACTTAGTACTTTGTTTCTGATTAAATCGAATGAACCTGAGATAGTTGATTTCAAATCACCTGCGTCAAGGCGGTAGCCAAGTGATATTTCGATACCTCGGTTTTGTAAACTACCTACGTTGGCCAATGGACTATTTGAGTAACCCAATGATTGAGGAAGTGGAACAGACAACAATAGACCATCAGTTTTACGTTCAAATAACTCTGTTGTGAAGGTAACTTTATTGTTAAACAATGAAAGGTCAACACCTATATTCTTAGTGATAGTTTCTTCCCATCTCAAACCTGTGTTACCTAAACCATTAAAGTATGAACCTAATTGAGTACCATTACCAAATGAATAATTGGTATTGTTGGCTTGAATCAATGGCTGCCATGCATAATCACCCAATGAGTTATTACCTGTTACACCATAGCTTGCTCTAAGTTTTAACTCAGATATTGCTTTCAAGTCCTTCATGAAAGACTCTTCGCTGATTCTCCAACCAGCAGATACCGATGGGAAAGTACCCCATTTATTACCTGGTGCAAATTTTGATGAACCATCACGACGTACAGAGCCACTCAATAAATATTTACCACCAAACTCATAGTTCAAACGACCAATATATGATATCAAGCTGTTGGCAGTAGTGTTGGTTGTGCCTGCAAGATTGGCAGCACCCTGTATTTCTTGAATATTATTGTCGGGGCGTTGGCCAGAAAGATTAATACCACTAAACTCAGCGTCTTGCTTTTCAGCAACTGCTGTAGCATTTATATAGTGCTTATCAAATGTTTTGTCAAAAGTCAACTGATTAGTAATAACTGATGAAAAATATTTTCCTCTTTGTTGAGCTATTGTAGCAGTATTTGGATTACCATTATTTCCGTCAAAATAAATTGGGGTGAAAGTTCTGGCTATATTACTGGAGTAATCAACACCTAAGCTAAATCTATACTTCAACCAATTAGTTAATTTAACATCAGTAAATATAGAACCTAACAATTTATAAGTATTGTTATTTGCATTTTTTTGAACTATATTAGTAATACTCAATGGGTTAACAGGGTCAGTACCATCAAATGAATTGGATGGAGAACTATAACCACCTAACTTTGTAGGGTCTTCCGTTGGATGAATAGGAGACATACGTATAATGTTCATTATTAAGCTTCTACCACCTACTTGGCCTTCACCAATACGGCTATCATTTGTAAACATTAAAGTTTGACCAACAGAAATAAATTTATTAAGGGTATGGTCTGTGTTTAAACGAATGCTTTTACGTCTATATTCAGTATAAGGAATTATCCCTTCTTGATTAAAACTACCCAATGATAAATAAAACTTAGATTTATCTGTACCGCCAGAAAGACCTAACTGAGTATTGTTGATAGGAGCATTTTGGAACATAATATCTTGCCAGTCATTATCTGTTTGGGCGAAAGTTTTTGTAGCACCCGCATACACAGGTTGGTCCAAATTAGAAAAACGTGGAATTGAGATAGGAGTGGCAGCTGATGCAGCCATTGCTTTACCATAATTAATAAAATCAGCAGCTTTGAGAAGGTCTAACTTTTTCCAAGCTTGTTGTGTACCTACATACGAATCCAAAGTGATATTCAATTTACCTGATTTACCTTTTTTGGTAGTAATTAAAATTACACCATTTGAGGCTCTTGAACCATAGATAGCAGCAGCACTGGCATCTTTCAATACCTCTATAGACTCTATGTCATTGGGAGCTATAGTATTAAGTGCACCACCAGGTATACCATCAATTACATATAATGGATCAGAACTAATACTAATCGAACTAATACCCCTCACACGTACCTGAGGCTCGGTTCCTGGGCTACTGCTGTTTACAACTTGAACACCAGCTACTCGACCTTGCATGGCTTGTGTGGCACTGATAACTGGTTGTGTAACTAAATCTTTGTTAGTAATTGAAGATACTGCACCTGTCAATGAGGTTTTCTTTTGTGTACCGTATCCAACCACTACAACTTCTTCCATTAGACTTTCGTCAACTTCTAAAGAAACATTAATTTCTCTTTGATTACCAACTTTTCTTTCAGTAGGCTTATAACCTAAAAAGCTAAATACTAACGTATTTTCTTGCGTTGCCGCCAGTTCGAATCGACCAGATGCATCAGTGATTGTACCTTTGTTTGCACCTTTGATGGTTACGTTTACGCCTTGAAATGCTTCACCGTTTTCATTCTTGACCACACCTCTGACCTGAGCCATCAATGTTCCGAATGAAAACAGAGACAATGCTAAAACCAGTAATAGATTTCTCGACCATTGAGAATTCTCTTGATAATGGATGGGATTGTAATTGTTTTTTTTCATTTTGAGAAAGTTGATTTTATAATGTTAGAATTTGTAATATTGTGCCGAAATGATTTATGTGTCATTTGTACACATATAAATACGTGTCAAAAGTACACATAATATAATTCAAAAAAAGGAAATGTTACTTTTTTTTTACTAATTGGTACTATTTTGACATAAATTGTTTTATATCTCGAAATAATTAATTAAAATCACCGTTGATTACAATTTAAAAATCATGAAATTAATTCTATCTATCTCAATTTTCTTATTGGTATTAGCGGGATGCAAGCAAAATTCAGCTAAACTGTTTGAGAGAACTTCAAGCTCAACTACAAACATTGACTTTGTAAACTCACTCAAAGCCAGTGATGAACTAAATGCGTTTACATTTACAAACTTCTACAACGGAGGCGGGGTCGGAATCGGTGATTTTAATAATGATGGGCTCGAAGATATATTTTTTACGGGTAATCAGATAAGCTGTGAGCTTTATCTAAATAGAAGCGATACGAAATCGGGTGAATTAAAATTTGAGAAAGTTACGAAGTCGGCAGGACTAACGACTAACCGTTGGTGCAATGGTGTTTCGGTGGTAGATATCAACAACGATGGTTGGGATGATATTTATGTTTCGGTGGCGTTTCATCCAACTATGAAGGTAACTCGCAATCTATTATTTATTAATCAAAAAACTAAAATCCCTACTTTTAAAGAAGAAGCCGCTGCTTATGGACTTGACTATGATGGATATACAACGCAATCAGTCTTTTTTGATTATGATACCGATGGCGACCTTGATGTTTTTCTGCTGAATACTTCGCCCGATACACAAAATCCGAGTTATCTACGTCCAACTCAAGACGACGGCACACACCCTTCAACAAGTAAACTTTTCCAAAATTATAGCATCGCCGATGGGCATCCTGTTTATAAAGATGTATCAAAAGAAGCAGGTATTTTTTACGAAGGTTTGGGGCTTGGCGTAGTGGTTTCCGACTACAATAATGATCATCTGCCCGATATTTATTGCTCAAACGATTTTTTAAGTTCGGATGTCCTCTATCTAAACAATGGCAATGGCACTTTCAGAAACATTACAAAAAATGCAATGCCACATACTGCTATGTCGGGTATGGGAGTTGATGCAGCTGATATAAACCAAGATGGAAAAGTTGATATTTTTCAGCTTGATATGTTGCCCGAAGATAATGCTCGACAAAAACAGATGCTCGGTAAACATGATTATGACAAAAAGGAAATGAGTATCAAGCTCCCTTACAACTATCAACTTCAATATATGCGAAATATGCTGCAAGTTAATTTAGGAAATAGTGATGGAGTTCCGCAATTTAGTGAAAATGGACTATTGGCAGGCGTAGCTCGAACTGATTGGAGTTGGAGTACACTCCTTTGCGACCTTGATAATGATCAATTAAAAGACATTTTTATTTCAAATGGTTATAGAAAAAATGTAACAGACCTTGACTTTATAAGCTATTATCAAAACCAAAATATGTTTGGCTCTGACAAAGCGAGAGCTGAAAACCGATTAAAACTACTTGAAAAAGTACCCGAAATTCAACTAAAAAATTATGCTTATCGTAATAAAAATAACCTTGATTTTGAAAATGTTTCTGAAATCTGGGGATTAGATGAACTTTCATACGCAAATGGTTCGGCCTTTGCCGACCTTGATAATGATGGAGACCTTGATTTAATTGTGAATAATATTGATAGTGAAGCATCTATTTTTAAAAATAATGCTGAAAAACAAACACAAAATAAAAGTTTAAAGGTACAATTTGAAGGTGATAAGAATAATATTTCAGGAATTGGTGCAAAAATTTCAGCTTGGATTGGTGGCGAACAATTATTTTTTGAAAACTTCCCCGTTAGAGGATACCTTTCTTCGATGCCAAAAAGTATTTTAATAGGAGTAGGAAAAACTCAGAAAATTGATTCATTGGTTGTTATTTGGCCTGATGGTAAGAGTCAGAAGAAATATAATATTAATAGTTCGACCAAAAATCTCACTTTAAAATACTCAGAAGCCCAACAGAGTCCGAAGCAAAAACTTACAACAAAACCACTTTTTCAGCTTGTAAATGACTCATTTGAATACGAACATCAAGAGTCAAGTTTTAATGATTTCAACGAATCAGCAACATTACACAAAATGCTTTCGAGGTTTGGGCCAGTTGTAGCAAAAGCCGATATAAATGGAGATGGTTTAGAAGACATGGCCGTAGGCGGAGCGTATATGGGCAATGAAACGCAGATTTTTATCCAAACAAAACAAGGTGGATTTCAGAAAATCATGGAAATTCCAACCAGTAAAAGTATGGAAGTAGGAGCTATCCAGTTTTTTGATGCCGATAAAGACGGCGATCAAGACTTGATTTTGTCAGGAGGCGGATGCGAAAGACCGCTTGATATTTCTGAAGCATTTCAGCCACAACTCTGGAAAAATGATGGGAAAGGCAAATTTTCGTTTACTGATGATTTACCCAAGCTCAATGTTAGTAGTCAAGTTATTGAAACTTTTGATTTTGATAATGACAATGACCTCGATATTTTTATTGGTGGACGAATGATACCTAACCAATACCCGACAAGCCCCAAGAGCCATATACTTAGAAATGATAATGGGAAATTTGTTGATGTTACAGCTCAAACTGCACCATTTTTATCGAATCTCGGCATGGTTTGCGGTGCGGTAGCGATTGATATAGATAAAGATAATTTTAAAGAATTAGTGCTTGTTGGTGAATGGATGCCACTGACGATTCTTAAAAATAATCATGGAAAGCTGACCCTTCAACAAAAACAACACACCGAAGGCTGGTGGAATACAGTTGAAGCTGCTGACCTAAATAATGATGGATTGCCTGATTTAGTGCTTGGTAATGAAGGGAAAAACTCTTTTTACAAAGCAAATACAGAAAAACCAGTAGTGCTTCTGGCAAAAGATTTCGATGGAAATGGCCGAATTGACCCAATATTGGGGCAGTACATCAATAATGAATTAGTTCCGGTGCATCCGAGAGAAAATTTGAATTTGCAAATCAATGCTTTCCGTAAAAAATACACAACTTACAAAGATTTTTCTACGGTACTTTTAGAAGATTTATTTTCAGAAAATGATAAAAATGGAGCAATCAGAAAGGAAGCTTATGAATTGTCGTCTTGTGTGGCAATTAATGATGGGAAAGACAGTTTTCAACTAATAAAGCTTCCGTGGCAAGCCCAACAGTCACCTATTTTTTCGATAATTATTGAAGATTTTAATGCTGATGGCAAAGTAGATTTGCTTTTAGCTGGCAATTTTTTTCCAAATGAAGCTCATCAAGGCCGACAAGATGCGTCGAGAGGTGTGACATTATTGGGTGATGGAAAAGGGAATTTCAAGGCTCTGGCTTTTGAAATAAGTGGTTTAAATCTAACAAATGATACTCGTAAATGTCTATTCTTTAAAAATCAAAATTTTTTACTCGCATTTGCAAATTCAGGGAAATGCCTTAGGTATAGCGTGCTGCCAAAAACAGAACAACTTTCTACCTCTTTTTCGCAAGTGAGATAACAAAAAAACGTCGGTAAGGCTTAGGCCTTGCCGACGTTAAAATACTATTTTCAGTCTTTACTTCTTAGCATCAATTTCTTTCAAAAGTACTTCAACTGCTGTTTTGAGTTGGTCGTCAGTGCCTTTTGAAATCCAATCTGGTTGGTTTTCTACGATAATATCAGGTACGGCTGGCCCGAGTTCTTGATTTTTATCAGTAGCTTTTGTGAACCATCCACGGAAAGGTAAACGTACAAACGAACCATCCATTAAGGCTTTTCCACCTGTCGAAATTACCGAACCATTGGTTGGAACGCCCACCAATTTACCAATTCCGAGTGTTTTGTACGCGTGCGAGAAGATTTCTGCATTTGAGTAACTTCCTTCATTACATAGTGCAATCGAAGGTTTTGTCCAAGCGGCATAAACCAAGCGTTCGCCAGTTGGATAATAATCTTTAAACTTCAATTTATCTTTTTCCAAATCATTGCTCGCCCCTCTCGGAATCGTATAGGCGTGTTGTTTATAATTGAGCATCGTCATCAAATAATCGGTTGTTGAGCCTCCACCATTATAACGCACATCAATCAATAATCCTTCTTTTCCGTAGCCTGCTGCTGTAAATTCACGCTCAACTACTTCAAAACTCGGAAAATCCATACCTTTGATATGAATATAGCCCAAACGTCCGTTTGAATATTTTTCTACTAATTTCTTGCGATTTTCTACCCATTCTTCATACAAATTATTTGAAATGCTGGCAGTCAATCTGATAGCAACTTCACGAGTTTTTCCATCAGCAGCTTTTACAGTCAATAATACTTTTTCATTGACTAAACCATTCAATAAACCATGAAAGTTGGCAGTTTCACTTACATTTTCACCATTTACTGCCACAATTACATCACCCTCGTTGAGTTTGCTTTTTTCTTTATCGGCTGGAGTTTCTGGTACAATATGATTGATTTTCACACCACCATTCACAGGCATAATTTCTGCACCCAGCAATCCAGTTGCTTCACGTTGAGTTTCGGCACGGTCAGTTACAGTAAGCCCCATGTGGCTTGAGTTGAGTTCGCCCAAAAGCAGGTTAAACATATCTCTAAAATCATTTCCAGTGCTGGCATTTACGCAACGCTCTTTGTATTTGTCATGGAGTTTTACCCAGTCGTTTCCGTGAAATTTAGGGTCGTAGAAACCATCACGGATGGTACGCCATGCTTCTTCAAAAACCTGTGTACGCTCGGCGGTATAATCAACTTTCATTTTTGAAACAAAAGGTAGGTTTTCCGATGCACTTGTTTTTGTATCAATTCTGCCCAAAGCCCCTTGTTTGGTAAAATACAAGTATTTTCCATCTTTGTCCATAGAAACGCCATTCGGATTTGCTCCGCCCTTCGTGATTTCCTTCAAATCTTTTCCGTCCCATTTGATGCTGAACAAATCTCTGCCTTTGGCATTACTACTGGTGGTGGTATAATAAAAAGTATCACCATCTTTCGATATTACAAGGTCACTTTCATCGCCTGGGAAGTTGGTTACTTGCACCACACGCTCATAGATTTTATCGAAATCAATTTTGATTGACTTTGGAGTTTTATCTTTTTTATCGCTTGGTTTTGCGGGAGCGGCTTCAGCTGGCGTTTCACGCTCTTGCCAATCTTGGGTTTCTTTTTCCCCATCTTCTTTTTTAAGCCATACAAACCAAACATCACCACTACGACCCACACTTCGCTCAGAAATAAAACCTAATTTCGAGCCATCGGCACTCCAAAACGGACGACCATCACCTCTTGGGTGCATCGAAACATTAACAGGTTTTGACGAATTATCGGCCGCATGAATGAAAACTTCTTCGTTGAAATACAAATCTTCGAGTGAGTAAGCCAGCCATTTATTATCAGGACTCCAAACGATACTGCTCGGCGATGCCCAGCTATCATTCAAGATTTTTTCGTTTGATAATTTTCCATCTGCCGAAATATCCGCTACTACAAAAGTGCCTCTTCCACGCACATAAGCAATCTTTTTACCATCAGACGACACACTTAAAGTATTTTCATCGGTGGGAGTTTTGGTTATTTGCGTAAGTTCGTGCTTCAAAGATTTGAAAATATTGCGTTGCGTAGTATCGGCCGAGCGAACCATGTAAATATCGAAATTTCCATTGGCACGGTCGCTTGTAAAAAGTAGCGTTGAATCATTCAACCAAGTTGGTTCAACATCACGAAAACCATGTTCCGAAACATTGATACTTCTTGATTTTTCTTTATCGGCTTCTTTCACAAAAACCTCACCACGAATCGAATAAGCCAATAGTTTGCCATTAGGAGAAACAGCGTATTGGCTCGCTCCTGTGGTAAATGTTTTTTGCTCGGTGGCATCCAAACGGTCATCGGCACTTATTTGAACATTTAGTTTTTGAGCCGAACCACCCGAAGTTTTCATGGTATAAAGATTCATGTCTTTCTCGAAAACTATTGAATTACCATCAGCAGAAACGCTAAACGCACGAATTGATTCATCTTTAAAATTGGTCAATTTTTCAGCTTTTTCGGCTGCTTTGCCATTGGCATCCATTTTTAGGCGGTAAATATTGTACGCACCGTCAATACTACTCAAAAAATAAAGTGTATTATTTCCGCCCCATTGTGGCAAAACATCGTTGGTTTCAAAACTTGGGAGTTGTTGATAAGTTTTGTTTTTGGTATCATATAACCAAAGATCACGGTCAGAACTTCCTTTGTAATCTTGACGAGCAACTGGGTTAATATCGCCACGCACAAAAGCCACGAAACGCCCATCTGGCGAAAGAATCGGGTCAAAGCCAACAGCATCTAAAAAACGGGATTCTGTTCCTCCTTTTGGACTGATCGAATAAACCTCACTCGGGCGTTCGATTTGCTTAAATTCTCGGTTAGTAGAAAATAAAATTTTATCGGCGTGAGTCCAGCTTGAAATATTATCAGAGCCAGAATGATAAGTCAAACGCTTGGGCATTCCTCCTTCGGTTGGCATCACAAAAATATCGTTATTGCCAAATCTTGCTCCAGAAAAAGCAATCTGACTGCCATCTGGACTAAAAACAGGATTGCCTTCATAAGCTTCGTGGATGGTCAGGCGAGCAGCCTTTCCACCCGAACTTGGGACAGTCCAAATATCGCCTTGAAACGAAAATGCTACTGTTGAGCCATCTTTATTGATAGCTGGCTGACGGAGTAGTAAATTGTTTTGTGCTTGTAAAAAAAGGCTTGAGCAGCCAAGAAATGCTGCGGTTAGGATAGTTTTTTTCATATAGCGTTAGTTTGTTGAAGGGTCTGAAATTAACCCCATTTCACTAACAAAGTTATGATTTTTTAGAGTTCTGCCTTTAAATTTTGAATATCTTTCACCAAATTTTCGACATCGAGTGCTAATGTAGCGTTATAAACCCCACGAATGTAGCCGTTTTTATCTATTAAAAAAGCATTTTCGGTGTGGAGAAACTCATTTTTGTCTTTCTGCAAGCCAATTTCTTTTTCGGCAAAATACGATTGTCGAGCTAAAGCATATATTTTATCTTTTTCGCCAGTGAGTAAATGCCATCGCTGGGCATCAATTTCCCAGCGATTGGCATATTTTTTTAGTTGGGCTACGGTATCAGTGGCAGGCATAACCGAATGCGAAAGCATCAGTATATCAGCATCGTTTTTGAATATATGATGTACAGTCAGTAAATTTTGGGTCATGTTTGGGCAAATGCTTGGGCAAATCGTAAAGAAAAAATTCGCCACATAGATTTTGCCCTTTACGGTTTCGTTGGATACTTTTTTGCCTTCTTGGTCAATAAAACTAAAATCTGAGATTTTATGCAGTTTCAATGTATCAAGCTGCGTTTCGGTGTACCAATTTGGTGTAAAATTGGCCGTATTGTAGTAGGGTAAGTTTTCTTTTTGAGTCTGTTCTTTGGGTTGGCAAGCACACAAAGCCAATAGTAGAATACACATACTCCCTCCCATCTGCTTCAAAGAGATAATTCTATTTATTTTATCTAAATTCATTTTTTCGCTCGAAAAGTATTGTTTTCTACTACCGAAACACAGTTTTTCACACCTGGTAAGCCAAATCGTCGACCATCTTTTATAACATAGTTGGCTTTGAGCGAGCCATCATCAAACCACATTTGTTGCTGACCTTCTTCGTGACCATTTGCGTAATGAAACACTCCAGCGAGTTTTCCATCGGGAAACCAATCTTTTTGTTCGCCATGATGTTCGTCATTCTTGAAATGATATTCAAAACGGAGTTTTCCATCTGGCCACCATGCTCGGTGCGTACCTTCTTTTTTCCCTTTTCCGTAAAAGCGTTCTTCGGCTAATCGACCATTTTCGTACCAAGTTTTACTCCAACCTTGCTCTTTTCCTGCTATATAAGTTGAAACTTTGGCGGTATCTTGATTTGCAAAAAGTAAGAATTGAGTGCCAAAAAAAGGCTTATTTTCGTACAATAATTCTCCATGATTGTGCGAAAAAGCAGCATTATTCGCTTCGACTTTTATCAGCGGAGGGTTAGTTTTGATTGCCTGCTGACAAGCAACCAAGAATAACCAAACACTACTTAGATACAGTACCTGCCGTGCCATAGAAACCATTGCCATTGAGATAAGGGTCTGCGTCTGTAATATGATAATGATAAATACCGTTCGGGTATTCGGTAGTAGCATGCGAGTGTCCGTGATAGCCATCTAAATCGCTATTGGTTACGGTTTTGCCTTTTTCAAGTGGCCCATAAACAGGAAATCCATCCAGCAAAAAGCCCAAAAGTGCATCTTTACCTTTTTGAGCAGTTAGGTAAGTTGGTTCAACGTGATAGTGATATTGCCCTTGTTGCTGTGGATGTCCGTTATATTGGTCAAAACCATTAATTTCGTTAGTTAATGGGGCATTCATAGCTGCATATTGATTAAAAAACGGCACACCATTGAGCGAAACTCCAATCGGACCGAGTGGTGTGGCACTTGTAGAACTTGCTTTTGTTGGGTTTATCGGAATCTTAAAAACCAAACTTTGTGAAGTAATTCGGTTGGGGTTTAGTGCAAATTTTGTATTTGTCCCGTTATAGGCTTCATACTTTGCGGTTGCCCATTGAGTATCCTTGTAATATGGGCTTTTATGGTCTGGCAAACCATTGGTTTTGATAATGGCGTAATTTCCTTCGATATAAACCTCAGTTGCTCCGTAAATCTTTTTGAAGATTTCGAGCGAAGTGCTTGCATTGGTTGTGCTGGTAGTCGAACCAGTTGTAGTAGTTGGCGATAAGTCAGACTCATTTCCACAAGCCGAAACCAAAAGCATTACTACACAGATTGCTATGATTGATTTTTTCATTGGAGTTGATTTTTAAAGTGAAACTTTGAAAAGGTGAAAGTGTTTTTTCTCGTAAAGTTCAATCCATAGAATACTGTGTTGGTCAATGTTTTTTGTGTTTGAGTTTTAGATGCACTTGCTTTTAAAAACTTGCGGTATTTTTTATTTTTTTCACCGAATAAATTCGGCGGCTAAGGGAACAATTGAATTTCTTTCATTTTATGCCGAATAAATTCGGCAATATTTCAAACCATCTTTATCTCTCAGGTGGCGGTGGTGGCATATCTTCCATCGGCGGACGGTCTGGATCTCCTTGGTGTGGGCCACCCCTTGGAGGGCCTGGGCGGTCGATTGAACGAATAAGGTCGAGAATGACCTCATCAAAATGTTTTTGTTGAGCGGGAGTACACATTTGGCGAACCTGCTGAAAATGACGGAACGTAATTACATCCGCTTCGGCCATTTTACTTTCCATGCGTTCGGCTCTTGCACGCAACGTATCTTCTGATAAGTTTGTTTGAGCTAAATCTTTAAAATACGCTTCTTTCATGGCTTTTACCTCTTCACGCATTCCTCGCATTTGCTGTGCGTGTTCGTGGCGAAGTTTTCGGTAAACCTCTGTTTGTTTCTCGTCAAACTTCAATTCAGTTTCCAAAAACAAACGCTTTGGCTGTGCTAAATTGCCATTTGAAAAGAAGGATATCCAAACAAGCAATCCGACATTGAGCAGCAAAAGCACAACAATAGCGACCCAAAGTATCTTATATTTATTGTTTTCTTTCATGACTCTATAAATTAGTATCAAATGCTCCCAAGCCGTATTCTTTGGCAAAAGTATTGGCATTTTGTGGTTCCGAAACTGTTTTCTGGCTGTATCGAATCAAGACCCCAACATTCAGCAAAACAACCAAAACGAGAAACGACCATACAAAAGCTGGCCGTGCCATAAACTTTGGTAGCGGAGCGTAGCGTTGTTGCATTCGGGCTTCGAGACGTGTTTGAAAAAATGGTCGAGGTTCTGCTCGTCCGATTCCTTCTAATACTCCTAAGGTTTCATTTATTTGGCGTTCGATTTCTTCTTGATTTTTCATTTTCTTATATGATTTGGTTCACATAATACTCTTTTAGTGTTTTTCGGAGATTTGTTTTTGCTCTGAATAATAATGACTCAACCGATGACAATGACAGTTGCATTACCTCCGAAATTTCTTGATAACTCAGCCCTTCAACATTACAGAGTGTAAAAGCAACCTTCTGATTATCAGGCAATTGATTAATATGTTTAAATAATATTTTTGCTCGTTCTTTGTTTTCAAACACAACTCCAGGATGTTCAAAATCGGCGGGGTGATGCACAATTTCATCATTTTCTCCGAAAAGGCTCGTCAGAAATGCAAAGCGTTTGCTGGCTTTCTTTCGGCGATGCTGCTCTAAGGCCTTGGTTGTTGCTATTCGATAAATCCAAGTAGAAAGTTTTGCTTCTCCTTTAAATTTAACAACCGACTCAAAAACTTCAATAAAAACTTCCTGAGATACATCTTCCGCTTCTTCAGCATTCTGCACGATTGACAATACTGTATTAAACACCTTGTTTTGAAATGAATCAACGAGGTGGCGGAAAGCACTTTGCGAGCCTTTCTGTAAATCAGTAATGAGTTGTTTTTCGTCCAAACAGGTGCGTTTTGATTAGGTATTGAGTATTAGATGTGGAAATTAGAAAAAACTTGCGGGAATCTTGAAAAATTTTTGACATAAAAAACGACGGCAAGATTTTGAATCTTGCCGTCGTTCGACTTAAATGTATATTGATGAGATTAAGGTAAATTCAACAAGAAACCAATCGTAAAGTTAGCGTCCCAGTCGAACACAAATTGCTCGCAACCAGTAGCATCTTTGATAGCTTTGTAGATATTTACACCAGCTTTTCCTTTAGCATCATCCATTTTATAATCTTTTGGTGCTTTCAAAACGGTATAACGTTCTTTGCCATTTCTCACTTGTTTTGCCATCGAAAATGGAGCTCCCCCGATAATAAAGCAAGTTTTGCGTTTCATACTCGGAATTCCCGCACACTTGGCTTTTACTTCATCATATACTTTACCATCATCAGTTCCATCTTGAAAATACTTTGCTCCATAAGTTTCAACCGCCGAAACTCCGCCACTTTTAATCCAAGAAATTTTTGTATTTCCCGAACCAATATCAGTTACAAAAGCTTCTTCTTCAAAATCTTTTGGTAGCACACATTTTAAAGCTAAGGCACCTTCTTGCTCAGCCGAAACTGTATTTACAAAATAATTTAAGGCTTTTAGATTTTTGATGATTTTTTGGGTAACTTCAGCTTTTACTGCACCCGAACTCACCACAAAGTGAATATCACGACCGCTCACACCAAAATCAAGCATTTTACCAATATATTGCTTCAAACCAGCACGGATATCTTCATCGGTTGCCATATTTTCGGTTACTAAACTATTACCAAAATCTGCTTTTTCGAGTTTCCAGTTTTTATCTTTATCAATTCTTACAATGAATGAATTGAAACCACTTGCACCCAATTCTACTACACCTTTCAACTTACCATTAATTGGCTCTGGTGCTACATAGCTGAAACTTCCACTACCGCCAGCAGTTGCTTCAGTATCGCTCGAACTTGATGATGAACTTGCTGAACTCGAAGCTTCAGAAGCTGGACTTTCTTCAGGTGCTTTTGTCTCGGTATCGGTTTGCTCAGTTGTGCTTTTAGCAAGCATATTTTTGCCCCATGATGTATTTTCGAGGACATACTTCCCACCGAAAAAAATTGCTCCAAGAATTACAAGCATTATCAGAAATCTTGCAAAAGGGGTTAATTTGTTCATTTTACTATTGGTTTATTTGTGAAATAAAATAAGTGTTGAGCAAAAATAGAGAAATACTTTCATCTGCTCAATTATTTTTTTGAATGAATGGTTGCGGGGCTTGATGACTCCTTGTAAAAGATTGATAAACCTTTTATTTATTTGTATTTTTGTTCCAAATCATTGTTAGACACTATGCTTATCACAATTATATTTATTATTGGCTATTTGGCCATCGCTTTTGAGCATCCAATAAAAATCAACAAAACGGCTTCTGCCCTACTCGTCGGCACGATCTGTTGGACGGTCTATGCCATGAGCGGTACTGAAAGCCATGCTATTCAAGAAAATCTTTCGCATCATTTAGCAGCCATTGCCGAAATATTGTTTTTCTTACTCGGAGCAATGACCATCGTTGAGTTGATTGATGCTCACCAAGGTTTTAAGATTATCACTGACCAAATTTCAAGCAAAAAATCTGTCACTTTACTATGGACAATCGGTTTATTGGCATTTTTTCTTTCGGCAGTTCTTGATAACCTTACTACTGCTATCGTGATGGTTTCTTTACTCCGAAAAATCATTTCAGATACCGATCAACGTAAGTTTTTTGCAGGAATAGTAATCATTGCGGCCAATGCTGGCGGTGCGTGGTCGCCAATTGGAGACGTAACAACCACCATGCTTTGGATTGGTGGGCAAATCTCGGCAACCAATATCATGCAAAGTTTGCTTATTCCGAGTTTGATTTCGTTAATTATTCCACTCCTGTATTTAAGTTATACCATGAGAGGACAAACAATTGATAATCAAGCCATTGAAGAAAACGATTTCATAGAAACAACTGCCAAAGAACGTAACACTATGTTTTTTGTCGGACTCGGAACACTACTTTTTGTTCCAATCTTCAAGACAATCACTCATTTACCGCCTTATATGGGCATGATGCTTGGCTTAGGAATTGTTTGGGTAGTGGGCGAAATTTTGCACAGCAAAAAAGACGAAGAAGACCGCAAACCTTTCACTGCCTCGCACGCTTTGAGCAAGATTGATTCGAGCAGTATTTTGTTTTTCTTGGGTATTTTGTTGGCCATCAGTTGTTTAGAATCAACTGGGCTTTTACAAAGTTTAGCCGTAAGCATGAACGATGCCATCGGAAATCATGACCTAATAATTCTGATCATTGGTTTGGCATCGGCGGTTGTTGATAACGTTCCATTAGTAGCCGCCACGATGGGAATGTATGATCTCAATAGCTTCCCGACCGACCACCGAATTTGGGAGTTTTTGGCCTATTGTGCAGGCACGGGCGGTAGTATTTTAATCATTGGCTCAGCAGCAGGGGTTGCAGTTATGGGTATGGAAAAAATTGACTTTTTGTGGTATTTGAAGCGTATCTCGCTTTTGGCACTGCTGGGATACTTTGCAGGAGCGGGGGTTTATTTGCTTTTCTGACACCATTCAGTAAAATTACCATTGTTTCCGACCAAAAGAATGTCTTAAAACACCAATTATCACAAAAACATTTGGAATATATTCGGCGGTTTTACACCTTTGTCGCAGTTTTAAACTTTAACTATATCAGAAAACACAATGAAAAAAATTAGTATCGTATTAGCTGCCTTATTTATAAGCACTGTATCTTTTGCTCAAACTGCCGACGAAGTAATAGCTAATTATGTAAAAGCAGTGGGTGGCAGCGATGCTATCGCCAAAATAAAGGATTTTTCAATGACGATGACTGGCGAAATCCAAGGACAATCATTGGAAGTTTTGATTCAGAAAAAACCAACTAATAAATTTCTCCAATCAGTAAGTATCGTTGGTATGGGTGAAGTCCAAAAGCAAGTTTGTGATGGTGTAAAAGCACAAGTTGGCGGAATGCAAGGTTCGCAAGATATTACTGAGCCAGAAAAAGTAAAAGCAATTGCAATGCAATCTTACATTGTTCCAGAAGCAAACTACACAGCTATCGGAGCGAAAATAACTTATATCGGCAAAGAAAAAGTAGGTGATGTAGAAGCACACAAACTCGAAGTTGCAGTGGGTGAAGTTAAAATGACAGAATTTTATGATGTGGCTTCGGGTTTAAAAATCCGTCAAGTAATTACAGCCGAAACTCCAATGGGCAGCCAAACAATCACTTCTGATTATTCTGATTACAAAGAAGTAAGTGGTGTAAAATTCGCTCATAAATTGAATCAAGATTTAGGAATGGCTCAATTGGCTCTTACTGCATCTAAAGTTCAAGCAAATACTAATTTAGCTGACGCTTTGTTTGAGATTAAATAATTAGTCGATGGTTGTTAGTTTACAGACAACGGAAATAATGAATATTTTCTTTTCAAGAAATACAACAAAGAGGAATACCTTTTTCGGGCTATTCCTCTTTTTGTCTTTGCAACTATCTGCACAGAAACGTTTTGAATTTACACACCCACAAATGGGAACGATGTTTCGAGTCGTTGTTCATACCACCGATTCTCTATCGGCCAAAAATGCTACTCAAAAAGCCTTCATTCGACTTGACGAATTGAATCTAACACTCAGCGATTATCGAGAAGATAGCGAAGTAAATACGCTATGCCGCACCGCAGGTAGTGGCGACTACATTAAGGTGAGCCTCGATTTATGGAATATTCTGCAAGAATCAGTAAAAGCAGCTCAACTATCAGATAGAAATTTTGACGTAACAATCGGCCCACTCACCCAACTTTGGCGACGCATGAAACGCCAAAAACAATTACCTACGCCTGCTCAAATCAGCGAAGCCAAAACCAAAATTGGTATTGAAAAAATAGTTTTCAACAACACAAATCAATCGGTGATGCTTGAAACTAAAGGTATGAGGCTTGATTTTGGCGGAATCGGAAAAGGTTTTGCCGAAGATGAAATGATGAAGATTTTAAAAGAAAATGGCATAAAATCGGCCTTGATTGAAGCTGGTGGAAATATCGTTGTTTCAAATTCACCCGTTGATTCGCCCAAAGGTTGGGAGATTATCATCAATAATGAGAAATATTTCTTAAAAAACTGTGGAATTTCAACTTCGGGTGATGCTTATCAATTTGTAGAAATCGATGGTAAAAAATACACTCATATTCTCGACCCTAAAACTGGCATCGGCTTTGCCGAACCTCATCAAATAAGCATCATTGCCAAAAACGGTACAGCATCCGATTGGATTTCGACCGCTTTATATTTAATGCCCAAAGAAAAAGGTAAAAAACTCGCTAAAAAACAAAAAGCGAAAATCATACAATAATCTATTTTGTTTCTTCCTTCAGAGTATAAGTCAGTTTAGAGATGTAAAAAACACTCGAATTGATAAGCTCATTATTACGTTTCACGCTCTGATAACCATACGCCAAAAAACTCTGGCCGTACCAAGCAGCCAAATTTGTGCGTTCAGCATCAACAATTCTATCGGCTTCTGAACTGGCTTTTAGGTCAAAATTTTCTAAGTTTTTTACTTTTTGATTGCCTCGAATTACGGCAGTACGAATAAGCTTTTCATCAGGATACGCTAAAATATGAAAGTCATCATGATGTGTAATCTGGACTTTAGCGTTTAATTCGCTACTTTCAATGTCTTTCAGCGAAACACTATTGTCCCAAATCAATTTCCCTGATTTATCGAAGCCACAAACGATGGCGTGCGAGTATCGAAAATTATTATAGACATCATTTCCGATGCGATAATTTCTCCAATTGCTCCATGCTGCGGTATTGGGAGTCGATTTATATTCAGGATAAAAAACTTCTGCCAACATCAGCCATCCTTCTTTTGTTGGAATAATATCGTGTAGAAATAAACGATAACGCAGTTTTACATCTTTTCCTTTTTGCTTTTTTTCTCTGATTTTCCGCTTGATTTTTTCTTCTCTTTTGGCATTTAAGAAGCTGAAAAAGTTATCTAAATCAGCAAAATTGATATACTGAATTTTTGAGTCTTCGTTTAGCTGCTGAACATAAAAACCGAGTGCAAAAAGTGAACAACCATCGGCATAATTACCCATTAAAATTGGGTGTTCTTTATCAATGTTTAGCACTTCGCCCGAAATCGGTGTAGTATCACGATTTCCCAACGAAAAACTCTTAATCAACTTTCCTTCATAAGAATATTTCTTCACAATGAATTGACAATTTCGGTCATTTTTTAGCATTAAGTATAAAAAATTACCGTGTTCATCAACATCTAATTCATTGATTGCAAGGTTATTACTATGAACTTCTGGAAGTACTTTTGAGGTATAATCAAAAAAACTAAACATCACTACCACGGGACGGTCATTATATTTTCCACCAATGAACGCCTTACTTTGCAAAACCACAAAATGCTCAATATCTATGCTGGTTAGCAAACTTCCTTCTGCATAAGATTTATCGCCTGTTTCAACATCAATACGCAATACACCAATATCAATTTTATCGGTTTTCTTAAACAAAACGTACATAAATTGTTCGTTTCTAAAAGTTTTTATCAAGTCATAATCGGGGTCAGGCACAAAAGTAGCCTTCCAAGTTTGTGTAAGTGTACTATCATACCTATAAAAATCGTAAGTCGATTTTTGTCGATAAGGCTCAATTTTCGACTGCATGAGCAATACGCCACTTTCTTTGAGAGGTATCACCACATTTTCTTCCTCAGCATCGTTTCGGCGGTCAAATTCAATACGTTTTGCTTGCGTAAGCTGAGCAGAAGCCGAAAACGCAAAGCACAAAAATAAGATTGTAAATATGTATTTTTGATAATTTTTCATAGTGTTGAGGGCCAAGTGTTATTTTCCTCGCAAGCCAAGTTCTACGACTTCCAAGTTAGACATTTTTCCGCTGTCCAACGTAAATCTAAGCAAAGTTTTCATTTTATGCCAACCTTGTTTTCCTGCTGCTCCAGGATTCAGAAAAATCATGTTATTTTGCTTAGGGTCACGCATAGCTTTCAAAATATGTGAGTGTCCGCAAACAAAAATATCGGGCGTTTTTATTTTCAACTGCTTCTTCACGGCAGGATTATAGTTGGGCGGACTTCCGCCAATGTGGGTCATCCAAACTTCAAACCCTTCAATCGTAAAGTTTTGATTTTCAGGCACTTTCCACTGAATCTCTTTTTCATCAATATTGCCAAACACAAAACGAGTTGGTTTGAAGACCTCCAGTTTTTCGATGATTTCGAGCGAGCCAATATCGCCAGCATGCCAAATCTCGTCACAGTCTTTGAAGTGCGTAAAAACTGATTCATCAAGAAATCCGTGCGTGTCTGATATTAATCCGATTTTGGTCATTAAAAATAATGCTAATGAGTAGTCCGTACGATTGTTAGTGGTGAATGTTTGATGAAAAATAATTTACAATTTACAATTAACCATTAATAATTCTCTAAGTTTCAAATATTTCATCGTAGCATAAACACTCTGTGTGAAAGACCAAACAAAACCACGATAACCATTCAAAAAATTAAGTCTGATAAAATATTCGGTAAAGAAAGTAAGCGGAAATTTCGTAACGACTTTGAGCAAAGAAGCCTTTTTGCCTTTTTTATAGAGTTCGTTCGCTCCACGAGATGAATAGTTATTCATTTTCTGAAAGACCTCAGCCAAATCGGCATAGCTATAATGCAACACATGATTTTTAAGCGTAGCAATTTTACCATTCAAAACCACATCTTCGTGTACTTCTCGGTCATTATAGTTACCAAATTTTTTATTAAAAAGGCGTAAATGAGGCATTTTATATTCACGCCCATACCGCATGACTCCTCCGAGAAAAACGAGCGTATTGGGTATCATATATCCTTGATATTCAGAGCTTTGCAAAGCAATATCAATTTCTTTTTTTAGTTCTTCGCTCACAACTTCGTCAGAATCTACGATAAAAATCCAGTCGTTTTGGGCTTGGTCAACGGCAAAACGTTTTTGTGTACCAAAACCATCAAATTTTCGGTATTGTGTCTTACAACCAAACTCGTTGGCAATGCTTACGGTTTCGTCGGTACTTCCGCTATCTACTACCACAATCTCATCGGCCCAACCTTTTAACGACTCCAAAACTTGCCTAATCGTACGAACATTATTAAGCGTAATAATTACTACCGAAACTTTCATTCATCAATGGTTTTATTGCCAAAGTTAAGGTTTTTGATTTTTCAATCGTAATTTTGTTGAATAATTTGATACCATAAGTTTTCGTCATTCTTGAATCTTCATTAACAAAACCAACGTAAATGATTTGTGTTCAAAGAAAAACTAAAAATTTAACATGAAAACAATCATCATTTCGATTGCCATTGGCTTGTCAGCCATAAGTTTTAACAAGAAAAATCAAGAATTTACTGGAAAAGAGATTTTCGAGAAAAACTGTGCAAAATGCCACGGAAAAGATGGAACAAAACGACTTTTAGGAGCAAAAAACCTTCAAAAAAGCGTATTGACTACCACCGAAAACTATGAAATTATTGCCAACGGAAAAGGTAAAATGCCCAGTTGGAAAGAAAAACTAAGCACAGAGCAAATCAACCAAGTGATTGAATATTTGGATGTTTTGAAGCAAAAAACTAAAGAATAATGATAGAAACTCACGCTCACATTTACGATGAGCAATTTGATGAAGACCGTGATGCCATGCTCAAACGTGCATTTGCGGCAGGAGTAAAACAAATCTGGATGCCCAATTGCGACCACGAAACCATTGATGGTATGTTGGCTCTCGAACAACAATATCCCAACGTTTGCCATGCCATGATGGGCGTGCATCCGTGCTATGTAAAAGAAAAATTTGAGGAAGAATTGGCCGTAGTTGAGCAGTGGCTCGAACGCCGAAAGTTTATCATGATTGGCGAAATTGGCCTTGATTTCTACTGGGATTTGACTTTTGTGGCTCAGCAAGAAGAAGTTTTTTTACGTCAACTGGCTCTGGCCAAGAAATATAATTTGCCAATTTGTATTCATTCTCGCAACTCAAAAAACAACGAACATAATGCTATTTTGCGTTGTATTGAGCTTATCAAACAATTTGGTTGGGAAGATTTACGAGGTATTTTTCACTGTTTTTCGGGAAATTTAGAGGAAGCTCAGAAAATCGTCGAAATAAATTTTCTATTGGGAATTGGTGGAGTGGCTACCTTCAAAAATGGCGGAATGGACACAATTTTGCCCCATATTGATTTAAAACACCTCGTTCTCGAAACCGACTCGCCTTACCTTGCCCCAGTTCCGTACAGAGGCAAACGCAATGAAGTAGTTTACCTCGAATTGGTGGCTCGCCGAATTGCCGAAATCAAAGCAAGAGATTTCGAAGAAGTTGTGCAACAAACCACCCAAAATGCCTTATCTTTGGTCGGTCTAAAATCATAAGTTTTGAATTTAAAAACTATACTTCTTGGTATTCTTTTTGCCGCTTTGTGGGCGTCGGCATCGGCGGCGGCCAAAATTGGCTTGCGTTCGGTTGAGCCTTTGGTGCTTTTTCAAGTTCGTTTTTTGGTGGCAGGTGTTGGTATGCTTGCCTATTCGTTTTTCATTCAAAAAGATAGACTTCCACAAGGCAAAGAGTGGAAAGAACTGACGATTTTTGGGTTATTGAACGTTACGCTTTACCTAAGTTTTTTTGTATTGGGAGTAAGCGAAGTAGCTGCTGGAATTGGCAGTCTTTCAACTGCCACTAACCCGCTTTTTATCAGTATATTATCAGCCGTTTGGTTGGGTAGAAAAGTAAAATCTTCTGAGTGGATGGCTGTACTTTTGGGTATGATTGGCGTGGGACTGGCTTGCTATCCGCTCATTCAAAATAGTTATGCAACGCCACTGGGTCTGTTGTATATGTTTTTGTGTATGCTCTCCTACTCTATCGGCACTATTTATTATTCTAACATCGACTGGAAACTTTCACGTACGGCCATCAACGGTTGGCAAGTGTTTTTGGGTGGTTTACTTATGCTTCCACTTACCTTTTTAATGCACAAAAAACCAAACAATTACGACCTAATCTTCTATCTATCAGAGTTTTGGCTCATTGTTCCAGTTTCAATTATTGCCGTAAATCTTTGGTTATATTTATTAAAAATTGATGCGGTAAAAGCCTCTTTTTTCTTATTTTTATGTCCAATTTTTGGCTTTACTTACTCTTATTTTTTACTTGATGAACCCATCACTTACCACACATTTCTCGGTACGGCCTTAGTGATTGTTGGGTTGTATGTTGGTCAGCGGGAGAAACTTACTAAATGATAAATTATTAATGATTAATTATAGCTTATAAAGAAATAGGAGTTTTACATTTTATAAAAGCTCACCTAATTATCCATTAACAATTATCAATTAAAACTAAACCTTTTATCAAGTTTTTGGTCAAAAAATAACATTTTACGGCTATATTCGTTCAAGAATAAGATTCTACTGAACCAATTTCTATGAAATATACACTTTTATCGACACTCTCTGCTGCCGTAGTGCTGACTGCAACTTTGATGAACTCTTGCACTCAGAAAGAACAAATCGCAGCAAATACCTCCAGTTTCGATTTAATTCAAGATAAAATCTTGACTAAAAGTTGTGCCACAATAGGCTGTCACGCCTCACAATCTGATGGTACTTTTGCCCAACACAAATTGGTCCTGGCCAAAGGACAAGCCTACAAAAATTTATTTGAGGTCCCCCCCGTCAACAAAAATGCAGTACAAGATGGATTTAAACTTGTAAAAGCCTTCAAATCATTTGAAAGTTTACTTTATCATAAACTTTTTACCGACCCCATTCACCACAGTGGCAAAAGTTATGGTTTGGTTATGCCACTCGGAGGAGATTTACTTTCGGTCGGGCAAATCGAATTTATCAGACGTTGGATTGAAGCAGGAGCTCCCGCAACTGGAAATGTAGCCGATGCCTCACTGCTCGATGATACCACTCCAAGTACTTCTATTTTCTTGGGATTGCCACCTCCAGCGGCAGGCACTGGCTTCCAAATGGTTTTGGATAAATTTGATGTTGCTCCCAATTTCGAACGAGAATTATTTGTCAGAAAACCACTGGGCAATACCGAAACCGTGTATGTCAATCGTATGCAAATAAGTATGCGTCCAGGAAGCCACCATTTTATTCTATATGGTTTCAGAAATAACGTCAATCTTGGAGCAATCAACCAAATCCGTGATTTACGTAATCCCGATGGCTCTTATAATATCGTAACTTTTGCTCAAATGGGTAATCATGTTTTCAATTTTGGTGGTAGCGAAGCCAACGATGACTATACTTTCCCCGAAGGAACTGCCGTTGAAGTACCCGCCAATGCTACTTTTGATATGAATTCACATTACTATAATAGAGGCACAAAAGCAATTCCTGGCGAAGTAAATATCAATCTTTACACCACACCAAAAGCCAAAGTAAAAAATGTACTTAAAGTGATTGATTTCGGCAATCAAAGCCTGACTATTCCTGCCAAAACTCGCACAGTGATAAGTAAAGATTTTACTTTCGATAAAAACGTAAAAATCGTGATGCTCTTCTCGCATACCCATAAATTTGGTGAAAAATTTGAGATTTTAATCAAAGGAGGTGCAAGAAACGGCGAAGTGGTCTATACCTCAACCAACTGGGAACACCCCGAAAAAATCAACTATTTGCCCAATATTTCGCTCAAAAAAGGTGAGGGTCTAACGTCAAGAATTACATATAATAATACTTCCGATAAAACCGTAAGATTCGGACTAACAACCGAAGACGAAATGGGAATAATCTTTGGGTATTATTATGAAGAGTAAAGTTGACTGAATAAAAAGGAAGACTTCAGCGTAGCAACTCAAAACTTGCTACGCTTTTTTTGTGGATTTCTGATGAAATCTATAAATTACAGCACAAATTGAAAAAGCTATAAAAATGAAATTACTTTTAACTCTCCCTCTCTTCATTGTATGGGGGCTGCTGAACTGTAATAGTTCGCATCAGAAAGACTACATTCTGCAAACACCCAAGAACAAAAACGTTCCGTGCATCATCATTCAATCTGATAAAGAAATCGTTGACGACCCCAAGCGAAAAGCTGCCATGAAAATCGTACTAAAAGATAGTACAGTTTTCCAGTCGTCTATCGGAATCGAGCTTCGTGGAGCTACTTCTCAGATGTTTTATAACAAAAAATCGTATGGTTTTGAACTCCGCAACGCCAAAGATGAATCTTCAGCATCTTCACTTTTAGGTTTACCCAAAAACTCGGCTTGGGTCTTGCACGGCCCTTATGGAGATAAAACTTTGCTCCGAAATACAGTTGCATATCAACTCTCAAACGACATTGGTCGATATGCCGCCCGTACAAAATTTGTGGAGTTAGAAATCAATGGTGAATACTTGGGTTTTTATGTCTTGATGGAAAAACTCAAACAAGACAATGACCGCATAAAAATTGCTAAGCTGAGCAAAAACGATACTACTGCCGAGAAAATTACGGGCGGTTATATCTTGAAAATTGATAAAACCGTAGGAAACGACCGTAATGACTCAGATTATAATGAAGAAAACTCTTTCGTTTCTCAATATGATACCAAAGGAAGGCCGAGTAAAAGAAGCAAAACACACTTTTTGTATGAATATCCGAAGGTAAAAAATATCAATCCTATTCAGCGGAAATACATCCAAAACTACATTTCGGCTTTTGAAAATGCCTTGGCTTCCGAAAATTTTAAAGACCCCGAAAAAGGCTATCAAAATTACATTGATGTAGATAGTTTCATTGACTTTTTCATCTTGACCGAACTTATGCAAAACCACGATGGCTACCGACTCAGTACATATCTGCAAAAAGACCGAGGCCGAAAACTACAAATGGGTCCAATCTGGGACTTTGACATTGCCTTTGGCTCTGACAATGGTTTTTGTGATGGTATGAATCGCCACGCATGGGTATTTCAGTATAACCAATATTGTTCGGGCGATGCTTGGCTTGTGCCATTTTGGTGGAAACGTTTAGTATCAGATGAAGCTTTCAAAAACAAACTTATTGTAAGGTGGAAGGCTTTGCGAGCAAAACAATTATCTGATAATCAACTCGATAGAACGATTGATGGTTTTAACAAAGAAATCACCGAAAAAGGAATGGTGGCACGAAACTTCGAGCGATGGGATATTCTGAATGAAAGAATCACTCCAAATTCAACGAAAGGTTCGCACGAAAAAGAAATCAGCCGAATGAAATCTTGGCTGAAAGAACACGCACATTGGATGGATGAAAATATTGAACGATTGTAGTATTTTTTTCATAAATTTGAAGAAGCACTTGTTCAAAACTACAATCACATGAAAACGCTTTTTGCTTTACTCCTATTTTCTTTGAATACTGCTGCCTTTGGTCAGGAAGTAAAAGAAATGATACGAAGTATTTATTTTGGAGGCGGCAGTGCCTACATCAGCAAGCAACAAGCCCAAGAGTTATATGATTTTGTGAAGAACATTAAGCACCTTGAATATTACGAAATCAATATTATGAGCCACACCGATAATATTGGCGGACGTGAATTTAACGAATACCTCAGTCGAATGCGAAGTGCCTCGGTTATTGATCTGCTCAAAGCAATGGATATTCCGCAGGAAAAAATAAAGTTTAAAGATTTTGCTTTCGATGCACCCGCTTATGACAATAATACTTGGGAAGGCCGAGAACGAAACCGAAGGGTTGATATTCAGTTTAAACCGATTGTATTTTGAAAAGACCAAAATATAAGACAACTTTGACGAGTAAACAACAATATTCAACGCCTAAAAATACCTTCACTCAATGCAAACTCTCATTAATCGCCGTGATTTTATGCGGCAAACCAGCCTTGCTGCTCTGGGCTTGGCTTTTACTCCAACTTTTGCCCGAAAAGTAGCACCCAGCGACCGCCTGAGAGTAGCACACATCGGCATCAATGGCATGGGAACGCAACACCTTAAATGGTTTGCGAATCTGCCCGAAGTTGAGGTAGTTGGCTTATGCGATTTAGACAAAAATCATTTGGCCAAAGCCCAAAAAGTTCTCCAAGAAATACACCCTGATAATAAAGCCCAAACCTACGAAGATTTCAGGTATCTGCTCGAACGCAAAGATGTTGATGCCATCACTTGTGCCACACCTGACCACTGGCATTCACAAGTAGCAATTATGGCATTTCAAGCAGGAAAAGATGTTTATGGCGAAAAACCGCTCTCGTATAATGTGCGGGAAGGACAACAAATGCTAAAAGCCATGAAAAAATATGACCGAATTTTTCAGCTTGGCACACAAATACACGCAGGCGAAAATTACCACCGAGTGGCCGAAATCATACAATCGGGTGCAATCGGTAAAGTAAAAACCGTAAGATTATGGAAAACAGGTTTTCCGCCAGTTTTGGGACCTTCAAATTTTCAAACGCCTCCAGCCAACCTCAATTGGGATATGTGGCTTGGCCCAGCCCCCTACTCGCAGTACACGCCCGAGCGATGCCATTTTACATACCGCTATTTTCTTGACTATTCGGGTGGCGTTTTTCAAGATTTTTGGTGTCATATTGCAGATGTAGTTTGGTGGGCAATCGACCCGAAAAACCTCAATCGCATCAGTGCCAAAGGCGAAGCTCCCGAAGGAACGGGCGATGCTCCAAAATGGATTGATATTGAATATGATTTTGAAGACCTCAAACTCTACTGGACTTCCACTCCACCAAATGTACCAGGAGCAGAAAAACGTGGTATCGGAGCGTATTTTGAGGGTGAAAAAGGAACATTGATTTGTGATTATAGCAGTAAAGAAATAATAATCAATGGTGTAACTATGAGTGATATTCCCGAAATTCCTAAAACTATTATACGCTCAGCAGGGCATCAGCAAAACTTTGTGACGGCCGTAAAAAACCGTACACAACCACAATCGAACCTCGAATATGCACGAAAAATGACAATGCCCATGCACTTGGGTCTGATTTCATACCGTTTGGGTAGAGAGCTTCATTGGAATCCTAAAAAAGAAAAATTCCGACACGATACTGATGCCAACGCTCTACTTTCGAGAGAACCCCGCAAAGGCTGGGATTTAGTTTAAATCACCACTAAACAATCACCACAGTGAAAACAATTATCACAATTCTTGCTGTATTTTCACTTATTTCTTGCGGAAATAATGAAGAACTCGAAAATCTAAAAAAAGAAAATGCGGCCTTAGCTGCTCAAGTAAAAGCACTCAAAGAAGGCGTAAATGCCAAAGGTCCGAAGTATATGCTCAAACTTCGGCTGAAGCAGTCGCATCTTTCGTTGAGTATTAAAAAGCATATCAAAGATGCAGTCAATGCGATAGAATTTGAATTGCCAGTCGATAAGGAATTCTATGATTCTGTCTCGGAAGGCACTGAAATAATTGATAAATTCCGCTTCGGCTCGATGGTTCTTTACGGCAGTTTGGGAGATTGGGAAATGACCGTGAAGGAGAAATATGTGAAGTAATTTTCGGGCCTTCGACAGCTTCGGCTGTCGAAGGCCTGATTTTAACAAAAAAAGCGAAGCAAAAGTCTCGAAAAACTTTCACTTCGCTTTTTTACTGTCGTCCGTCGACTATCGTCTGTG
This sequence comes from Emticicia sp. W12TSBA100-4, assembly GCF_040253585.1. Lineage (NCBI taxonomy): Bacteria > Pseudomonadati > Bacteroidota > Cytophagia > Cytophagales > Leadbetterellaceae > Emticicia > Emticicia sp. W12TSBA100-4. The sequence continues at coordinate 188,382 of NZ_JBELAU010000008.1, forward strand.
GAGCGGAACGCCGCCCGCTAAAATATTACTTAGCAACTTCCATGCTCACTTGGCGAGCATTGATAGTTTTGCCTTGCATTCCTTCTAATACACGCTTCACATCAGCTTGCGGTACTTCAACGAAGCTAAATTTGTCGTAAATATCAATTTGTCCAATCGCACGACCAGCAATACGAGTTTCAGATGTAATTGCACCTACGATATGGTTTGGAGCAACATTATCTTTGCGACCTAAGCTCAAAAATAAGCGTACCATGTCGGCATTGCCAGAACCACGTCCACCTTCTTGACGTCTTTCTCTTGGTTCAAAACGACGTTCACGTTGTACGCCATCATCACGGCGGCCACCGTCACGGCTTCCACCAAAACTATTGCTTCCTTCTCTACGTCCATAAGGAGCTCTTGAGTCACGGCTGTTTCCACCGAATCTTGCATCTCTATCACCACCTCTTGACTCACGGAAAGTATCAGATAATTGGTGGTCAGCAAAATCGCTCTTCACAACACCCACTTGCATTTTAATCAAAGCAGCCATAATCTGTACATCAGAGTATCCTTCTTCTCTCAATTGCTCAATGATACCATCGTAGGTTTCATCAACACCAGCAGTAAGCGTTTCTTTTACTTGGTCAACAAATCTTTGGTGACGAGTCTGAACTAACTCAGCGTACGTAGGAATTGTTCCTTGTTCGATTTTCGCTTTTGTGTAGTTTTCTATACCACGTAAAGCACCTCTTTCACGAGCCGAAATAAACATAAATGCTTTTCCAGTCTTTCCAGCACGGCCAGTACGACCGATACGGTGAACGTAATATTCTAAATCTTGCGGTACATCGTAGTTGAATACTGCATCCACACCCGATACGTCAATACCACGAGCAGCTACGTCGGTTGCAACCAAGATTGTGGTTGTACCCGCACGGAATTTGCTCATTACTTGTGTACGTACTTGCTGACGCATATCGCCGTGTAAGCCTTCGGCAGCATAGCCACGAATCTGCAAATCACTTACGATTTCGTCAACTTTTGACTTTGTGTTAGCAAATACCAACATCAATTTCAAGTTATGTACATCAATCAAACGAGTCATTACCTCCATTTTCGCCTCACGACGAACTGAGAAATAGAACTGCTCGATGTTTGCGTTTGAAACCTCAGTTTTTAATGTACGAACGATTTCAGGGTTTTTCTGGAAACGTTTCGCAATCGAAAGGATTTCTGGTGACATTGTTGCCGAGAACAATACTGTCTGACGCTCTTCTGGTGCGAAAGATAAGATTTTTTCGATATCTTCTCTGAAGCCCATGTTAAGCATTTCGTCAGCCTCATCCAAAATCGCCAATTTAATATCACTCAATATTAAGGTCTTGCGGTCGATGTGGTCCATGATACGACCAGGCGTTCCGACCACAATTTGTGAACCTTTTTTCAAAGCCAAAAACTGACGCTCATACGATTCACCACCATAAATGGCAGCTACATTGAGGCCTCTTTTGTACTTAGCTAATTTCTGGATTTGTTCTTTTACTTGAAGAGCCAACTCACGAGTTGGACACATTACTAATACTTGTGTGCTTTTGCTATCAACATCAACTGCTTCGATTGCAGGGATACCAAATGCCGCTGTTTTACCTGTTCCTGTTTGTGCTTGACCAATAAAGTCGCCACCACGCATCACAACTGGGATACCTTGTGCTTGAATTGGAGTTGTGTACTCAAAACCCATTTCTTCAACTGCACGCAGGATGTACTCTGAGACCGGAAGGTCAGAAAATTTTACTTGTTCCATTAAGGATAAAATGTTTTAGTCGGAACGTCACTGTCGTCCTCACGCAAAACCGTGGATTGCCCCGATAGCCGAAAAAAAATGATAAAGCGAACGATGAGAACCATCTGTTGCTGCCCTGAAAGGAAATTGATTGAAAGAGATATGCTCTTTGAAACGATTTTATGAACGCAGAGGCTCTATACAGATGTGCCTTTTTTAATACAAGTGCAAAACTACTACCAATATTTTTATAAAACAAGTGTTTGTATAAAAGTTTGTATTTTTTTTAGACACTCGCAAAGAATGTGTCGCTCAAAACCTTTAATGAAATGATAAAAAGGCCATCTAAGGTGTTAATTATAAGGCATTTCTATGAAAAACAACAATAGTCTTGAAACATTAATATATATAACTATTCCATGATTAAAGAATTTTATTTGGAGGAAAGATATTTATACAAAATTCTGAATTATAGTTTAAAAAGAATTCAATTGAAGATTTGGTGCATATTTACGGTAAACTATTTTCAAATTTCTTCAGACAAGTTATCAAGTTTTAGGAGGTAATTATCAATAGTTTCACAACAAATACTATTTTTACTTTTCATTTTACTTCTCTAAGCATATAAAATTCAGAGAAAATAAAATCTAAAAAGAATTTAACCATTTAATCCTTTCTCTACTATGAAAAAAGTATTCCTTTTGGCTATTCATTTTTTATGCATTCTTCAAATTGCACAAGCTCAATTAGACTTGCCCGCATCGGCCAATAATCCAAGAGCTACCGTTTCGGAAGAAGTTGGTATCACATCTATTACAATTAAATATAGCCGCCCCGATGTAAATAAGCGTGAAGGCAAGATTTTTGGCGATGGCAATCCTGTAACTTATGGTTTTTCGTCGGGTAATTTTACTACTGGCAAAAACAATTCTCCATGGCGAGCGGGAGCAAACGAGTGCACAACAATCACATTTGAACATGATGTAAAAGTGGAAGGCCAAGCAATTAAAGCAGGCACTTACGGAATTTTTATGGCGATGGGAGCTGAGAGCGTAATGGTTATCTTCTCGAAGCAAACTGAGGCTTGGGGTAGCTTTAGCTATGATGAAAAAGATGATGTTTTGAGGGTAAACGTGAAACCTGTTGCTTTGGATAAAAGTGTAGAATGGCTCAAGTATGAATTTATTGAACATAAGGAAAAGTCATGTGTGATAGCCATGCAATGGGAGAAAGTTTCGGTACCATTTAGGGTTGAAGTAGATGTTGATAATATAGTTTTAGCCAGAATCAGAGAAGAGCTGACAAGCCGCAAAGGTTTCAATCCTATACTTGTGATGTCGGCAGCTCAGTATTGCTTTAGTAAAAATATCAATTTAGATGAAGCGTTAGTTTGGAGCAAAAAAGCGGTTAATGGCACTGGCGGACAAATAACATTCGTGACTTTACGCAACCTCGCTACGGCTTACGAGAAACTAAATCGAGTCTCGGAAGCAGATTCGGTAATGAATGAAGCCTTGCAAATAGCCACGGCTAATCAATATACTACTTATGGTCGTCAGTTGATTGGGCAAAAACGTATCGACAAAGCAATGGAGGTATTTTTGGCATCGCAGAAAAGATATGGCGATGTGTTGGGCGTAAATAGCGGTTTGATGAGTGGCTATTCGGCCAAAGGCAAATTTATGGATGCTGTAAAATATGCAGAAATGGCTTTGAAACAAACCCCGAATGAGGCAGGTAAAAAAGTAATAGAGGCACAAATTGCAAAATTGAAAGAAGGGAAAGATATCAATTAAATCATTTTACTGAAGTCTCTGTTTATCAGAGACTTCAATATTATAAAACTATGGAAATCACACAAGAGAACAATCAAAAAAATGGCATCTTCAAAGCCATTGAAAATGATACAATTGCAGGCGAAATGACGTATGTTTGGGCGGGCGAAAATAAGTTTATCATTGACCACACCGAAGTATTTCCTGAATTTGAAGGCAAAGGAGTAGGCAAAAAACTTGTGATGGCAGCGGTTGACTATGCTCGTGCTAATGATTTTAAAATTCTACCACTTTGTCCGTTTGCAAAGGCTCTCTTTGAGCGAACAAAAGAGATTCAAGATGTGCGATTTTGAAACACTCAAACCAACCCCACCTCGGTAGCCTTTTTGATAAGTTGGGCTGAATTAGCAACTTCAAATTTGAAAAGTAAATTTTTGCGGTGGGTATCAATGGTATATGGACTCAAAAATAATTTCTCAGCAATCTGATTATTAGTCATACCTTGAGCAATCAGTAACAAAATTTCTTTTTCTCGACGAGTAAGGGCTGGGGCAGAATCGGGCGAAACGATGTTTTCGGCAGTATTTATTTCACTACTAAAATAAAATTTGCCATGCATCACTTCTCGAATCGCAAACAGAATTTCATCGGCATTGGCACTTTTTACTACATAACCCGAAGCACCATTTTGCATCATTTGCGAAACGTAACTTCGTTGTTTGAAAGTGCTAATGCCAATTACTTGTATATGCGGAAATTCTTTTTTTACTTTTGCACAAAACTCTATTCCGCTGACATCGGGCAGGTTTATATCAGTTAGCACTAAGTTTATTTCTGGATGTTTCTTCAATAAATCATGTGCATCAAAAGCGTTTACGGCAGTAGCAACTATCTCAATATCAGCACTTTGAGCTAATATTGATTTTAATCCTTCAAGAACCATAAAATGGTCGTCGAGAAGTAGTATTTTGGCAGTTTTATTCATAAAAAATCATGTTCTCGTTGTAGAGACGTTGCATGCAACGTCTTTACAGCGTAGGTATTTCAACAGTTATTGATGTCCCATTTTCGGGGCTGGTATCAATGTGCAAAGTTCCTTTCAAATAATCAACTCTTGACTTTACATTTTGCAAGCCTGCACCATTAGTTTTTGAAGTGTCAAATCCTTTGCCATCGTCTTCGACGGTGAGTGTGATGCCTTTTTCGTGGTGACTCATTTGTATGAAAATTGTTTTGGCGGCAGCGTGTTTGATGGCATTATTGGTGAGTTCTTGAAAGATTCGGTAAAGAACTTTCTGTACCGTTGCATCAAGCGATTTGCTTTCACCAATTGCTGTAAACTGCATTTTCAACGTATCATTTTGGTTGATACCATCGCAATAATCTTGTATTGCTTCGTGTAAGCCGAACTTTAAAAGTGCCTCGGGCATCATGTTGTGAGCTACTCGACGCATCTCGGCAATGGCACTATCGAGTTGAGTCAGGGCCTTTTCAAAAATATGTACTTCGCCTGCTTGGATAATAAAGTTTTGGTGCATAGCCGATAGGTTTAGTTTGATTCCACTGAGCATACTTCCGAGGCCATCGTGGAGGTCTTTTGCCATTCGGCTACGTTCCTCTTCTTGGCCTTTCAGAATACTGTTCATACTTATGAGTTGCTTTTCTTGTTCGAGTTCACGGATTTTTTGTTGCTGAATCTCGAAATTTTGCTGTGCCAGTAGCTTTTCTTTTTTGTAATTCTTGAAATATAAAAACGCCAACAATGAAACTGCTAAAACACTAATAATCAATCCGATAAGCATAAAATTTCGTTGACGAAGCTGCAATTCTCTTAACTGATTTTCTTGTTCGAGGCTATTGATTTTTTCTTGTTTTTGTGCCGAACGAAAACGTGCTTCGTTGAGCTGAATACGATTTTGGTTTTGTTTTTTCAAGAAAGCCTCGTTGTATTCTGCCCATTTTTTTCGGTATTCATTAGCAGATTTATAATCGCCAGTTTGTTCGTAGAAACTCGCCAAATCTTCTAAAACTAACTTCACTTTTGGCATAAAATCCTTTTCTTTTGCCAATTTCAATGCCGATTGATAGTATTTTAGCGAAGAATCAGGCTTATTGAGTTTCTGAAAAACCTCGCCGAGTGCGGTGTGTTCTTCAACAATATAATAGGGGTCAGTCCAGGCATTCGCAATGGTCAGTGCTTGCTGATGGTGGCGTAGCGACTCTACATATTTTTTTTGATGAAAGGCTAACTCGCCTTTGGCATTATAGAAATATACCTTTTCTAAATCGTAGGTTACTTTTGGTAATAATTTTTCGGTTTCGATGAGTAGCTTTTCGGCTTCTGCAATTTTGTTGATTTTGGTACAAATGGCAGCTAATCGAGAGCGATTGATGATAGTTATCCAACCAATATCTATTTTTCTTGAAATCTCATCACATTCTTTTAAATATTGGTAGGCTTGTTGCCATTGTTGGGCATCAATAAATATGAATGCCAAATTGAATAAATTGGTCGATACATTTTTATTGTCTTTAAATTCTTTTTGAATTTTTATTGATTCTTCAAAATTTTTCTGAGCCAATTCATACTCACTCATATTTACATATGTTGCTCCAAAATCTGCTAAAGTAAAGGCTTTTTGGCGTTGTCTTTCTCTATTGTCAGCTATTGAATTGAGCAAGTTAAACTGCTTTTCTATCTCGATAATTGATTGAACATTTCTGCCAGATTCAAAAAAAACATAGCCCCATATACGATGAAAGTGTAATTGTTTCCATCTTGTATTTTTGTATTCCTCACTGTTTTGTAAAAGCTTAAATTCGGCTTTACCTTGATTTGTATCTTTATTATAAATCTCCTTAGCCAGCCATAGTTTGTGCTGCCATCTTGCACTATCGCTTTTAGTCAATCGAACACTGTCTTGAAGAACTTTTATGCGGTCTTCTTGAGCAATCGCTATTCGATTGATTAGTAAAACGTATAGTAAAAGACATTTGATAGATTTATACATGCTTGGCTGATGGTGCTTCATGATGGTTGCGGAATAAAACTAAATCAAGATTGAGGAAATTCCAAAGAACAACCTAAAAATACCAGTTTTCGGGGATATTGAAAATACAAATTTCGGGGGATTGTATAGCTTTTATTTCAAAAGTAAATTTGTCATAACAATAAATATAGCATGAAACCAAAAAGAAAAAGAGTTGAAAAAGCATTAACCAGTCTGATTAATCAGCCAATGGAGATACATCTTGGTAGTAGAATAAATGTTTTCACAAACGAAATTGTAGCTATTGAGGCATCTACAAGTTATTCTAAAATTTTTATGAATAGCGGAAAACAAATCTTTGTAAGCACCAATATTCAAACATTAGAAGGGCGGTTGATGGCGGTCGAAAGCCTAATTCGTATTCATCGTTCATATATCATCAATACGCAATATATACTGAAATATACCCAAAATAAAATCCAATTATCAAATGGTTTAGAGTGTCAAGTTGCTCGCAGAAGACGCAATAAATTAGTAGATTTACCTAAGTTTACTATCAATACATCTAAATTTAATGTAATCTTATGAAAAATTATGTACTACTTTTCATAATCATTGTTTTCACAAAAACAGTTTTTGCTCAAAGCTATACCATTACACCTAATAGTGCAAAACTCGACAACTCTGATTCGGGATTCCCATTCAGAATCGGAATGAAAACAGGTCGTAATGGTTATTTTGATTTTTTTCGAGGCGGTTTAGTATCGGCTGGTATTGCACTAACCAATTCACCCAAACAACTACTTTTTGGTATTGGAAATTTGGGGAATGCCGCTAATTCGGTCATAACGATTGATTCAGCCACAAGATTCGTAGGTATTCGAACCAATGCCCCTTTGGCACAATTTCATATTCAAGATGGAGGCAATAGTACCGTCTTACCTTTTACAACCCGCATGATAATACGCTCAGATACGGATGCTGATATTAGCCTTGTTGGTGGTGCAAATAGCAAAGGGGCTATTTACTTTCAAGGGAATGGTTCGAGCTTTACGAGCATTACGGGCGATTACAATAATCTGAGTTTGAATTCAAATGTAGGAACAGGTATTACGGTTAATTCGGCAACCCCAAAAACATTTGTAACGGGCAAATTTGAAGTAAAAAGCTCTGGCACTTCAGGCGTAACACCCTTTTCTAATCCGTTAGTATTTATACAAAACACCAACCATAATTACCTCCACATGGCTGCTTCAGATGGTTTTGATAATGCCATTTTTTTCAGTAACCCGAACCATAATCCGAATTTTGGAGGTGGTATCACTTATAAATCTGACGACCGTATGATATTCCAAACCGATGGGACCAACCGTATGCTCATCGGAGCAACTGGGCGTATAGGCATCAATACGATTACGCCAGCAGCTCGGTTGCATATTTTTAATGGCAATTCGGGCGTTGGTGGCACACCTGCCGATGAGCTTATCATAGAAAACAGTGCCAATAATTATATTCAGATGATGAATCCACAAACCAACGAGGCTGGTTTACTCTTTGGATTGCCTTCGAGTTTGGTTAGTGGCGGAATCATTTATAATAATGCGTCTTCGGGAGCATTAGATTTTAGAACAAATAATAATCAGACTCAGGTCAGGATAAATAATTCGGGGAATGTAGGTATCGGCACAACCACGCCAACAGCTAAATTAGATGTAAATGGTACTGCAAAAATAGGCACAAACGGCACCGTAATTAAGGAAATCATTAGGCATACCCACTCTGGAGTTAGCTTTTCGCTGTCCGCTAATTCGAGTATTGAGGTAAATTTTAATATATCTGTGCCAAATGCACAGCCAGGTTCGGCTATTGCTGTTACTACCTCAAAACGCCTACCTGTTGGGGTGATTCAAAATGTGTCTTGCGAGGTAGCTGGAGAAGTAAAAGTCGGTTTTTATAATACCACTTCTTCTGCCGTCAGTCTTAGCAATTTTGATATTAACATCGCCGTAATTCGATAATTTGTTTAATTCTTAAAATTTTCATGAAAAAACTTATTCAATTTCTATCATTAGTATCAAACATTGCATTCACACAAGGCAGTATCACACTAACTCCAGAAAACACAACTATCGAAGCAAAAACCAATCAGCCTTTGAGTTTCAAGACCAATGGGCTGGAAAGGTTAAAGATAAGTAGTGCAGGAAATATTGGAATTGGACAAACTAACCCTATACACAAATTAGATATATTAAATAATGGTGAAGTGGGAATTCGGGTAAAATCAAGTTCAACTTTTACAACCATTGATATTGATGCTTTTAATGGCGATGCAGCATTAAGATTTGCCAAAAGCGGTATAATTAAATGGAATGTAAGGAATGAACCATTAGGCGATGACTTCCAAATTTTTGAATTTGGAGGAGGTGGTTCTCGATTTCAAATTGAAAAAGGAACAGGTAATATAGGTATTGGCACAACCACTCCTACAGCCAAATTAGATTTAAATGGCGATGTAGTAATTCGCAAAAAAACACTTCTACCCACTACTACTCAGACTGTCAATAATTTAGATAGAAATGGAGCTTCTGTTATTTGTACAGGTGCTGCTGCTTCATCCCAAACCATTACCCTTACGGGCATAGCAGGTGGAGTTGATGGCATGATGCTCTGGATTTATCCGACAAATAACTTTACGATTAGATTAGAAAATGAAGACGCTGGTTCAATCACTATAAATCGTATTATAACAACCACAGGTTCGGCTAATATTTTATCGGTAAGAGGGGGAGCAACCCTTATTTATGATGGAACTGAAAGCCGTTGGCATGTGATAGACGCAAATTGATTATCAGTGAGTTAGAGAATTATCATTCCGATTTAACCTCAATAATTATATGCCATGAAAACTTTACTTTTGCTTCTGATTTCGCTTGGTTTATTTGCCCAAGCACCCACCAATGATGATTGCGAAAATGCAATTGTGCTTACATCCGCTACTGCGTGTAGCTCTACCAGTGGCACAAACGTAGGCGTAATAAGTACTGATTATGACAACTGTGCCGAATTTAATAAACGCAATGTTTGGTATAGGTTTACGGCTACATCTCCCAATCAAATCATTCAGGTTACTCGTGGAAGTATTCAGAATTTTTCGGTTGATGTTTGGTCAAATTGTAGTGGAACAGCTGTAAGTGCCTGTGGAATAGGCACAAACGATGTTGTAATTACCAAAACTTTGGCAGGATTGACTGTTGGAAACGAATATTTTATTACCGTTTCTACTCGTGAAGAATTTGAGGAAGGTACATTCGATATTTGCTTGATTACCCCCACTCCACCAGTCAATGATGAATGTTTGGGTGCAGTTTCGCTTACGGTTCATACTTCAAATGCTCCAATCAATCGCACCAACGGAACTACCAAGTTTGCCAGCCAATCGTTGACAGGTTGTAGCGGAACGGCCGACGATGACGTTTGGTATTCGTTTACGGCTACACAGGCTTCGCATCGGTTGTTTTTGAAATCGTTGATATTTAATGGCTCACTCGAAGCTCAACTTTTTTCAGGAACGTGCGGGGCATTGGTAGCCAAACAATGTATTTCATCGGGTTTTACTTCATTAGATAATTCTTCGGCACTTTTTACGAGTTTAACTATTGGAGAAACCTATTTTTTTAGAGTTTACAGTTCGGAAGGGACAAATTCTGGTGGAACATTTTCGGTAGCAATCACTTCAAATGCTACCAACGATAATTGTTTGCAAGCTACCAGCCTTACGCCAACGGTTGGAGAAAATTTTTCGGGAGCAATGTTAGGAAGTAGCTTTGAGGCTACTCAATCTTCGCTCGACTGTAATAATTCGACCACTACTGACGACGATGTTTGGTATAGTTTTGTAGCCACCCAAGCCGTGCATAAAATCAAGGTAAAAGGCTGGCAGTCGAACCTTGGTAGAATCCAAGCCTTTAGTGGTTCGTGTGCTTCGTTGGTTTCATTGGGTTGTAATACTACCACTTTTTCGGGCGATACAGCCATCAATGTTTTGACTGGACTAACGGCTGGACAAACGTATTTTTTCAGAGCATACAGTGCCGCCACAGGTTCGGGGCAATCGGTGTTTTCGGTGGCGGTTACAACACCTGCATTTTCGGTGTATGATGAATGTTCAACGGCATTCACAATTCCAGTTTCAGCCAATTCAAGTTGTACAAATACAATTGTAACGATGTCAAATGCCTTTCCTTCAAGCATTTCTGGCACTTGTAATGATGTCTCGAAAGATATTTACTTAAAATTTGTAGCGACCAGCACACAGCACCAAATCAAGATTATAAATATCGAAAACAATGGCTTTATAACCTCGTTTCATGCAGGGACCTGCGGAAGTTTACAGCATTTACGTTGTGGTTCAAGTCTCGATTCTCTTTTCAATTTAGGCGGACTAACGATTGGACAAACCTATTTTATCAGAATTATTACAACCAATAATGCTTTCAATAGTTATCGGGTTTGTATCACTACCCCAACTTTTCAGAGCAATGATGAATGTAGCGGAGCGGTAACCATTACGGCATCGGGAAGTGCTTTAGAGTGTAATACTTTTTCGGGTAATCTACAAAATACTTCTCAATCATCTATCAAAGAATGTAACGCAGGAACGGGCAATAACACCACTTTGATAAGAGATATTTGGTATAAATTCACGGCTACGGCTACTCAGCAAAGGATTCGTTTTAGTAAAATTTCGGGAGGGAATTTTAAGTTTGAACTTTACGCTGGTTCGTGTGGAACACTCACGTACGTAGATTGCTCAGGCGATATCAGCACATTCGAGGAAAAAGTTTTTGCAGGATTAAGCGTTGGTAATCAATATTTTATCAGAGTTTATTCTTCCTCATCAACTGTTACTTATTTTGAAGGTTGTCTGAAAACTTTCACGCCACCAGCCAACGATATTTGTACAAATGCTACTACGCTTACGCACCACGCCACTTGGCAAACCTCTAATTATGTAACGGGCAGCACCTTAGATGCCAATGCTACCACAGGCACTAATACGTGCGGCCAAGCCAACACCTTTGATGTTTGGTATAAATTTACAGCTGCCAGCACTTCAGCATTGGTAGCCATTGCTCGATTTACGAATGATATAGAGATGACAACGCCTGTGGTGGCGGTTTATTCGGGCGATTGTAATAGCATTTCGCAGCTTTCGTGCCTAACAACCTCAATGGTTTCGACAACAGAAAACTTCCTGAAAGTTAATTCTTTAACTATCGGACAAACTTATTTTATTAGAGTTTATGCCTCAACTGCCACCACCGCCACACAGGGGAGTTTCAGAATACAAGTAAACCAAGAAACCACAGCCCCAACCAATAATGAATGTGCTACGCCAACGACACTCACGATTCAAACAAGTACACCAACGGCAACTTTTACGGCTGGCATCACTACCAATGCAACGGCCAGTTCACAAACTTTGGGCTGCACAGGCTTAGGTGCTAACGATGACGACGTTTGGTATAGCTTCACGGCCACCAAAAGTCGAGTAAGGCTCAGGATTTCGGCAACTTTTGTACAACCAAGTTTTGTAGTTTATAGCGGTACTTGCACAGCTCTAACGGCCGTCATGTGTAGTGCGGCCGTTAGTGGAGAATTTACCCAAGACCGAATCGTTTCGGGACTTACGGCTGGTCAAACTTATCTGATTCGGGTGTTTAGTTCTACGAGTTCGGCCACTGTTCGAGGACGTTTTTCTATCTCTTTGACCGATGATGTTGATGCTCCTACCAATGATTTATGTGCCAATGCTACAGTTTTGAGTGTTTCGAGCAATAATGTGCCTAATTTTACAAATGGTAGCAATATAATGGCTGGAAATGAACAAACCACTTGCAATTTTGGCGGTGATGTTTGGTATAAATTTACGGCAACTGCCACCACGCACCGTATTTTATATGAGGGTTATCTTACAGGTGCAATTTTGAGTGTTTATTCAGGAACTTGTGGAGCTTTGACCATAAAAGGCACTTGTATAGGAATTGCTAATGGTGGTGGCGGATTTAACGCAACTGGATTGACAGTTGGTACGGAATATTTTATTTTAGTGGGTTCTTCGGCAACAGTTTTGCACCATCAAGGCAAATTTAAAATTGCCGTTACTACTCCATCTGTTCCAGTTAATGACCTTTGTTCGGGAGCAATTCCATTAGTCAATGGCAGTTTTCATTCGACTGCAAATGCTACTGGCGATACGCCAGACTGCTTCTACAAAGCTAAACAAGATGTGTGGTTTTCGATGGTAGCTACGCACACCCGAATGAATGTTATCGTAGAAAACTTATCTACCAATAGTGCCGTAACGGTGTATAGTGGAACTTGCGGAACATTAAGCCAAATCGGCTGTTCATACTCCATTTCTCAATTTGGGCTGAATAATAACTCGGTGCCGTTAATCAATCTTACGGTCGGACAAACGTATTTTGTTCGGGTCATTTCTACGGGCGAAACTACCGTAGGTTTTAGCACCGTCGAAATTCCATTGGAATTTAAAATTCACGCCCTCAACAGCACCGAAACCAATGATAACCCGCTTTATGCCAGCACTTGCATCGGTACAAATCTAATTCCAAATCCAGGTTTTGAATATTATGAAACTTGTCCAACCAACTTTACGCCTACTCCTGCTACGCAAGGACAATGGCTTTCTCCCAACAATTTCTGGAAAATACCAACCAAAGGTTCGGCCGATTACTTCAATGATTGTGGCGAATATAGTAGCAATATCGAAACCCCATTTAATATCCGTTTTGGTGTGCAATCGCCACGCAATGGCGGTGCTTATGCCGGATTTTTCACGGCTATTAATAATTATAGAGAATACATCGGAACAGCATTTACAAGCCCGATGCAAGTGGGTAAAAGATATGTGCTGAGTATGTGGGTTTCGAGGGCCGATTATATGCAATATGCTACCAATAACATAGGTTTTGGATTGAATATCGGCGAAAAAATCGTGAGTACGTTTGATACTTTGGCAGTTCAGCGAATCGTATATCCGACCAATAATGTAGTAATTAGCGATACCGAAAATTGGGTAAATATTTCGGCAGAAGTAACGGCTGACCAAGCTTACACCCATATTTATCTCGGAAATTTCAGGCGAGATGCCCAAACTACGATTTCGTTTACTTCTCAAGCTATCAAAACCTTTGGTAATTCTGAACACGCCAATGCTTATTATTATGTAGATGATGTTTTTGTGGGCGAAATAACTAACACGATTGCCTGCGGAGCGAATAATTGTAATAGTACGATTGTGTTAGTGAGTCCACAAGATAATATCAATGGTGGCACTTCTACTCAAAATACCAACGAAACCATTAAAGCCAATATCGTGATTCAGGGCAGTGCCAACGTAACTTTTAAAGCAGGAAAACACATTTTGCTCAACGCCACTAATGGCGTTTTTGAAGTAAAAGCAGGAAATGTTTTTAAGGCCGAAATTGGTGGGTGTAGTAATTAATCTCTTTATTCAATACAAATATGCGTAAATCACTTTTTATTTTATTAGTTTCATTGATATCTGTAAATTCATATACTCAAAGCATCACGATTAGCCCTGGAACTAATGAAAACCCTGCTATGATAAACACAAGTAATGACTATCAGCGTGGATATAAAATCCCGACGATGACTTCGGTTGAAAGGTTGAATTTAGTAAATGCTGTTGATGGACTTATGGTTTTTGACCAAGACCGCAAAAATTTATGTACTTATTATACTTCTACTTGGTATTGTGCATCAAATGATGTGATTACCGACCGAAAACCACAAACTGTGTTTGCATCGGATAGTACCGCCGACGATGGTTTTGGCAGAGCCGTAAGCCTTGATACACCAAATAATCGGGCAGCTGTTGGGGCTTTAAATGCCGAAAACGGCAGCAACACCAATCAAGGTGCGGTGTATCTTTATTCATACAGTACTTCATCAAAAACATGGTCGCAGACGCAGAAATTAGTAGCTGCCGACGGACAAGCCAATGATAATTTTGGTAAAAGTGTGATTCTGAAAGGTGACTATTTGATTGTTGGGGCTACGGGTTGTAACTCAAACACAGGTGCGGTTTATGTTTTTAAAAGAGTTTCGGGTGTTTGGACTCAAGAAGCAAAAATAATTCCATCGGATGCCTCCACAGGCGATTTGTTTGGAAGTTCGATTGATTTTCTGTTGAATACAGCCGTTACGCCTAATGTTCCGATGGTTATTGCGTCTTCTCCTGGCGATGACCTTGTTTCGCCGAGCGTAGCGGGTATTGGTTCTTTTTATGTCTATACCTATAATTCTACTACGTTTTGGACACTTTTTCAGAAAATAATGGAAAGTAGCGGGCAAAGTAACGAAGGCTCAAGTATGGTTGTTAGATTTAAAGATGCCTCTACAATTCTTTCAGGCAAGAGAAATTTTGATATTTCGCCTAATATTAATAATGGTAAAATACAGATGTATAGAAATACAAGTTCGAGTTTTGCATTGGTACAAACAATAAATGGCGGTGATTTAGCTTATTTAGGTCAAAATATTGAAATCAGTGGAAATTTAGTGCTTGTTGGTGGGCAAAACAATAACCCTGGATTATATGTATATAACACCACAACCAATCTATTGAGTACTTCGGTTAATCCAATCGTAACGGCACGCTATGACATTTATTTTGGAGTTTCCGTAGCAATTGATGACGACAAAATTTTAGTACTTGATACCTATGAAAAATTTGGTGAATTTTTTAAGGTTACAACTTCTGGCACAAACAGCACCGATGTATCTTTCCAAACGATAGGTTTACCTAATTTTCGTACCCATTTGTATGGAAATGCCCGTATTTCCACTATAAATAATGGTTTATATTTGATTGGAGAAGCCGACGACCTTTGTTTTACAAGCTCATGCAAAAGAGCTGGCAGGGTGATTTTTGGAGAATATAACCATAGTTTTTAATAAAAAAGTCCATCTCTGAAATACAGAGATGGACTTTTTGCTGTATTTTTTTGTAGAAAAATCAAGGTTTCAACCAAGCATTTCTCAACTTCAATTGTTCAGCCGTTGGATTTTCGGTCAATCGCAAAACATTTTTTTGTTTGGTTTCTACCAAAATTGCTGGAGCAGAAAGTTTTATGATTTCTTCTTTGCCTTCGGCATTTTTGCGAGCTACCTCAACGGTTACGGTATCACCTTCTTTAGTTTTAGTACCAAATTCACTCATAATTGACTGAATCTTCATCATTTCCATAGCTTCGCCATTGACCGAAACCAATTCATCGTTGGCTTTATAGCCCATTTGTTTGCCAAAATCATTTACTTTATCAATACTCGAAACTTTCAAACGATTCGTAGCTTGATTAAAGCCAATCGATATTCCCCCCAAACTTGCTTGTTTTACCGTTGCCTCTGGCAAATAATCTATGCCTACGCTTTGTAAGATTTCAGCCAACGGAAGTGGGTCTTTTCCTTCTACATAAGTAGCAAAAAACTGACGAATTTCTGGGTAAGTCAAAGCCGTAATTTTATCAAATAATTCATCGTCTTTGAAAGACTGCTCTTTGCCATAAGTCTTCGATAAATCTTGCATAAGATTTTGTGTACCATATTTTCCACCCGAAAGCTGGCGAAGTTTAATATCCAAGCACACTCCAATCAATGCACCTTTGTTATACACATTCATGTATTGATTTTTATATTTATCCAATACATTAGCACTCATTTCAGTAAACGGCAAATTATCTTTCATGCTTTTCATGGTCGAGATTTTCTGACGAAGCATATCCAAATATTTTGGCAACGTGATGAGGTTATATTTTGCCTGCATGTGTCCAGCTGCATATTCTGTTAGACCTTCGTACATCCAAAGGTGTTTCGACATTTTCGGGTCGTTATAATCGAAATTACCGATTTCTTCTGAGTGAATATTAAGCGGTGTTACGATATGAAAAAACTCGTGCGAAGCCACATCTTTTACCGTCTGCGAAAGTGCCTCCGAAGTAGCTTCTGGCAAATAGTAGAATGATGAATAAGAATGCTCCAAAGCTCCATAACTTGTTAAGTTCGGGTTATCGGATAACACAATCAAAAACGCATATTTTTTGATTGGAAGTTTTCCACCCAAATACTCTTTTTGTGCTTCAAGCAATGTGTTTACGTTGGCAGCAATTTCTTTAGAAGTAGCTTTTTTATTTGGTGAAAATACCGAAACCAAAATATCAGCACCACCGATTTTCAGCACCGTTGTGTCGGGTTGTGTGTAAAGAATCGGAGCATCAACCAAATCCATGTAGTTATTCATCTCAAACACATCAGTGGTAGCTGTGCTACTTTTTGCCACCATCGAAGTTGCTCCATAAAAACCGCTTGGTTTCGTGAAAGTCACCTGATACGGCACTTGTTTCATGCCATCGAAATAGCCAAAGAAACAATGCGTATTGATAGAAAACTCCTTACCAGCTACAATATCCGAACCTGTTGGCTCGAAAATCTTCGTGCCTTTTATCTCAGGCGAATCCCACGTATCATCTATTTTGTAGCTGATTTTATGGAGTTTCTTAGCATCTTTAATCGTGTAGCTATTTACATCTAATTTGTTGGTAATAAGGTGATTACCTTTCGAGTCGAAGGCTTTAAAATCAGATAAATAACGGCCATAATCATCGGTCGAATAAGTACCAGGAACCGTCTTTGGCAAACGGAAAGTTATTTCATCAGTCGTGATTTTTGGACTAATCAATGTTACTTCCAGTTTATCGTTTTCTACTTTGGTCAAATCAACTGAATATTGGTACGTAGAACCATTAGAAGATTGTGAGGAGTTGACGACAGCATTTTTGGTACAGCTCGCCATGAGCAAACCAAAGGTCAGAACCATCAGAGCTTTTTGCATAGGTTATCTATTTTAGATTTTTTGAAAATTTTACAAAATTAACCAAATTCTTTTCTGAAAACCATAGAATTTCATGAGCAAGCCAAATAGCGGATAAAGGGTCGAAAACAGCTATAAACTGCCATTTAAGTATTTTTTTATGAGTATTTCGCCGTTTTTCTTCATGAAAAATACTCATTTACAAATTCATCCCACTACGAAACAGTAAAAATACTTACAAGTTTTTTCAATTAATTTTCCATTAAAAAATCTCGCCCAAAACCTTAAAACAGTACTTTCTTTGGCTACTCAGATTAAAGACAAATAATTTGTTTGTTGGTAATATAATTTTACAAATAATAAGTTTGAATTATTAAATAATTTTAAAATATTATTTGCATTCCCGTGGCTTCAGTATTAGATTTTGTTAGTTGATTTTTCAATTAAACAAACTAAATAAGCCCTATGAAGTCATTTTTACTCATTTTTCTGTTAGGTTGCTCGGTGCTGACTACCTACGGACAAACCCGAAAAATTACGGGAAAAGTCACCGATGCTGACAACAATTCTGCTCTACCTGGCGTAAACATTTTGCTAAAAGGCACAAAAGTTGGTGTTAACACAGATACAGATGGCAATTTCTCAATGAATGTTCCTACTACTGGCGGAACATTGGTGGTTTCGTTTATTGGTATGACTACACAAGAAATTACGATTGGAAATCAAAGTACTATTGATGTAAAACTTAAAAGTGAAACCCAACTTTTGATGGAGGTTTCAGTAACTGCTCTTGGTTTTGAACAAAACAAAGATGTACAGGGAGCAACTTCCTCAAAAGTATCGGGCGTGGCTTTGGCCCGAACTGGCGAAACGGGCGTAATTAATGGGCTTGCTGGCAGAGCATCGGGCTTGCAAGTTTCTCGTTCGTCGGGCGACCCTGGTGCTGGTTCGTACATCCAAATACGTGGTCAAAGTACCATCACGGGCGATAATCAACCGCTCATTATTATAGATGGCGTTCCGATGAGCAATAGTAGCATCGGAGAGTCGGCAGGTGGTGTGCGTCAGCAATCTCGCCTCAATGACCTTAATCCAAATGACATTGCCGATGTACAAGTGCTTAAAGGTGCGGCAGCAGCTTCGTTGTGGGGGTCGAGAGCGGCCAACGGTGTAATGGTGATTACGACAAAAAAAGGCCGTAATAGCTCGAAACCAGATATTTCATTTAGCTCGTCGGTTTCGTTCGATAAAGTAAATGTTCTTCATCCACTTCAAACTAAATACGGTCAAGGCATCAACGGCGTTTTTAGTCCGACTTCTTCTACGTCATGGGGCGATAAAATAGAAACTCGCTCAGGTGCTGCCGACGAATTTAATACGACTGGACAATTTTTTCAAGCCGAAGATGGCACTAAATATTACCCAATTGCCAAGAAAAACTCTAAAGAAATCTTCAACGATGCAAGAGTTGACCAAGTATTTAGAACGGGCTTTTTTGCCGATAATAATTTGAGTATCAGCGGTGGTAATGAACAAAGCACTTATTACATGAGTCTCGGAGATTTGAATCAAAAAGGTATCATCCGTGGGCAAAGCGATTACCACAGAAGTACATTTAGACTCAATGCTGACCGCAAGTTTGGCAATATGCTTTCGGTTTCGACCAAAACTTCTTACGTAAAGTCAACCTCGAATCGTATTCAAACTGGCTCGAATGTGAATGGTTTATACTTGGGTATGGTACGAACTCCACCCGATTTTGACGACAGCGATTATAAAGGATTTTATTATTCATCACCTACGGCTGCACCAATTCCACGTCAGCGTTCGTATCGTCGTTATTTGGGTAACGATAATCCTATTTACGATTCGCCTCTTTGGGTAATCAATGAATTGGAAAATCCGACAATAGTTAACCGTTTCATTACAGCTTCCGAAATCAACTTCAAACCAACCAAATGGATTGAATTAAAAGCACGAGGCGGTGTAGATTCTTATACCGATGAACGTAAATCTTATTTCCCAGTTGGTTCGGCAGGTGGAGCATACACGGGTAGCTATCAAGAAGAAGAACTCAAAGAAACGGAACTAAATTTCGATTTAATTGCTCGTGTGGTAAAAGATATTACGCCTAAAATTGCAGGAACCTACATTGTTGGTTGGAACGTAAATAACCGTGATTACTTAAATTTAGGGTATTCGATGGTAAATTTCTTGATACCCAATGGCCCGAAAGATGCCAGCAATGCAACGGCCGTAAACCGCACACCTTTCGATACCGAGCAGCGTATCCGAACAGCTCGTCTTTATGCTACAACGAACTTTGGTTTCTACGACCAAATGTTTCTTAATTTAGGTATTGCTGCCGAATCTGGCTCTCCGTTTGGCGAAAAAACTGACCGTACTTTCTACTATCCTTCGGCCGATTTAGCTTGGCAATTCACCAAATTAGAGGCATTAAAAGGCTTAAAATGGCTAAGTTTTGGTAAACTTCGTGGAGGTTACGGCATTGTGGGGGTTCAGCCACAACCTTACCGTACCTCAACTGACTTCGTTACTGCCGAATTCACGGGTGGTTGGGGCGGTACTGCCAGTGGTGTAGCTTACGGAAACGGTGCGTTCGTACAATCTTCTCAGCAAGGAGATGCTCTTTTACGTCCCGAACGCAAGACCGAATGGGAAATCGGAACAGATTTACGCTTTTTCTCAAACAAACTTTCGGTAAATTATACTTACTACCAAAATACAATCAAAGATTTATTGCTTGAAGTGGCCGCTTCGCCATCGACAGGTTTTACGAGCCGCTATACCAACGCAGGTACGATGTCGAACAAAGGTTGGGAATCGGAAATTACGGCCGATGTTTTCCAAAACAATGACCTAAATATTCAATTGATTGGAAATATTAGTCAGAACAAAAACCGTGTAGAAGACTTAGCAGGAACTGACCAAATCGTGTTGGGTGGTTTTAGCACACTCACAAGTTCGGTGGCCAAAGTAGGCTATTCATTATCAGCACTTTATGGCGGAACTTACCTTCGCAAAGCCGATGGAAGTTTAGACCTTAACGCCAATGGTTTTCCGCAATTGGCTCCAACTTATGGCGTAATTGGCGACCCAAATCCGAAATATCGTGCGGGTTTTGGCACAAATATCAATTATAAAAATTTCTCACTAAATGTTTTGTTTGAAACCTTCCAAGGCTCGCAGTTTGCTCCAAATACACAATCGGTTATGTATAATTTTGGAACACACGCCGATGTGGGCAATGAAGTAACGATTCCTGCGGGTGGTTTGAAAAACTATGATGGCAAAACCATAGAAAGCGGACAAACCGTGCGTGGAAATATTAGAGATTTCGGTGCTGGGCCAGTATTGCTCGACCAAGCGTGGTACACTACTCTGGGGCAAGGTTTCAGTGCTTTGCAAGAACAATTTATTGTGGATGGAAGCTGGACTCGTCTGCGTGAAGCTACCCTTTCTTATAATTGGAAAAGCAGTTGGTTGAAAGAAAAATTAAAGTTAGGAAACATAAGTTTATCGGCAACAGGCCGTAATTTATTCTTGTGGACAAAAGTGGTGGGTATTGACCCCGAAACTTCGCTCAATGGGACAGGAAATGGCCGTGGGCAAGATTACTTCAATAATCCAGGTTCTAAATCGGTGGTTTTCTCAGTAAGAATCAATTATTGATAGACGATTTTTAAACTTTTAATTCGACAAAAAATGAAAAAATATATTTCTTTACTGGCACTTTCTTTTACCCTGACATTCACAGGATGTGAATCGTTGGTAAGCGACCTCAACGACGATTTGAATAACCCAACAGATGCCCCTGCCGAGCTGATGTTTACGGGCATTGAGCTTGCAGCCGCATCAGTACACGAAGGTTACAACTCCTTGTTATCAAGTATTTGGTCGGGATATTATATCGGCTACGATCGCCAATGGGCTGATTTTCAGGTATATAACGTGGCGGGTTCGTACTTCGATGGTATGTGGAGCAGTAGTTATTACGGCATTCATCGCAATGCCCGCATTATCTTGGAGAAAATCGAACCACAAGGTTTGAAAGTAATGGCGGGCATGACAAAAGTCTTGATGGCTCATAATATTGGTACAATGACTGCCCTCTACGGCGATATTCCATACACGCAAGCGGCACAGTTAGAAACCTATCCTAATGCCAAATATGACTCACAAGCCGAAATCTATGCCAGTATGCAAAAACTATTAGATGAGGCAATTGTTGACCTCGAAACTGGTGTTGGTATTCCGAGAGCAGGAACGGATATTTTGTTGGGTGGCGACCCAAAAAAGTGGATTGAAGTGGCCTACACTTTAAAAGCACGTTTTTATACCGATACTAAAGAATATGCCTTAGCAGCTACCGCAGCAGCCAAAGGCGTAAGTAGAGCAGCCAATTCGATGTATTTTCCGCATGGAACTATCTTGAATCAAAACCAGAATTTTATTTATAACTTCTTGGCAGTAAGCCGTATTGGCGATGCCGCCGCCGTTACGAAAACAGGTGAGGCTTCTCAATTATTAAAACTCATTGACCCAACGCTCACAAGTTCGTACCGTGGAAACGCCAAAACCGATGAAACTGCTCGTTTTAATTTTTACTATCTTCGTCAAGGTGTAAATGTGGCCAATCGTGTTGAGCCAAATACCATCAAGCGTGCTACCCAAGTTGGTTTTATGAGTGTTGATGCCTCGTTTCCATTGGTTACTTTCCAAGAAAACAAACTCACACAAGCTGAAATGGCCATACGTGCAGGAAGTTTTGCTGATGGGTTAAAGTTTTTGAATGAATACCGTGCCTTTATGAATTCGGGTGGTGGATATATCAATCCGACAACGGCCACTAACTTCACTTTCAAATATTTACCGTACGAAGATGCAGATTTTGTAAGTGGTGGCATGGAAAACAAAGATAATATCGCTAAAAACGATGCTTTATTGCGTGAAATATTAGAAGAAAGATACGTAACTTTCTACTGCCAAACCATTGGCTGGAATGATGAACGCCGAAATAGAAATAGTGCTGTTGGCGTAAAAATAACACCAAGCACAGGCACACGATTACCGTGGAGATTTATTTATTCTCAAAACGAAATCAACGGAAATCCGCTTGCACCAAAGCCTGTCCCAGGTGTTTTTGATACCATGACGATTTATAAATAATTGTGCTTAAGAATTTAGGTACTTAATTCCCATATTACGCAGAAGCCGATTTCCCCTCCTTGAAAAAGGAGGGGAAATTAATACGAATTACATCTGTGTTGTTATTCTTTGCAATAGGACAACTATTTGCTGTGGGATAATAAATAATTACTTAACCATTCTTAATTATCACTCTCTTACCTAAACCCTACCTAAAAATGAAACTCATCCCCCTCTTTATGCTGTTTTTTGCGGTCAATTGTTTGGCTCAAAAGTTAAATTCCAAGCAGCTTGTTTTGAAAGAAGGCACAAACATGGCTATTGGACTTTCGCCCGATGGAAAAAGCATTGCTCTTGATTTACAAGGCACTATCTACAAAATTTCATCGAGTGGTGGCAATGCTTTGGCTCTCACTGATGGCATGGGTGACGACCGTCAACCACATTGGATGCCCGACGGCAAAAGAATTGTATTTCAGTCATACAGAGGGGGAACGTTTCATATTTGGAGCGTAAACAGCGAAGGAAAAGACCTAAAACAGCACACAACTGGGCCATTCGACCATCGAGAGCCTTTTGCATCGCCCGATGGCAAAAGTATTCTTTGTTCGTCCGACCGAAACGGTAATTATGATATTTGGAAACAAAATCTCGCCACGGGCGAAATGACCGCCCTCACCACCAACAAAGACCACGATTACGCACCCGCATACTCGCCCGATAGCAAAACCGTAGCATTTGCCTCAACCCGAAGCGAAGGTGCAGGAATTTATCTTATTGATGAAAACGGCTCCGAGAAACTACTGGCAGCTACTGGCAAAGGAGTTCCGAATGCTCCTGCTTGGAGTAATGATGGCCTTTGGCTTAGCTATCAAGTAGCCAACGGAAGCCAAACTTCTTTGATGAAAGTAGAAGTAGCAACGGGCAAAACCGTTCAAATTAATAAACAGGGAGATGACGTTTTCCCTTTCCGTGCTTCTTGGGTTTCCAGCAATAAGTTTTTCTATACGTCAGATGGCAAAATAAAAACCGCTGATACCAACAATGAACAAATTTCAGAAATTCCTTTTCAAGTAAAACTGACCGTCAGTACGCCAGTTTATCAACGAAAAACCTACGATTTTGATGGAATAAATGCCAAAAATGTCAAAGGAATTCGTTGCCCAGTGGTTTCCCCCGATGGAAAACAGGTAGTTTTTGTGGCTTTGGGCGATATGTGGTTACTGACAATCGGCAATCCAAAACCTGTAAAACTCACCGATGATGTGTATTACGAAACCGACCCAACTTGGTCGCCTGATGGCACAAAAATTCTCTTTTCGGCCGACAAATCGGGCAATATGGATTTATATACATTAGAACTTTCTACTAAAAATATCACACAACTTACCAAAACTGATGAAGATGAGAATCAAGGCTCGTGGGTAGCTGATGGCACTAAAATCGCATTTTTAAAGCAAGGTTTACGCAATACTTTGGGCGTTGGAACAATGCTCAATATCATGGATTTGAAAACTGGCCTTGTCAAGAAAGTACACAAACCTATGTTTTTGCCTGGTCAACCAACTTGGTCGCCGAATGGGAAATATGTTATGATGGCCGCCTTAGATGCTTATTCTTCAAAATTCCGTGAGGGTGTTAGTAAATTTTTGCTGGTTAATGCCGAAAGTGGCGAATCGGTTTCGACAACTACGCCATTTCCGCACCAAACAATGGCAATGAGATACCGAAACGGCCCGATTTGGTCGCCCGATGGCACAAAACTGGCTTATGTAAAAGATGCTCTTTTGTGGGTGATTGATGTAAACTCCGATGGACAATTTATGGGGCAGCCTCGTGCTTTAACTACTGAATTGGCCGAAGCCCCAACTTGGACGGGCGATTCAAAATCAATCGTTTATTTAGCTACTGATAAACTTCGCCAAGTAACTATCGCAGATGCTTCTAAAAAAGACATTCCCTTAGATTTGACTTGGACAATTACAAAATCGCAAGAAAAAACGGTGATTCATGCAGGAAAACTCTTTGATGGAAAAAATGAAAAACTATTGACTAACGTTGATATAATCATCGAAAATAATCGAATAATTGCTATTCAAGCTCACAAAGATTCATATCCTGCAACATATAAAAAAATTGATGCCTCGAATCTGACCGTTATGCCAGGTTTATTCGAGACTCATGCTCACCTCGACTCGCAATTTGGCGAAAAAACAGGTAGAATATGGTTGTCTTATGGCATTACGAGCGTGCGTGAGCCTGGCTCTGACCCTTACGATGCCGTCGAACAACGAGAATCGTGGCACAGCGGAAAACGTCCCGGCCCATTTCATTTCCTGACAGGAGCATTGACCGATGGTGGAAGAATTTATTATAACATGGCAACCGCCATTGGCTCAGAAGAACAGCTAAAATTGGAACTCAACAGAGCAAAGACTTTAGAGTATGACCTCATAAAAACCTACGTTAGAATGCCCGATGAATGGCAGAAGAAAATTACGGAATACGCCCACCAAAACGGAATGTCGGTGTCATCGCACGAGATTTTTCCTGCGGCACGTTATGGTGTAGATGCGGTCGAACACATTGCCGCTACGAGCCGCCGAGGATATTCGCCGAAAATCACAACCGCAGGCAAAAGCTACGATGATATGATTCAAATTATCAGTCAATCAAAAATGGTTATTACGCCAACCTTAGCTCTCTCGGGTGGATTTTGGACATTGATTACTAAAGACACCTCACTTTTTGATACACCACAATTCAAACAAATATATCCAGCTTATTATCGTACGGCAATGCTCGAAACTGCTAAACAGATGAAAAGTCAGCCACTTCCGATGCTGGCAACGTATAGCAATACTGGCAAAACACTAAAAAAGCTTTCGGAAAGTGGGGCAAATATTACGAGCGGAACTGACTCGCCCATTATGCCTTACGGAACGAGTTTACACGTAGAAATTTGGAATTACGTAGAAAACGGACTGAGTAATTTCAAGGCTCTACAAACCAGCACCATCAATGCTGCTAAAGCCCTTAATGTAGATAAAGACCTCGGTAGTTTGGAAGTGGGAAAAATAGCCAATATCAGTATCGTAGAAGGAAATCCTTTGGAAAATATCCGAGATACTCAACGAGTAAAATACGTTTTGGTGAATGGAAAAGCCTATACCATTGAAGAACTTTTGAAAAAGCCTTGAGGTAAAGTTAAGTCATCTCGAATTCTATTAGAAAAATAAATTCCTTATAGTAAATGGGTTATGTGTGCAAAATTACTCCGTAGGAGTTAAATATTGGTAGAAAAAAATGAACCAAGAAACTTCTAAGCCCCATCGGGGCGAAATATTTCGCCCCGATGGGGCTTAGAAGATAGATTTAGCTTATTTCTACGGCAGCGGCCGACCGTCGATATGAAGCCCCTCTGGGGCAAATACGAACTATTTTAATCCCGAACTTACATTAAAAATACCTGAGGTAGTTTTTAAAACTCAGGGCATTCAGCCTTTTTCTTTACTCATTCCAAGCATTTTGCCCATTAAGCGGCATACAAGCAATATATTCACCGGGAACTGGGTCGTAAACTAACACATTTTTGCCAATACTTTCGGAAGTATAAAAGCCAAATAATGTTAGGCTTTTCACGGTCTTATAAAACGTTGGCTTCGGTGCATCGGGTTCGAGATTAATTCCCCACAAATTCATGCCTGAGCGTGGATTATCTTTTTCGAGTTCAAGCAAATATGCCTCACGTTTAGCTGGTTCGAGTTCTACAAAGTTCTTACCGTATTTATCTTTACAAACCTCATCAAAAGCTTCGAGGTCTTTCGTAAACTTTTCTTTGCCAGCAGCATCCATCGTGTCATTGACCATTTTATCAATAAACTGTGGTACGCCCAACTCTTTTGCCCCTGGAGTTTTGGTTTTCGGCAAAATAGTTTCGGCAATTTCGGCAATGGTGGCGGCCTGATTAGCAGATAGAAAAACTGGTTTCCAACTTAATTTAGCATCTTTCGCACAAGCAATAAAGATTTCGGAAAAAGCCACGCCCGAAACTCCCAAACCCAATGCCAATGCTGTATTTTTTATATATTCTCTACGATTCATGGTATCCTCTTTTTATTTTTTTAATACTTTTTCGCTGAAAAGACATCCCCCTGCCCCCTTCAAAGGGGGAATTGTTACACGAGAACAGAAAACTCCCCCTTTGAAGGGGGCAGGGGGATGTAATAACTCAACTACAAATTCTTCTTATTCAATTCCGAAACAGCAAAATCGGCGGCACGTGCCGTAAGAGCCATGTAAGTAATTGATGGATTTACGCAATTCGATGAAGTCATACAAGCACCATCCGTTACGAAAACATTTTTTACTCCATGAATTTGGTTGTTTTCATTCAAAACTGAAGTTTTTGGGTCTTTACCCATCCGAGCCGTTCCCATTTCATGAACGCCATTGCCCAAACCTCCAGCATTGTCAAAAGTTCGGACATTCTTAAAACCTGACGCTTCAAGCATTTCGGCAGCATCGGCCATGATTTGCTTACGCATCTTTAGTTCATTATCCTTAATTTCAGCATCAAAAACCAACTGTGGAATACCCCAATTATCAACTTTTGATTCGTGGAGTGTCACTTTGTTTTCGTGGTAAGGCAACACTTCACCAAAACCCATCAAACCCATATTCCAGCCGCCTGGTTTGTAGAGCGATTCTTTAAAATCTGCACCAATGGCATGTTCGTCAGCCCCTCTGCCCCAACCAGCTCGGCCTGCTCCCGCTCCTTGATAATCGTAGCCACGCAAGAAATTCGGATTCTTCGATGCTTCATCAATATTCACGTATTTCGGAATAAAAAGTCCTGCGGGTTTTCGTCCTTTATAATATTGGTCTTCCAAACCATCAAAATCGCCCATTGCTCCTACGTGGTAGTGATGGTCCATCAGATTATGGCCTAATTCGCCACTATCATTACCCATTCCGTTCGGGAAACGACTCGACTTTGAGTTGAGCAACACTTGTGTAGAAGCCAGTGTAGAAGCACAAGAAAAGATGATTTTTGCTTTAAACTCATGCACTTCGTTGGTTTCGGAATCAATCACTCTTACGCCCGTTGCTCGCTGCGTAGCTTCATCGAAAATAATTTCTTTGACGATTGAGTTTGGTCTGATTACAAAATTACCAGTATTATTGGCAGCGGGCAAAGTAGCTGCATTGCTACTAAAATACGCTCCGTACGGACAGCCTCTCGAACAACGGTTTCGGTTCTGACATTTACCACGCCCCAAAGCCAAATGCACTTCGGTTGGTTGCGTTAGGTGAGCCACACGACCAGGCGTTACGATACGATTTTTGAATTTGCTTTTGACTTGTTGCTTGAAATGGTCTTCCAAACAATTGAGCGGAATTGGCGGTAAAAACTCGCCATCGGGCAGATGCTCTAAACCCAGTTTTTCGCCACTGACACCCACAAATTTCTCGACATACGAATACCACGGAGCAATATCTTTGTAGCGAATCGGCCAGTCGATGGCGATTCCCTCACGGGCATTTGCTTCAAAGTCATAATTACTCCAGCGATACGTATGCTTTCCCCAAGTAATCGAACGCCCGCCTACGTGGTTGCCACGAATCCAATCAAAAGGCTTGATTTCTTGGTACGGATTTTCCAAATCATTTGTAAAGAAATGCTTGGCAGCTTCACCCACAAAGCCACTTCGGATTTGTATATGATGACGCTTACGGTCTTCATCAGTCAATGCTCCACGGTGTTCGAGTTCCCAATGGTCGAGCATCATGGTTGGGTAATCTTCTATGTGATTCACCATTCGACCTTTTTCGAGCACTAAAGTTTTTAGTCCTTTCTCCGAAAGCTCTTTGGCAGCCCAACCACCGCTCATGCCCGAGCCTATCACGATGGCATCATAGGTATTGGTTTTGTTTAATTTGGTATTCAGATTTGCCATTTTATGTTTTAAGATTGAATAGAGTACAAATTAGGAAAGATAATTGATAATTTCATTTCGACAAAAAATTTTGTCGAACAAAAGCCATAAAAAAGGGTTAAATCAGAAAAACAAAAAGCAAAACTCCATGCCCGAACTCCCAGAAGTAGAAACCTACCGTCGATATTTTGAAGAAACGAGTCTGTATCAGCCCATTGCCGATGTGT
The DNA here is from genome assembly GCF_040253585.1 of Emticicia sp. W12TSBA100-4. Taxonomy (NCBI): domain Bacteria; kingdom Pseudomonadati; phylum Bacteroidota; class Cytophagia; order Cytophagales; family Leadbetterellaceae; genus Emticicia; species Emticicia sp. W12TSBA100-4. Next base: position 217,165 of record NZ_JBELAU010000008.1, read on the forward strand.
ATGTGCAAGACACAAAACTTCTTACCACAGATTATGATGTTTTGGTAGAAAAACTACGAAATAAGCAGTTTATTGGCACCAAACGCATCGGTAAAAATCTATTTGCTCAACTGGATGCTTCTTATTGGCTACATTTTCACTTCGGCATGACGGGCGATTTGGCCTATTTCCGAGACGAAGAAGATACCCCACGCTTTGCCCGAATAGTTTTCCGATTTGCGAATGGTTTTAAACTCGGCTTTTTATGTCCAAGAAAGTTTGAGAGAATCGGAATTGTAGAAAACATTGACGAATATCTTTCACGCAAGAAAATAAACAAAGATGCCCTCGAAATTGCGGTGGAAGAATTAAGTAAAACCTTAAAGAAGAAAAACGCACCCATCAAATCGGTGCTGCTCGACCAATCGACCGTCGCAGGAATCGGCAATTGGATTGTTGATGATGTGTTGTTTCAAGCAAAAATTCACCCCGAACGCACTTCGAGTCAACTATCTGATAATGAAGTAGTTGAGATTGACAAAGCCATCAAATTGGTCATTCAAACAGCCATTGATTGCCAAGCTAATTATGATGATTTCCCGAAAAACTTCTTAATTCACGCACGAGGTTGGGGAATTCAGCAAAAAGATTTAATAGGAAAATGCCCCGATTGCGGCGAAGCAATCAGCATTTCAAAAGTTGGTGGACGAACAACATTCTTCTGCCCTACTCGACAAATCCTGTAAGGGGAAGCGAACATTCTGGTCAATGAAACTGAACAAAGTTTAATTTCATTTTTTATTGAAAATACAATATTTACAATAATTACAGGTAAAATTAAATATTTTGTAAACTCAATTTTATTAAAAAAATCAAAATAAATTAAAAATATAGTTTATTCTGAAAATTTATTTTTATATGAAAATATTATAAAAACAATTTGTTTAAAAAATTTCAAACAAACAATTGATTTTGAATTTACAATCTATTTAGTTCGTTCGATAGAAAATAGAACCAAATCATGTAATGATTGACGGAAAGCAGAGTCGGGAAATGTAAAGAGGATATCATTTGCTTCTTGAACGAAGCGTTTCATTACTTCGGTGGTATATTGAATTCCACCTGATTTTTTCACAAAATCAATCACTTCTGCTACTTTTTTAGGGTTTTCGGAGTGATTTTTTACTAAATTGATAATATTTCGTTTGTCAGACCATGACGCATGATTCAAAGCATATATCAGCGGTAAGGTCATTTTCTTTTCTTTGATATCAATGCCCGTTGGTTTGCCAATTTCAGCATCGCCATAATCAAAGAGGTCATCTTTTATCTGAAACGCCATACCGATTTTTTCACCCAAAAGCTTTGCTTTGGCCACAATTTCGGCATTTGCACCGACCGATGCCGCCCCAACTGCACAACATGAAGCTATCAAAGAAGCCGTTTTTTGACGAATCACTTCATAATAAACATCTTCGGTAATATCCAATTTACGGGCTTTTTCAATTTGTAAAAGTTCGCCTTCACTGAGTTCTTTTACGGCTGTCGAAACAATTTTTAACAAGTCAAAATCTCCATTATCAACGCTTAAAAGTAAACCACGAGAAAGTAGATAATCGCCCACCAAAACGGCAATTTTATTTTTCCAAAGTGCCTTAATTGAGAAAAAACCACGACGGTAGTTTGAATCATCTACCACGTCATCGTGTACGAGGGTAGCCGTGTGTAGAAGTTCGATAAGAGCAGCACCACGATAAGTAGCTTCGTTGATTTCTCCGATAGTTCCAGCGGTTAAAAATACAAACATCGGACGAATTTGCTTACCTTTCCGATGAATAATGTATTTCATAATTTGATCGAGCAGCATTACGTCGGTCTTCATCGACTGGCGAAATTTCTTCTCGAAAATCTCCAAATCTTGTTCGATTGGGGCTTGTATTTGGTTAATATCTAACGTCATGAAGAGGTGAGCAAAATGTTGTTTGCTCTGGGTATGCAATTTTACAATTGATTTCTGACTTATTGAGCAGAATAAAGAAAAATATCTTAATTTTAATGGTTTTGTTCAAATTTTTCTTGAATTACATCAATTACAATTACTTGTTTTTAATAATATTTGAGTATAAAAGCTCATTTTAAAGATAAACACCCTGTCTGACAATAAGGTTTACTTTTTGAGCATTGTATTTGCTAAACTTTTTTTCAAAATTAGCTATTTTAATCGTATTATTGACGTGATAAAAAAATACTATTTATAATGAGGGCATTAGTTTTAGGTGGTGGCTCACTCAAAGGAGCTTGGCAAGTTGGCGTGATTCATTCGATTCTGGACACTGGTTTTAAGCCAGAAATGATTTATGGAATTTCGGCGGGGGCTTTGAATGGCTCATTTATGGTCAATGAAGCAGGCAAACAGCACCTCGAAAAAGGTAGCATCGACTGGGATTTGGTCAATAAAAAATTACTACAATTTTGGCTTGAAAATATTACGCAGCCTTCGGATATTGGCGTACTGAAATCGAAGTTTTCGTTGGGAATTGATACACTTTTAAGTCGATTCGATGGCTTGATTGATACTAATCCGCTGCACGAAAAGCTAAAAAAGTATCTCAATGTAACCACAATGAGAAAAAGCCCTGTGAAGCTAAAAGTTGGTGCAGTCAATATCAATACAGGCGAAATGCACTACACCGACCCGCTCGAACAGCATTTTTTGGATTATCTACGTGCCAGTAGTTCGTTGCCTTTTATCATGCCCGCCATTCAGATTGGTGGCGACCACCGACAAGCCTACATGGATGGTGGCTTGCGAGAAGTTGTGCCACTCAGAAAAGCCATTGAAGACGGAGCAACCGAGATTTATTGCGTGGCCACTCACCCGAAAAACCGCCCGCTTGAGCATTTCAATTACCGTAGTTTTTTTAGTTTAATTGAGCGAATAAAAGATATTACGGTCAATCAGTTTGAAAATAGCGACATTGAATGGGCGGAAAATTACGCTCAAAGTTATGGAAATATCGGACCATTCCATCTCACGAAGAAAATCAAACTCACGGTTATTCGTCCAAAAGAACCGCTGCACATAGAATTGACCGATTTTACGACCAAAGACGTAAAAGAAATCATCAAACAAGGCTACGAATATGGACATCAGACATTGTTTGGGTATTAAAAACAAATTTGGCACATCTTCGAAATGTGCCAAATTTTATCTCCAGCTACTCTGAGAAAACACTTACGCCAAAGTCATTTTTTCTTTCCCTTCCCGAATCTCAAACCAAACGAAATAGGCCGTAACGATGCTTGAAACTACGAAGTAAACCATCATTATGGCAGTTGACCACGAGTATTGCGAACTACTGCCAAACCAATCGCCCATTTGGTATATTAAGGCAAAACCTATGATATTTTTAAGCAATTCCCATACGATTGCATAAGGATTTCTGTCCATCAATTCTGTGTATGCAAAAACGGTTAAGTAAATAAAACCGCCGTAAATAAACATATTGGGCGAACCGATTTTTGCGATATTTCCGAAGAAATAAAAAAGCATTCCGAAAGTAAACAAAAACTGAAACCATATCCAAACGAGCATATTTTTTGAGCTTTTTGGAGCATATTTCTCGAAATCGTAAGGATTTTCTATTTTTTTATCAGGAAAACGCTCGACTACATCAGCTGGTCGCCAGCCAGTGGGCATGAACCAAATTCTGAATTTATCTTTCAAACTATTCGTATGATAGGCATCTTTTATCAGAAACCACAAATGCTGAAAATTTATCTTTATAGGGTTCCAAGTGCTGGCAGGGCGAGTAATGCCATAAACTGGCGGAACATTGGGCAATTCTTCTTGAAAAGTCCCAAAAAGTTTATCCCAAATAATAAAAATCTGACCGTGATTTTTATCTAAATATTCAGGGTTAATGGCATGATGCACTCGGTGGTGCGAAGGCGTAACAATGATTTTTTCAAGAATTCCCATCTTGCCAATATACACCGTATGATACCAAAATTGGGCAAACAAATGCAGTGGTGCAACAACAGCAATGACTTTAGTATCAACTCCGAGTAAGGCCGCTGGCAACAAGAAGATAGTAAATAAACTTACAAACGAAGAAATACTTTGGCGTAAAGCACAAGCCAAATTAAACTCTTCGCTACTATGGTGAATAGCGTGTTTATTCCAGAAGAAATTGATGGAATGTGCCATGCGATGCACTAAATAGCCTGTCAAATCAAGCGATACAAAGGCAATGATATACACCCAAATCGTTGATTCAACTTTGTAGAGAGTCCAATGGCTCACCATCCAATCATAAGTTAGGATTGAAACACTCAAGCCCAAAACGTCTTTCACAGAATTGGTATAACCCGAAGTCAAGCTCGAAATCATATCCATTGCCTTGAATGAATCTTTTTTGGCGTACCAACCGTAGGCTTTTTCAATAAGCACTAACAATAAAAATAGTGGACTGGCAATCGTAAGAATTTTACCGTAGGTTTCCATTTGCTGACGCAATTAAGAATTTAGAATTTAAAATTAAGAACTAAAGTTTTTCAAAAGAACTTGAAAAGTAATTCCTCTGACAAAAGCTTAATTTAGTATGCTTGCATACTGAACATTGTACAAATTTATGAAAAAGTATTTTGATTTTTATAAAAGATATAAATTTTGGTATAAAAAAATCCTGCGGAGATTTCGGCAGGATTTTCTTCTTTTTTTTTGTCTTTTCAGAAACGATATTGCACACGACAAGTGAAATTATTGTCTTTTACATCAGTCGAATAATCGGTCAAGTTTGTGCTTTCATTTTTGGGTATTTCGTACCAAAATGTTAGCTTTAAATTTTCGTTCGGATACATCAAATATCCAAAACCGAGCGTATTAAATCTGACATCAGCCAACGTAAATGCTTTGCCGATTTCTGTACCTTTCACTTTTTTGTTTGGGTCATACCAATCATATTTAGCTACAAATTGGTGTTTTTTGCTTCCTAAATGTTGCAAAAAATAAAAGTATGCCCCATCAAAACGACGAATGTATAACGGAGCATTTTTGCCATTGAGTGTTGGTACTACGCCTGGCGTTTCGGTTGAATTTTGAGTAGCGGTTTGTGTTCCTCTGATGTATTCTGCTCTAAATTCGGTCTGCCCTACTCGGTTTGGTATTCTTATCTGTATATCAGCACCGTAGTATTTTCGTGGTGCGATTTTGCCTACGTTTAAAGCTGACGAATCGACCATAAACAATTTACTATCAGTTGTTTGATAGATGTACTTCGTAAATTGTTCCATACCACCAAACAAACCCGAAATACTTCCGCTGATAATTAATTTGGGCGAAATTTTATAAGGCTTTAACGAAAGTCTGCTAATCAAATCTTTATGGCTATCAAAATCGGCTGTTCCTGCCAAACCTTGACCATTAAAAGCACCAATATCCCATTTGATATATTTAATAAATGTTGTCTTGGTTCGAGTCTCAAACGATGCCATTACGCCCAAATCACGCTCTGTTCGCATCAATAACTGTGACATTCGTCCACGTTCGGGGGCTTCACGGTCGCTCGAAGAGTAGTTTAATTCAAAGCCAAATGGGCGTGCAAACATACCCGTAGTGAGCGAAAACATATTCCACTTATTCTCGTAAATTCTTCCCCAAAAATCTCTGATTACAACGCCCCTTTCCGTTCCATCAAACTGAAAAACAAAATTTAGCTGGGGCATATTATTTTTATCAAATCGGGCATAATCGAAGCGAATACGACCACGACGGAGCATAAAACGATTATTGACATTTAGGGCAAAATCTCCTCCATTAAATGACTTCGCACCCTCTGTCTGTACAAATTGGAATTGTGGTTGAATATAGCCGCTGATACCTATATATTCATATTTTTTGAGTGTCGATAAGAGTTTTTTTACGGTCGAAGTATCCACATCCATCAATGAGCCTTTTTGCTGGGCATATAGTTGGGATACAATACCCAAAAGCATTATCAGCGTAAAATATATACTCTTCGTTTTGGTATGCTTCATTCATTATACATTTAAAAATTCAATTGTGCTTGTAGTCTTAACAAGCGTCCTTTTTGCAAATTATCAATAGTTCTCAAATCTTCAAACCTTCTTTCTGAGAAAGTGTACATCGTAACTAACTCGAAATTTTTGTTGGGTTGCCATTCTAAACCAACTTCCAATTCTTTTACGTGGTAGCTACGGGCATCTAATTCGTGTTTTTTTCCACCTTCATAATAATGTCCACGCACAAAAGGAATGAAAATTTGTTTTTGTTTCACCATATAACTTGCCGTAATATAGCCACCTTTGAGCGGTTTACTTTCAATAACTTTAGTTGTTTTATTAAATTCTGGGCCTGTTCCGATATTATACTCGGCCTGAATACCGAAAGGTTTCGGGTATAGAATAAACGAAGCAGCCGCACGTTGGTCGAGGTAAGAGAAATTGCTTGTACTCGTAACTCCTGTGCTACGCAAATCGGTTGGCAAAACATATTTTCCTGTGTAAGCCTGAATACCTGGCTCAATGATTTGCCCATTTTTTAACTGAAATGGATAAGTTAAACGTGCTACTATGTGCGTTTCATTATTAAGTTCTGGTCGGTTAGCGGTTTGTCCATTATAAGCACCAAAAGCAAAAACGCCATAATCGCCTGAGCCTTTGTAGCCATCGGCTACTAAAGAAGCAAATAGTGTACGCACTTTAGCGGGTGCATACATAAAAAATACGCCCATATCTCGCTCATTGGAAACAGCACTATTGAGGGCATCGTTGCGATCGAGTGGTAAACGATTTTGGCTTGATTGCATATTTTCAAAGCCATAAGGAACTTTGCTTTGTCCAAGTCGGAGGCGATATTCCTTCCTTTTATCGAGAGCAACATCAACGTACATATCTCTGATTTGTCCGAAGTGAAGTCCCGTACTTGATGCCGATGAAGCAAAATCGGGCTGAACATAGAAATAAACTCTTTCACCGAGATTTCCGCTAAAAATAATACGCATTCGACGCACAAAAAAACCACCACCATCGCCCATTGACCTGTCGCATTGCTCACATTTTAGTTGAGAATTAGTTTCGAGTAAACGGTTATAGCGTACTTGCATATAGCCTCTGATAGCGATATTATCGTACCAGTTTTTTTTCACTTCTTTCTTTGTAGAGTCTTTGGTAGAAAGTGGAAAAATGGAAGCATTGGACATGATTGGGCACAAAGCTATCGCCAGTCCAATTAAGGTCTTACGGAGTTTCATCTTGATTCTTTTATATTGGTGTTATTAAAAATAATAGTGTTATAAGGTACAGCGAGTGTGGATTGCTGTGAAGAAACTCAATGTAATACTCTAATTATAAGCATATTACACGTTTAATTCTCTTACGAAAAGATACTTTTAATATAAACTTATAGAACTGATGAAGCAATGGAAATCTCAAGTATGTCATTTTCAGACATACTTGAGAGATATGATACGTTGTAATCTAAAGGATGATTATAATAACCAACGGAAGAATACAAACAACGAAGCCGAAAGAATAATTGCGACAGGCAAAGTAAGCAACCAAGCAAGAAGGATGCTTTTGATTGTTCCTGCTTGAAGATTTTTGATACCTTTACTCGCTACCATCGTACCTGCAATACCCGAAGACAATGCGTGTGTTGTACTTACTGGAAGTTTGAACCAAGAAGCTAAACCGATTGTAGTTGCTGCAACGAGTTCGGCCGAAGCACCTTGAGCATAAGTAAGGTGAGATTTACCGATTTTTTCACCAACCGTAACCACGATACGTTTCCAACCAATCATTGTTCCAAGACCCAATGATAACGAAATCATTAAGATTACCCACATTGGGGCGTGGTCAGTAAAACGGCGGATACCTTTTTCTTCTTTGGTTGCCAGATTTTTTAATATTAATTTACTATTTTCACTCAATACGATTTCTTCATCTTCAATCAATTTCTTGGTAGTTCCACTCACCGTCAAAAGAGCTTTTCGAATATCCAGAGCATTGGCTTTCTCAACTTTGCCGCTATCAGCAACACTATTTAAGTAAGCAATACTACTCTTTACTTTTGCGATTTTTTCTTTTTCGGCAGTTGAAGCGTGAGTTGTATCAATAAGAGAGATTTGACTCGAAATTGTTGCCAATTCTGGCTTTAATGTATTGAAATCAATGGTTTTATTGATAGCAAAATAAGTTGGTAAAACCCCAATCAAAATCAACATCACTAAGCCAATACCCTTCTGTCCATCATTACGACCGTGGAAGAAACTTACGAGCGTACAAGTTGTAATCAAGATGGCACGAATCCAAAATGGAGGAACTTCGTCTTTATTTGGTTCTTCAAACACTTGTTTTCTGATTTGTTTACTCAATAATCTGCGAAGAGCAAACATCAAGAAAACCGCCAAAGCAAAACCTACCATCGGCGATAATAAGAGTGCTGAGAAAATTTCTTTGGCTTTGTCCCAATTTACGGCTGCAATTCCCATTTTATTATCGGGAAGCAAAGCATATCCTAAACCAACACCCAAAATCGCACCAATCAAGGTGTGCGAACTTGATGCTGGAATACCAAAATACCAAGTTCCGAAATTCCAAATGATTGCACTAAACAAAAGAGCAAGCACCATAGCGATACTATGGTAAACATTTTGGTCGATAAGTAGTTCTACTGGAAGCAGGTTTACGATACTCATTCCAACTCCGACTCCACCAGTCACAACCCCAATGAAGTTGATAATACCCGACCAAACTACGGCCTGAGTTGGTTTGAGAGAGTTGGTATAGATTACGGTTGCAACAGCGTTGGCTGTATCGTGAAATCCGTTGATAAATTCAAATGCACAAGCAGCCAAAAGGCAGAATGACAATAAGAGGAAAATGTCGGTTTCTAAGCCAAACATAATTTTTGGGGTTTAGTTAATTTTTAATTGATTATATTGGTGTTTGTAATTTGGGTACAAAAGTGAGTATTTTTGATTAATCCAAGAAAAATCCAATGTTATCAAATTGTTAAGTATTGATTAACATTGGTTATTTCAGCGATATTGTTGTAAAATTAAAATAAAAAATAGTAATATGCCTATAATTTCTTTGATTGCTGCAATGAGTTTGAACCGAGCGATTGGACTAAATAATGCGTTACCGTGGACACCTATTGCGGCTGACTGGGATAATTTGAAAGAAGTAACAAAAGGAAAGAAAATGATTATGGGCCGAAAAAGCTACGATAATCCACACCGAATTTGGTCTGAAGTTGGCAATTATGTGATTACTCGCCAAGCAGATTATGTGGCAGATGAAGGTTTTGAAGTGGTTGATAGCTTAGAAACTGCCTTTGAAAAATGTAAATTTGATGATGAAGTTTTTGTGTTGGGCGGTGAAGAAATATTCCGACTTTCGATTCCTTATGCTAATAAGATTTATCTCACGCTCGTTAATGAAACTTTTGAGGGAGACGCTTTTTTTCCTGAGTTTGATGAAAGTGAATTTAAAATCATCGAACGTAAGGAGTTTTCGGCAGGACAAAATACCCCTTACGACATCTCGATTTTGACTTTTGAACGTAAATAAAACTTACTTACCTTTATAATAGAGCATTTTTTTGCCCGTATTTACATCGGTGAGTAGTAATGCTCCACGTTCGATATAATATTTTGAATTTGCAACATCGGTGATTTTACCATTGACATTTACTCGCCAGTAAAGAATATTCCCTTTTGTAAACCACCTTGCCCCTGCTGCTTTTACTTGAGCAATGGCTGAGTTTCCACCACCCGACGAGTTTCCCGAACTATTCGGCCCACTCACATACGAACTTGAACCACCATCGTCAATCGTGCCATCGGCATTAAGGATGATTGATGTGCTACTTCCGCCATAAAACCCACCATTTGATGAATAATTCTCTTGGTTTGTCCATTTTCCGACCAAATTGGGGTCTCGATAAAGACCATCGGGTTTTACTGCTGTATTGTTTGTCTGTGGCGAAACTGCAGCAGTAGCTTTTGCAAAACTCCCCTCCAGAATCACCTGATTATTATAGCTAATTTTCTGCTGAATGGCATTATTTTGTAATTGCATCACAAAAGTAAACACCGTTCCATCATTATAAGTAAGCGTACCCGACGCCGTATTTGCAGCCGTATTTCCTTTAATTTGATAAGTATTAGTCTCTCCTCCAGAGAAAACTACCATTTGGCCAGAAAGTTGGTTTGCATTGGCTGTCTTTAATAATAATTCAGCTTTTAAACTTCCGTTGCTTCCTTTCACCTGACCTTGCCAGTTTCCAAGAAATGATTGAGCAAAAATTGGGGATTCTATCATCATAAAAAGTGAGTAAAATAAAATGAGTTTCTTCATAGCAAAATGAGTTTAATTAAATTATTATTCAAATAGATAGCAGGCAAACTTACTTGTTAATTAACGTCGGCAGGGTTTTAAACCTGCCGACATTCTCCACTTAGATTTTTTGGTAAAATTATGATATTTATGACCTGCTTCAAAGAGTAGTTTTCTTTAATACTACTGCCATTAAATCTCTACATTTAAAATAAAATCTCGCTTTATAGCCAACAAAAATTTCATTGCTTATAGTTTTTCTATATTTTTAAGTCAAATTGAATGAAACCTATATGAAACCCCATAAACTATTCTTTTTTAGCAGTTTTTTGCTGTTATTTTCCTGTAATCAAAGCAAATATGACCTCATCATCAAGAATGGTCTTATCTTCGATGGCAATGGAACTACTCCTATTTTGGCCGATATTGCTATAAAAAATGATACGATTGCATTTGTTGGAAATTTGGGTTTTCAATTTGACACAAAAGATGTGACCGTAATTGATGCTAAAGGCATGGCAGTTGCTCCTGGCTTTGTAAATATGCTAAGTTGGAGTACCGAAAGTCTGATTGAAGATGGGCGTTCGATGGGAGAAATAATGCAGGGCGTTACGCTCGAAGTTATGGGCGAAGGTGACTCAATGGGGCCAATCAGTGATGCAATGAAGCTTGATGCTAAAAAATCACAAGGCAATATAAAATACGATATTCCATGGAATACTTTGGGAGAATACCTTTCTTACTTAGAAAAACGAGGAGTTTCGACCAACGTAGCTTCGTTTGTGGGAGCTTCAACTGTAAGAGCAATGGAGTTGGGTTATGCCAACCGTCCGCCTAAACCTGATGAACTCGACCGCATGAAAAAGCACGTGAAACTGGCCATGGAAGAAGGGGCAATGGGTGTGGCTTCGGCATTAATTTATACACCCGGAACTTATTCTGACACGCACGAACTCATTGAGTTATCGAAAGTAGCTTCCGAATATGGCGGCACATATATTTCACATTTAAGAAGTGAAGGAAATCGACTTGAAGAAGCTGTCAATGAGCTAATTACGATTGCAAAAGAAGCAAATATTCACGCAGAAATTTATCATTTGAAAGCCGCAGGAAAAAACAATTGGCCCAAAATTGATAAAGTGATTACTAAAATTGATAGTGCAAGAAAAGCAGGTATCAATATAACTGCTGATATGTACAACTACATTGCTGGGGCAACTGGACTTGACGCCGCCATGCCACCGTGGGTGCAAGAAGGTGGTTTCGACCAATGGAGTAGAAGGCTCAAATCGGGCACAATCAGAGAGCAAGTCGGGCGAGAAATGATTTCACCACAAAATGACTGGGAAAATTTATGTTTAGCTGCAGGAGCAGATAAAACATTATTGATTGGTTTTAAGCAGGATTCTCTCCGAAAATATATTGGCAAAACTTTAGCCGAAGTAGCTGCCATCAAGAAAAAAACTTGGTATGAAACCGCAATGGATTTGGTGGTTTCGGATGGGTCAAGAGTTGATGTTGTATATTTTTTGATGAGTGAAGAAAACGTAAAAAAACAGATTCAACTACCCTACATGAGTTTTTGCTCAGATGCGGCCTCTATGAATCCTGCTGGGGTGTTTTTGAAATCCAGTAATCATCCGAGAGCTTATGGCAATTTTTCTCGGCTTTTGGGCAAATATGTGCGTGAAGAAAAGGTGATTACACTACAAGAAGCCATTAGAAAACTCACATCTTTACCTTGCGATAATCTCAAAATTCAGAAACGTGGGCGTTTAGCCGTTGGCAATTATGCAGATATTGTAGTTTTTGACCCCAATAAAATTCAGGATGAAGCAACTTTTGAGAAGCCACATCAGCTTTCAGCAGGAATGCTTCATGTGTTTGTTAATGGTAAGCAAGTTGTGAAAGACGGCCAACATACTGGCATAAAATCGGGGAGATTTGTGAAAGGACCGGGGTGGAAAAGTGAGTAAGAAAGTCCACTGTCGATAGTCCGCAGTACACAAATTAGGTCAGCAAAAATAATTAATTTACTGTGGCATAGTTTTTTAGTCTAAATAATTCAGTTAAACTAAAAATTTACATTAAACCCAAACACCATGAGATTTGTATTAGAAATTCTACTTAATGCGGGCGTTTTGCTCGGAATCGCTTATTTATGGCCAAAAGTGCACGTAAAAAGCTATGTTTTTGCCATCGTGGTTGCTTTAATTTTGGGTATCCTGAATGCCACCATTGGTTTTCTAATTCGAGTACCGCTCAATTTTTTGACACTGGGGATGTTTACTTTTATTGTGCGTATGCTCGTGACAGCTCTTTTACTCAAATTAATTGACAAATTCACCGACGACCTCACAATTGATGGCTATCTACCCGCAATTGTCATTGCTGTGGCTATGGCGGCGGCGAGTAGTATTTTGTAAAAACTTGAAATTTCCATAATATTAAAAAATAGAACGCTGATTACGCTGATGTGCCAACGCTGATTAAACGGATTTTATCTGTGAAAATCTGCGTTTCTGAAAGAATCCGCGTAATCAGCGTTCCAATTTTCTATGAAAATGCTTCGTATGAAACTGTATATAAAGCTGTATATATACAATTTTGTACATGACACCAAAACGGTGAACCTGCAAGCAGATTCACCGTTTTGGTGTATCATTCAGATTATTTACCACCAAACAATTTACTCCAAAAACCTTTGGCTTTCTGAGTAACTTCGGCTACTGTTTCGCTTGCTTCAGCTGCAATTTCTTGAGCTTTTGCTTTCGCAGCATCTACTGCTTCGGCAGCATCAGCTTTCAAATCTTCGATTTTTTCGGCCGCTTCTGCTTTCATAGCATCAACGTTTTCACTTTTCATAAATTCCGTAGCTTTAGCTTTCAAGTTATCAACCGTAGCCGATGCTTCTGCTGCAAACTCTTGAGCTTTTGCTTTGGCAGCTTCTACTGCTTCAGCCGCCTCTTCTTTCAAATCAGCAATTTTTTCGCTTGCACCTGCAGCAACTTCTTGTGCTTTTGCTTTGGCAGCTTCTACTGCCTCAGCAGCATCTTCTTTCAAGTCTGCAATTTTTTCACTTGCACCTGCAGCAACTTCTTGTGCTTTTGCTTTGGCAGCTTCTACTGCCTCGGCTGCATCTTCTTTCAAATCAGCAATTTTCTCGGCTGCCTGTGCTTTTACTTCGTTGATTTTTTCTTCACTAACTAACTCCGATGCTTTTGCTTTCAAATCACCGATTACTTCAGTTGCTTCTGCTTTCAAATCTGTCAATTTTTCAGTTGCAGCGACCTTTGCTTCTCCAGCTATTTCCGTTGCTTTATCTGTAACGCTTTTTTCGTTCTCTGCCATAATAATTTTATGATTGAAGGTAAGACTTTTTAATGTTGGCGTAAAATTACAATTTTTGTTGGCACAAATAAAAACTAAACAACTGATATTTAAGCAATTGCGATGTTTTTTTATTGTTAATCTTCGTAAAACACTACAATTTTTAATTTTTAGACTTTACACAACTTTTATAGGCACTTTTTCGTAGTAATATAATAGGATAATCTGCTACCCATGATAAAAAAAATACATTTAGTTTTAATATTCTTAGCTGTTTTGAGTCATACAACTTTTGCCCAGCGAACATTTACAATCAGTGGTTACGTGCGTGAAAAAGGCAGTCAAGAGCAACTTATCGGTGTAAACGTTTATGTTCCCAGTAGCACTTTCGGCACAAGTAGCAATAACTACGGTTTTTATTCAATAACGCTTCCTGCCAACGATGCCGCTACTTTAGTTTTCTCTTTTGTAGGTTACGAACGCATCGAAAAAACATTTGTACTCAACAAAAATATCGAAATAAATATTGAGTTGGCTTCGGCCAATCAGCTCAACGAAGTGGTAGTTTCATCAAAACGCCAAGAAGAGCGAGTGAGCGAGTCGGTAGAAATGAGTAAAATTGATGTACCAATCAATCAAATCAAGAAAATCCCAGCTTTTATGGGCGAAAAAGATGTTTTGAAGGTGCTTCAACTCATGCCAGGCGTACAGAAAGGCTCGGAAGGCCAATCAGGAATTTATGTGCGTGGCGGAGGCCCTGACCAAAATTTGATAATCTTAGATGATGCCGTAGTCTATAACGCCAGTCACCTTTTTGGGTTTTTCTCAGTTTTTAATGGCGATGCCCTCAAAAGTGTAGAACTCACCAAAGGTGGTTTTCCTGCACGTTTCGGAGGCCGACTTTCGTCAGTCATTGAAATGAATATGAAGGAAGGAAATAAAGAAAAACTGCACGGTGAGGGCGGGATCGGACTTATTTCTTCAAGATTAACCCTCGAAGGGCCGATTAAAACAAAAAAACAAAAGACCACAAAATCTTCATTTATTGTTTCGGCAAGACGCACTTATCTTGATGTTGTGGCTGCTCCACTCGTGAAAGCGTCTCAAAGGGATGCTATCGAAAAAACTAAGGGCGGCTATTATTTTTATGATTTGAATGCTAAAATGAATTATGATTTCGGGCAGAAAGATAAACTGTATTTGAGTGGGTATTTTGGAAAAGATAAGTTTAGTACAAACACTGTAAGTCCCGAAAGCAATTCATCAAACGGTCTAAACTGGGGTAATGAAACTGCCACTTTGCGTTGGAACCACCTTTATTCACAGAAGCTTTTTGGCAATTTATCACTTATTTATAGCCGTTATCGCTTCAATATTAGTTCGGTAGTTAATTCCCTCGACCTCAATACTAATACTAATTCTACTTATAATTTAGATTATCAATCAGGCATAAGAGACTATGCTATTAAATACGACTTCGATTTTTTTCCAGCCCCAAAGCACGCCTTGAAATTTGGTATTCAGTCCACTTTTCATCGGTTTACACCAAGTGCAGTTGTGCTACAAGACTCCGATATTAGCCGTTTTGAAAACAGAATTGATAATATCGACGTTGTAGAATCGGGAATTTATGCCGAAGACGTTTGGCAAGCAACCAGCCGACTAAAAATGAACGCTGGTCTCCGAATCAGCAATTATCAAGTTTCGGGAGCAAGTTATGTGCGTCCAGAACCACGCTTGGCGGCGGCTTACAAACTGAAAAGTGATTTGGCTTTTAAGGCTTCCTACGCACTGATGAATCAATATGTGCATTTGCTTACCAATACTGGCATTGGCTTACCAACCGACCTTTGGGTACCAACTACCGACAGGGTTGCCCCACAACAATCGCAACAAGTGGCGGCTGGTTTTGCTAAGGATTTCGATAAAAAAGGCTTAACGCTGACCATCGAAGGATATTATAAAAAGATGAATAACCTCATTAATTATAAAGAAGGGGCGAGTTTTTTGCTGGTCAACGACCCAACTTCAAATAACCGAGTGCGTTGGGAGGATAACGTAACGATTGGTCAAGGTTGGTCTTATGGAGCGGAGTTTTTATTGCAGAAAAAAGTCGGGAAGTTTTCGGGTTGGGCAGGCTACACGCTTTCTTGGACAAAATGGCAATTTGACGAACTGAATTTTGGCAAAGAGTTTTTCCCTCGCTACGACCGCCGAAATGATATTTCGTTGGTCGGAATTTATGATATAAAACCAAACATTACGGTTTCGGCAGTTTGGGTTTTCGGTACTGGAAATGCTCTCACAGTGCCGCTTTCGAGGTATAATGGGTATAGCAATTTTAATACTCGTTTTGGGGCAAATAATGCTATCAATAATACTTCAACCCCAGTAAGTCCACTTTTTGCAGGGCGAGCTGTGCAGGAATATGGCGAGAAAAATACTTTCCGAGCGGAGCCATATCATCGACTTGATTTGGGCATTCAATTTAGCAAAAAGAAACGCCGCCACGAACGCACTTGGGAAATTAGTATTTATAATGCTTATAATAGAAAAAATCCGTTTTTCTACCAGCTCAATACCAAAGTTGATGCTAATAACCAGATTATCAATATCTTACAGCGATATTCTATATTTCCTGTTATTCCATCATTTAGTTATAATTTTAAGTTTTAAAAACTAACCCCTAAAGGGGGATTTTATAAAAATGAAAAACAAGTTTTTAAATATTATACTTATTCTCAGTCAGTCTTTTCTGCTTTCGTGTGAAAGTTTGATTAAGGAGATTGACCCTTCGTTTCTGCCCGAAACTGATTCTAAGTTGGTTGTGGCTTGTTTTATTTCTCCACAAGATACGGTTTTGGCGGCCAAAGTTACCGAGACCAAATTGCTAATTGGGACTACGGGCGATATTAGAAAAGATATTACGAACGCAACGGTAAATTTATCGGATGGCAATAAAAGTATTCGATTGATTTACAGTCCAAAATTGGGATATTACCGTGCTTTACCTTCAGAATTACCAATTTTAGTAGGAAAAACTTATACAATTACAGTAAGTACACCTGATGGCCGACAAATAAATGCCTCAACCACTGTTCCGAATAATATTACAATAAAGGAAGTAAAAATAGACTCCTCAACCGTGAATGATTTTCAGCGAGGGAATACGGTTACCAATACCGAATTTGATGTAAAAGTAATTTGGCAAGATAAAGCAGGCGAAACAAATTATTATCGAGCCATCAGTGCTTATGATGTCAATTATGAGATTTCGGAAACAAGAACAAATAAGAAACTAAGCGATACATTAATTTCGAGCCTTGTAGATTTACGAACCATTGATGATAAAGACACTGATGGTCAATTACTTTCATTGAACAGAACCTTCTTGCCGTCGATTAATATTGCTGGTGTGCAAAATAATCGAGTAGTAAGTGATAAACGCTTAAATAAAATAAAAGTTGGTTTATTTCAAACCGATATTCATTACTACAATTATCATACATCACTCCGCCGACAACGAGAAAACAATAATCCATTTGCCGAACCTGTGTTGCTCTATACCAATATCAATGGTGGATTTGGTTGTTTTGGTGCTTACAATGCTACTTGGCAGGAGTTTAATGCAAAATAAAAAAGACCTCCCCAAATTTATAAATTTGGGGAGGTCTTCGGTTTTAGTCTTCACTATAAATTTCCTTTCTTAAACTCCTTCACGGCATAATCGGCGGCACGAGCCGTAATAGCCATGAAAGTCAAAGATGGATTTTGTGTCGAATTGGAAGTCATACAAGCTCCGTCGGTCACGAATACATTTTTGCAATTATGAAACTGATTCCATTTATTGAGCATTGATGTTTTTGGGTCTTTGCCCATTCGTACCCCCCCCATTTCGTGAATATCCAAACCTGGGGCTTTATCTGGCTTATCATGCGTTTTGATGTTCGTAAAGCCAGCTTTTGTGTACATTTCGGTGAGTTGCTCATGAAAGTCCTTTATCATTTTTTCATCGTTATCATCATAAGCGACCGACACTTTTAGCTGAGGAATTCCCCACGGGTCAAGCAGATTTTTATCGAGTGCCACGTAATTACTTTCTTTCGGAATCGTCTCGCCCATCATGTGCGAGCCAACTCTCCAATTTCCGTATCGTGTATGATTGAGGCTTTCTTTCAAATCTTCTCCAATGCCTGACGTATCTCGATAGGTCATGCGGCTGGCACTAAAACCTGCAGCATATCCACGCAAAAAGTCGGTTTCTTGCTTGAAAACATTGCGGAAACGAGGAATATAACTACCATTTGGGCGAATACCTTCGGTGGTGGTATCCAAAAAACCTTCGTATTCTCCCGAAATCGTCGTACGGAAATTATGGAACGCTATGTATTTTCCTAAAAGTCCATTATCATTGCCCAAGCCATTCTGAAAACGATTTGAGGTAGAATTTAATAAAATTAAGTTTGTATTGAGCGTGGCGGCATTCAAGAAAATCACACGGGCATAATATTCGGTCATTTGTTTGGTGTGGGCATCAATCACACGCACGCCTGTGGCTTTGCCTTTTTGTTCGTCATAAATGATTGAATGAACCACCGAGTCAGTTTTCATGGTCAATTTTCCGCTACGCATGGCCCACGGAATAGTTGATGAATTACTACTAAAATATCCACCATACGGACATCCACGCTGGCATAAGTCTCTTTGTTGGCATTTGGCTCTGCCTTGCTGAAAGTGAATCGGCTGCGGTGCAGTAAGATGAGCACAACGCCCAATAATAATTGGTCGAGTACCTTTATAGTGCTTGGCCATTTCTTTGGTGAAATGCTTTTCCACACACGACTGCTCGTGAGGCGGTAAAAACTCGCCATCGGGCAACTGAGGAAGTCCATCTTTATTTCCCGAAATACCCGCAAATTTCTCTACATAGCTGTACCACGGAGCTATATCTGCATAGTTTATCGGCCATTCTACCGCAAAACCATCACGTGCTGGTCCTTCAAAATCGTATTGCGACCAACGTTGTGTACCTCTGGCCCACATCAACGACTTTCCACCAACTTGATAGCCACGAATCCAATCGAATGGTTTTTCTTGTACGTAAGGATGTTCGGCATCTTTTACAAAAAAATGAGCAGCATCTTCGTTGAATGCATAGCAGCGGCTCGCAATCGGATTGGCATCTTTGAGTTCCTTCGTAATTTGTCCGAGGTGGTCAAACTCCCACGGATTCATCATCGTAGTTGGGTAGTCGGTTACGTGCTTTACGTCACGCCCACGCTCCAATAACAATGTACGTAAACCTTTGCCTGTCAACTCTTTAGCTGACCAACCGCCACTAATTCCTGAGCCAACCACGATGGCATCGAATGTGCGGTCTTTTACTGAATCTATATTAAAATTTGGCATTTTTTTCGTTGATTAACCCCACCCAACCCTCCCCGATAGGGAGGGCTAAAGCGAAGAATATTTTTTTAAAAGCTACTTTAAAGGCTCTCTTTTGAGTAGAGGGTTTATTGTTTTACAGGAACACAGCCATGATAAAAACCTGGAGCCATGACGTATTTCTGAACATTGACCATATAATATTCAGAATTTGTATAGCCACGAATTGTAAGGTTTTTTATCATTTCCACAAACTTTTTGCTTGCGTCATCGGCTTTGCTTAGCTGCAAAATAGTATCCTTGCGTTGTTGAGCATCACATTCAATAAAAGGTTTGCTGTTGATTTGTTTAGCCAAATCATCAGTTTTAGCAAGGCCTTGTCGTAGGCTTTTTTGGGCAGTTTCTCCATAACAATCATTAATCATGCGTAAGGCAAATTGGTGCACTTTTAGCGATTTTGCCCCAGGAGTTTTGGTTTCGGGGATAATTGTCTCGACGATTTCGGCTAAAATAGCCTCGTCGCTGGCAGATAAAGATTTGTCGTTGCCGATTGAGTCGGGAGTCCAACTTGTAGCCCAAGCGGGCATGGACACCAAACCACCGAGAGCCACCGAAAGGCTTTTCAGTGCGGTGCGTCGTTGCATAGTTTTGTTGATTTTAGGTTGAATAAATTATATTGTCGTTGAATATTTTACTGTTTAAAACTGCTTCAAATAGCTAATTTTAGCAATTACATGACTTTCTTTTTCGTAACGAATATCGCTTGGCTCATTTACATTATTGAATCCTCGGCGATTAAAAACTACATAAATATACGATAAAGGTTGGTATTCCCACGATAAACGAATGTTATAATTTTTTGAATTATTCTCCGAATTTTGCTGGTAAAAACCAATCAATTGTACTCTTGGGTTAAGAGCAAAACGTCCTTCGATTGAATACAAATCAACTTTTTTGCCATCAATTGCATCGCCAACGTCTTTAAAACCATTTCGATTATAACGCCCTACAACCGAAACATGCGGAATTGGTGCAAATTGTAATTTAATATCGGTTGAGTTAAGTTTTCCGTCAAAATACGTTCCCCAACTGTGGTCAACTACAACATTAATAATTTTTGAAGGGTCGGAACTCGCAAAAATTTGATGGCGAACATAATTAAAATCACCCACGTCAATTGTTACGCCTAATGGTTGAAATGGCTCATTCAAACGCTGAAAAGTTGGGTTAACCAAATATCCGAAAAATCCACCATTCTGAAAATTAAACCAAATAGGATTAATATTGATTTGGCGTTCTATCAACTGCCCCGTTGAAGCTTGGTGATAAAACTCCGTCATGATTCCAGGCTCGAATGCACGAATGTATTTTTTCGGTAACCAATTTCCACGGTTATAAATAAAAATCCCTGGGGTTGTGCCAATGACATCGGTACGTGAAACAAAACCCAATTCAGGATTATAATCTTTCGTAACAACCGACTGTGTCCACCAAACTTTAAACTGATTATTCGTAAAATAATATTGAGCAAAACCCGAAAAACCTTGCTGCCCAGTATTAGTTGTTTTCGAGTAAGTAGCCATCGCATTGACCGAATGCAATTGATTCAAACGGAAAAATCCATCAACCGTACCAACAATATTTGAGCCTTCTGGACGATTTTTCACTGTTACGAGTCCACCAACACGGCTTTGTTCGCCAAAGTTTTCAGAAAAACGCCCAACAAAAAAGTTGGTTGCTGGAGTCTCTCCTACGCCACGCTGACGCATCGCAATTACTCCAAAATTTCGCTTCAATGAACGATACACAAAACGTCCACCTGCATCAATCGGAATCGGATTCCCGAAATCATCTAAGCCAATTCTTCTACTAAAAAAAGGTTGTACACGCATCGTTCCACCCGATAAATCATCATTAGGCCCTACACCCACACCAAAAAGGGACGCATTTTCAAGGAAAAATTGACGCCTTTCAGGAAAAAACACCGAAAAACGGGTAACGTTATTCACTTGGCGGTCGGCATCGGCTTGGGCAAAATCAGTATTGGTCGTAAGGTCTAAAACGGCATTTGAGTTAATCGCCCATTTTAGTTCTCCGCCCAATTTAAAATTTGTTTCGGTCGGTTTCGGTATTTTTTGACCACTATATTGGTCGTACGAAGTCAAGAAATAAGGTTGAATTCGGATATTAGGCGATGGCGGTGGTGGCTGAAGATTTTTCAGTTCTCCCGCATAGGTCATGCGTAGATTAGAAAATGTACGAGGATACGGCGAAAAAGCCGTTTGTTCGTTGCTCATTCGGCGGCTACGGAAAACATTAAATCCCCACGTATGTAGGCTATCAGAAGTTTTCGGATAACGCAACGTTTGCCACGGAATAGCCATTTCTGCCACCCAGCCCGAATCGGTGCGAGTGGTACGTACTCGCCAAAGCCCATCCCAATCGACATCGTAGTAGAGGTCATCGAACGAAAGTAAATCACGCTGTACACCATACGGATTCGTTACCAAAACCATGGCATTGCGTTTATCATTGAATCCATCAAACGATAAGGCTACCATATCATGCTGGCGAAAGCTAAAATCACGCTTAAAATCGGTAGCACGAATGGCCTTTTTGCCCAAAGAATCTTTAGCGAAAATACCAAAGTAGAGGTATTGTTTATTGTAAAGCACCTTTACTTCGGTGTCATGCGTAGGCTTTTTGCCTTGAAAGGGTTCGATTTGAGTAAAGCCCGATGTTGGTTTTACTTTTCGCCATTCGGCATCATTCATCACTCCGTCAATGCGAAGTGAAGTACGAATCGGAGAGGCTTCAATTTTTTTCTTAATCGAATCTGGTTCAAAAATACTGGCATCCTGAGCAAAGGCAATAGAGGTAGTGGCTACAAAAACAAAGAGGAGTAGTTTTTTTATCATTTCGTAATAAGCTTTTTCACCACAAAACTAATTAAAAAATTTAATCTGAATTTTATTGTTGTGCCAAATGTTTCTTTCACAAGCAATTTTATAATTTTGCAGTCCGTTTGAAGATTTAAAATATAAATCATCGCTCGGGCGACTCAGTCGTAAATCGTAATTCGTATAATCGTAAATTCAGACAGATGTTAGTCAATATTTTCAAATCAAAAATCCACCGAGTGAAAGTCACTCAAGCCGAACTCAATTATGTAGGGAGCATCACTATCGACGAAGATTTGCTCGATGCCGCAGGAATCATGGAAAATGAGCGAGTACAAGTCGTAAACAATAATAATGGTGAGCGTCTGGAAACTTATGCTATCAAAGGTAAACGCGGCTCAGGTATTATTTGTCTGAACGGAGCCGCCGCTCGCAAAGCCGAAGTGGGCGACATTGTAATTATTATTTCTTATGCTTGGATGACCCAAGAAGAAGCAAAAACTCACAAGCCAATGATTGTTTTTCCTGACGAAAATAACTTGGTAGTAAAATAATTGTAGCACAATTCTCCAGAATTGTACATAAAACCTCTTTTTAATGAAAAAAACACTCCAGTACCTTATCTCACTGACAGTTGCCGCTGTTTTGGTTTGGTTTACGTTCAAAGACATCGACCTAAACACCCTCTGGGAAAAAATAAAACAAGCCGATTATCGCTGGGTAGCCCTTTCGGCCGTTTTGGCTTTGGTGGCACATTGGAGTAGAGCTTATCGTTGGGTTTTGATGCTTGAGCCGATGGGCTATAAACCTTCGGTTTTTCGTACAACATTGGCGGTTTTAGTAGGTTATGGAGCAAATTTAATCTTTCCAAGAGCGGGTGAAGTGGCTCGTTGCGGAACACTTAATAAATTAGAAGATATTCCATTTGAAAAATCGTTTGGAGCAGTAATAGCTGAGCGTTTGATTGATGTTTTGGTACTTTTATTATTGATTTTCTTGAATTTTATTCTCGAATTCGACCGTCTGAAAGACGTTTTCTTTAATTTTTTTGGCGAAAAATTCAAAAATCCGCTCCTACTCGGCAGCTATGCTTTAGTAGGAATCGGCTTACTTGTAGTGGCTTATTTTTTATTCAAGAAAAATCAAGAGAAAATCGCACAAAATGCTCTTTATCAGAAAGTTGCTAAAATAATCGGTGGTTTTGCCAGTGGTTTTATGAGTGTCAGAAACCTTAAAAATCCTTCGGCATTTATCTTCCATACAATTCTGATTTGGACAATGTACTTCGTTATGACTTACGTTCTTTGCTTTGCATTGCCCGAAACAGCTAACCTTTCGCCATTGGCTGCACTTTCTATTTTCGTGATGGGGTCAATCGGAATGGCAGCACCAACGCAAGGCGGTATAGGAAGTTATCACTTTTTAGTAGGAAGTATTGTAGTGCTTTATGGACTTTCACAACAAGATGGTATCACACTCGCTACATTCCTTCATGCCATGCAAGGGATGGTCTTTGTAGCTATTTTTGGTAGTATTGCTTTTTTATTAACATTGGTTTTGCCCAAGAGAGAGGTTAAATAATAAATTTTTAGAATATTTTACAAAAAATGACCGAATCAAAAATATTAAGTCTAACAGAAGCTAAACAACAAATCGAACAATGGCAATCTGAAGGCAAAAAAATCGTTTTTACTAACGGATGCTTCGACATTGTACATCTCGGGCACATTGATTACCTCGAAAAAGCCCGAAATTTAGGTGATAAGCTCGTACTTGGCCTAAACACCGATGCTTCGGTGAGACGTTTAAAAGGAGAAAGTCGCCCCGTGATAAATGAATACGCACGTTCACGCATGATGGCAGCGATGAGTTTTATCGATGCTGTCATTTTGTTCGACGAACCAACACCAAAGGAGTTAATTGAGACACTTTGTCCGAATATTTTGGTCAAAGGCGATGATTATACGGTCGAAAATATCGTTGGTTCAGATTTTGTTATAGCCAATGGAGGCGAGGTAAAAACTATTTCGTTGGTGAAAGGGTATTCAACCAGCTCAATTATTCAGAAAATAAAAGAAAATTATTAGTCGATAGACAAACAGTTTTCAACAAAAAACACAAAAATTATGATAATAATTATTGGTATCGTCTTTATGGTACTTGGCATGATAGTATCAGGACGCTTGAAAAGTAAATTTGCTCAATATTCTCAAATACGTTTGCGAAATGGCATGACAGGAGCAGAAATAGCTCAACGAATGCTACACGATAACGGTATTTATGATGTAAGAATCATTCAAGTAGATGGTCAATTAACTGACCACTATAACCCACTCGATAAAACCGTAAACCTCAGCTATGATGTTTACACAGGTGCAAGTGCCGCCTCGGCTGCTGTGGCAGCTCACGAGTGTGGCCACGCCGTGCAACATGCTATGGCTTACGCACCGCTCAAGATGCGTTCGGCATTAGTACCAGCCGTTAACGTTGCTACAAATGTCATGAACTTTGCCAATATGTTTTTGATGTTCGGAGGAGTATATATGCTTTCTCGTGGTAGCTCGTTTGGCAATATGTTATTGATGATTTTAATTGTGGCAAATGCTGCTTTGGCAATATTCTCGCTCATTACATTACCCGTAGAATATGATGCAAGTAACCGTGCCTTGAAATGGATGGAAACTCGTTCAATAGTAACAACAGGCGAACACGATATGGCAAAAGATGCTCTCAAATGGGCCGCTTTAACGTACGTAGTAGCTGCCGCAGGTGCAGTAGCCAATTTACTTTACTATGTAAGCATTTTCTTAGGTAGAAGAGACGACTAAGCCTTTCTGACAATTCAAGAGAATTGTATTACAAAACCACGAATTTAACAGACCTTTTGTTGAATTCGTGGTTTTTTGTTGTATTTTCGTCACTCTCAAACTAATAAAAGCCAACAAAGTGATTTCACAATTCAATTTTCCTACTAAAATCCGATTCGGTGCGGGAGTCGTTGCCGAACTTCCTGCGTATCTGAAAGACAATAATCTTTCAAAACCTTTGGTCGTGACCGACCCAAATGTGGCAAATTTGCCATTTTTCAAACAAATTGTTCAAGATTTATCCTCGAAAGGTATCAGCGTTGAAGTTTTCAGCGATATTCATAAAAACCCAGTAAAATCAGATGTCTATAAAGGAGACGAAGCCTATTATGGCACTGAGCGTGATAGCATCATTGGAATCGGTGGTGGTGCAGCAATAGATGTAGCGAGAGCTATTTTACTAAGAATCAATCACCGAGAAGATTTATTCAAATACGATGATTTGATTGGTGGCGATGTTTATGTAACCAACGATGTTCCGCATTTTATCACGATTCCGACAACAGCAGGAACAGGCAGTGAAGTAGGTCGCAGTGCCATCATTGCCGACGACGAAACGCATCAGAAAAAAATTCTTTTTTCGCCAAAATTGCTCGCTAAAATCATATTTGCCGACCCATTACTTACGATGGATTTGCCACCATTTATCACCGCAGCTACGGGAATGGACGCACTCACCCACAACATGGAGGCTTTTGTGGCAAAAAACTGGCATCCGATGTGTGATGGTATTGCTCTGGAAGGAATTGCTTTGATACATGAGTCATTAGAAAAGGCAGTCAACAAACCCGACTTAGAATCTCGTAGTAAAATGTTGATTGCTTCATTGATGGGTGCCGTGGCATTTCAGAAAGGTTTGGGAGTAGTACATTCATTGGCTCACCCACTATCTTCTTTGCTTGATACACATCACGGTTTAGCCAATGCAGTAAACATTCCGTATGGAATGAAGTTTAATATTGCAGGTTTTGAAGATAAATTCCGCCGAATTGCTCGCACGCTTGATTTGAAAGATGAATCGGGCGAGGCGGTTGTGCAGTATTTGTTTGAGCTAAATACTAAAGTAAATATTCCGCACCGTTTGCGAGATATTGGTGTAAAATCTGAGCATATCGAAACTTTAGCCGATTTAGCAATTGCCGATTTTGCTCACCCAAATAACCCGAAACCAGTGTCGAGAGAAGACTTCAAGAATCTTTACCTCGAAGCGTTATAATTTGTTATAATAGTTTAAATTTGTTAAAAAAACATTAATTAGACACCACAAATACTCGAATTTTATGTGTTGTTTGTGGTTAACTATATTTCATAAAACTCCTTTTATTTATGTAACTCTAAACATTTACTGTCATGAAACTCTCTTTGACTTTTATTCTCTTATTTTTATTTTCTAACCAAATTTTTGGGCAAATAACCAATAATAAATACGATTATTTTTTGAGGAAGATGCAAATTGCGGGAAGTAGCGACAGTAGAATAGTTGTAAATAAAAACAATGGCGATACTACTTTTCAGGCGTATTATAATTCGAGAGATGTGGTAAATAACACCCAACAAGAGTTTACAAAAATCTATAAAGGCACACCATTTTTTAAGAATGGGTGGTACAAAGGAAAAATAAGCACCGAAAGTGGGAAAGATATGCAGTTTTTGATGGCTTTTAATGTACAGAAAAACGAACTTTATATTGTAGAAGACATCAATAAAGATGCAATCGCTATCAAGCCTGAAGCATTTACAATAATGGGGCATCATTTCAGTAAGTTTGAAAACGCCTATTATGAAGTTGTTCACATCAGTAAAAATACACTCTTGAAAGAATATTCATGCGTTTTGCATAGCTCTAATACCGAAAAAACTGGCTATGAAGCTTCTGGTGAATATGAAGGTGAATTTGTAAAGTCTTCTAAGTTTTTTATTCTGAAAGACGAATCGGTGGTGCAGTTGCCGAGAGGCAAAAATTTTCTTAATCTTTTTGGAGACAAAAAGCCTTTAGTTGAGCAGTATGTAAAGGCAAATAATATCAATCTTAAAACAGAAAACGGACTCGTAAGTACTTTTAAATACTACGACTCACTCGAAAATCCACAATGAAAATAGGTATTACAGATTGCGGAGAGAAACATCCAATCTATGAAAAATGGATTTTGTCGCAAAATGCTTTGGTCGGCAATTCTCACATCGAAGTTGTTAAACTTGGTTATAAACTCAACAATTTGCACGAAATTGAGCAATGCGACGGCATTATATTATCGGGTGGCGAAGATGTGCATCCAAGTTTATATAATCGGCCTGAGTTTTTGAATTTGTGCAATCCAAATTTCATGGACGAACGCCGTGATGAATTTGAATGGAAAGTGTGTGAATATATCTTCAAAAATCAAGTGCCAGTTTTAGGCATTTGCCGAGGTTTGCAATTGGTGAATGTATTTCTTGGTGGTACGCTGATTCCAGATTTACCTACTGCTGGGAAAGAGAATCATTCAAAGTATTTTGAAGGAAAAGACCGTTATCATAACATAGAAATCATTCACGACTCCGAACTTTCAAAAATTACCAATATTGTATTTGGAGATGTGAATTCAGCACATCATCAATCGGCTGATATTATTGCCAAACCGCTAAAAATCAATGCCTTATCAGATGATAGAGTGGTGGAAGGTTTGGAGTACGACTTCACTCTTGAGTTCGGCTCCGCTCACCCAACAGATTCTGACTCGGTGACTGAGCGAAGTCGAAGCCAACCAAGCCATTATTTAATGCTCATTCAGTGGCATCCCGAACGCATTATCAATGCTGAACAAAATAATTTTTCTTATAAAATTCGACAAAGTTTCGTCGAAAATATTCAATCAAAAATTCAATAATGACACTCGATTCTTTTCTAAAAAAACTCAACGAAACCCCTCAAGAAGTAGCATTTACAGATACTATGGCCGTTGTGGAAGCACTCTATGATTTTACGCCAACGGCTTTCCAAAATGGAGATTTACACAACGAAGCTGGACAAAATTCGGGTTCATGCAAATTATTTTCATTCGCAAAACTTCAAAACTTTTCGGTAGAACAAACGCTCGCTTGTTTTGGTGATTTTTACCACAAAGATGTTCTCGAAAATCCTGACGCAACGAACCACCAAAATATCAGAAACTTTATGAAAACTGGTTGGAAAGGAATTTCTTTTGAAGGAACCGCTCTAACTGAGAAAAAGTAAAGTAAGCAAAATGTGGCACACCTTCGGAGGTGTGCCACATCTGCACCTACTTTTTAAAGGTTTTCACCAATCGGCAAGCCAATAGATTTCAATAAAAGTGAAGCATTGAAACTCTTACAAACGCCTTCTTTTATCAAATAATCGAATAATAATTCGCCGTTTTCAGTAGCATACTCGAAATAATAATTTTTCACTACATCGGGATACTCTTCCGAAATTTCAGTCATACGCAAATCGTGTGTAGCTACCATTGCATACGCATTTGAATTCACTATTTTTTCCAACAAAGCCATCGAACCCGCCAACTTATCTTCTGAATTTGTTCCTCTCAACATTTCATCAATCAAAAACAAAGCATTTTCATTATTATTGATTGCCGCCAGAACGAGCTTAATTCGCTCAATTTCGGCCTTAAAAGTTGAAGCATTTTGCTGAATAGAATCTTTGATTCGCATATAACAAATCAGTTTTATGCCGCCACTTACACTCATTTTCTTGGCAAAAACTGGACAACCAGCATACGCCAAGATAATATTTAGCCCAACCGTACGCAAAAATGTACTTTTGCCCGACATATTTGAGCCAGTAATGAGCGTTAGTCGATTTCGTTCATCAAAATCAAAACTATTACAAACCACATTTTTGGTATTGATGAGTGGATGCCCCATCTCTTGCCCGTATAATTTGAAAGTTTTACTACTATTTATTGCAGGAAAACACCAGTCAGGCTTATTGAAATGTAGATTCCCGATGCTGGCATAAAGTTCAAAAACACCAATTACATCAAATATTTTCTCAAAAAAATCAGGATTTTCTTTCAGCCAAGCCCTCAGTTTGATTAACTGAACTGGCTGAAAGGGAGTAGCCAAAGTCAAAAAAAGCGAAGCCAACATATTGCGTCGCATATCAAGTTTTTTCAGAATCACTACAAAGTCATCAATCGGATTTTTGGTATTTAGTTTTGAAATTGGCAATCGTTCGTGAGCCGTTTTTAAGATTTCAGACCGCCAATTTTCTTGAGCGATAAGGCCAGTTGCTACTCCAAATTTTTCCATCAAACGCCCCGCTCCTGCCACTGTTTCAAAATATTCTTCAGTGTGATTGCGGTTAATGCCCGTAAGTCTAAAATTTATCAAAGCCAAAGCCGCCACTCCATAACCAGCAAACGATGGCGACACAAAATAAGCAGAAGCAAAGACCGCTACCCACAAAAAGGGCAAGATTTTGGCATAAATTGCAATAAACTTTTCCAGCTTCAAGACTGGTGGGTGTTCAATTTGATTCAGCACTTTGCTCACGCCTCGCTCCTCGTTAGAAATCTTAAACATCGAAGCAAAAAAGCTCAAACGCCAGTCAGTTTTGGCCGCCATTTCTTTAGCCGCTTCTTGTTTTTGACTGATAGAAAAAGTTTGATTTTCACCCAAAATCTGTTGAGCCAGATAATCACTTCCCGACTTACTTTTTGTTCGGTTGATTAAATGAAACAGCGTTCCTTCACCGAAAATATCTAAATCTTCACTGAAATTATGCGTTGGTCGGCCGTATTCTTGACCATTATAATACATTCCCGAAATTCTCTCTAAGCACGTCAATTCATTCTGAATCACGGCGAGCGTAGTTTCTTTTAAATCAATCTCGGCATCAATTTTTTCGTGGTACTTTACTAAATAATAGAAACCTAAAATGCCGCCAATAATTGAAAGTCCGCCAAGGATTTCATTGAGTTTAAAAAGCTGATATACCAAAATCAACAGTCCAATTATCAGCAATAATCGGTACATCGAAATCTGGTCGCTTTTCTTTTTTAAGGTGGTTATTTCGGTAAGTAATGTGGTTATTTTTTCTTGATAAGTCTTTTCCATGCAAGCAATTTTTGTATCTGTCGCAAAAATAGCCAACTATGTCGGAGTTTTAGGAATAAATGAAAAGTTTATGCTTATTTTTGTCCATAATCGTACATATTTTGGGTCACAGTGTTACACAAAGTTTTTCACAAAGTAACTCAGTGAAACTCTGTGAAAAACTCCTATCAACTCTGTGTCCAAAAAATTTGACTTAACTTTTATAAATTTATATGCAAATCATCAATCCAGCTACCGAAGAAATCATTGCTACTTTACAAGAAGATTCGGCCGAAAGCCTTAAAAACAAACTAAAAACCTTACAAAAAGGGCAAAAATCTTGGGCGAAAGTTAATCTAAAAAAACGTATCGCTATCATCGCCAAATTCTCTGAATTATTGGCCGAAAATATCGAAGAATTGGCTGCAACGCTCACTTCTGAAATGGGAAAACCACTCCAACAAGCCCGTAATGAAGTAAACGGAGCCAGAGGAAGAATCAAGTTTTTTGTGGAAAATTCGCAGAAATACTTGAAAGATGAAGTAATGACCAAGCAAGAAGGACTAACCGAACGTATTTCATACGAACCCTTGGGCGTAGTTTGTAATATCTCGGCATGGAATTATCCGTTTTTGGTGGGTGTAAATGTTTTTATTCCTGCTTTGATTGGTGGAAATGCCGTTTTCTACAAACCATCTGAGTTTTCAACTTTGACTGGTTTAAAAATTGAAAAGTTTTTGAAAGCTGCGGGTGTTCCCGAAGATGTTTTTGCGGTGGCAGTTGGTGCAAAAGAAGTAGGTGAACAACTTTTAGCAATGCCGCTTGATGGCTATTTCTTCACAGGTTCTTACCGAACTGGACTTTATATTTATGAAAAAGTAGCACCTAAAATGGTGCCTTGCCAACTCGAATTAGGCGGTAAAGACCCACTCTATGTGGCCGATGATGTAGCTGATATTCAGTCAGTTGCAGCAGGAACTGCCGATGGAGCATTCTATAATAATGGGCAAAGTTGTTGTGCGGTTGAGCGTATTTATGTTCACGAAAAAGTATATGACCGCTACGTTGAGGAATTTGTGAAGGAAGTAAAAAGCTTCAAGATTGGCAAACCAACCGAAGATGGTGTTTACATCGGTGCGTTGAGCCGAAAATCTCAGGTAGATTTTCTCGAAAAACAAGTACAAGATGCCGTAAAAAAAGGAGCAACGCTACTTACTGGTGGTAAAAGAATTGTAGGAAATGGATATTACTTCGAGCCAACAGTTTTGACCAACGTCAACCACAAAATGGATGTGATGCAGGCAGAATCTTTCGGGCCAATTATCGGTATTATGAAAGTAAAAGACGACAAAGAAGCCACAAAATTAATGCAAGATACCGAATACGGACTCACGGTGGCAGTTTATACGCCCGATAAAAAACGTGCTGAAAGAATCTTGAAACAAGTAAATGCAGGAAGCAGTTATTGGAATTGTTGCGACCGTGTTTCGGCTCCGCTTCCTTGGAGTGGACGTAAACATTCGGGCTTTGGGGCTACACTCTCGCACGCAGGTATTCGTGCATTTGTGAAGCCAAAAGCTTGGCATTTAAGAGGTTGATTTTTGATTGACGAATGATTCGATTGACGAATGATGAGTTGAAATCCTAAAAGGGTTAAACATAAATAGCCGTAGGTAAAACCTACTGAAACGAAAGATAAAAATTAAAAATCCTGAAAGGATTAAACTTGAATAGCCGTAGGCAACGCCTACGCAAACAAGAAACGAAGGTAGCGTTTATTGTAAAATAATCCTGAAAGGATTAAACTTGAATAGCCGTAGGCAACGCCTATGGAAACAAGAAATGAAGGCAGTTCATAACCCTGAAGGGGTTAAACAAAAACACAATAGCATGTTCAACTCCTCCAGAGTTGCATCATCACATTATAAACATTCCGTAGGCGTTGCCTACTACTATTCAAGTTTAAGCCTTTCAGGCTTTTCCTTAGCAAAGAGAATTTACCAGTAACCAGTTTCCTAATAACAAATCAACAATTTCACCAATCAACAAATAACCAAAGCATGAAAAAAACAATACTATTTACACTTTTAGTCTTTAGTTCGGGTGTTTTTGCACAAATAGCTCCTGCCAAAAGGCAACTCAAACCATCGGATGTATATCGCCAAGTTAGTTTGAGTGACCCACAAATTTCGCCCGAAGGCAATTGGGTAGCCTATTCACTTTCGAGTGTTGATTCAGTAAAAAACAAACGCAATTCTGATATTTGGATGCAATCGTGGGATGGAAAAGAATCTATCCAACTCACTTTTTCACCCGATGGAGAATCAAAACCTCGTTGGAGTCCTGATGGAAAATATTTATCCTTTACTTCTTCTCGTGGAGGCTTAACTGGAAGTCAAATTTGGCTCATGGACCGCCGTGGCGGAGAAGCCAAGCAATTAACCGATATAAAAAAAGGTGATTTATCGGATTATGCGTGGTCGCCCGATGGTAAAAAGATTGCCTTAGTAATTACAAACGATGCTGATACCGCAAAATCAAAATCGCCAAAACCGATTGTTATCGACCGTTTTCATTTCAAGCAAGATGTGGAAGGTTATTTAATGAAAAAAACAACGCATTTATACCTTTATAACCTCGAAACCAAGAAAATTGATACGCTTACGAAGGGAATTTACGATGAAACTTCGCCAAAATGGTCACCCGACGGAACGCAAATCGCTTTTATCAGCAATCGCACCGAAGACCCCGACCGTAATGAAAACACCGACATTTGGGTAATTGATGCAAAACCCAACTCAACTATGAAGCAAATCACGACTTTTACAGGACGTGATTATGCCCACGAATGGAGTGCCGATGGCAAACAAATTGCTTATTTACGCACCACTTCGGCCGAAAGTTATATCATGTACGACCAGTCGATTTTGTGTACAATATCGAAAGATGGTGGCGAACCAAAACTATTGAGTAAATCTTTAGACCGCCCAGTTGGTAACCCAAGATGGAGCAAAGACGGAACTTCGATATTCGCCATTGTTTCTGATGACCGTACAAGATACATTGCTAATTTTTCAGCGGTAGATGGTAAAATGACCAAGTTAGTGGGTGGAAATAGAAGTTTTACAGGTATAGAAAGACATACTTCTGGAAACTTGCTTGCGAGCATGAGCGACCCACAAACACCAAGCGAGCTTTATGCTATTGAAGCAGCGGTTGTCAGAAAACTCACCAAACACCAAGATGCGTTTTTGGCACCATTAGCATTGGCAACGGTTGAAGGTTTTACTTCAAAAAGTAAAGATGGGGCTTCGGTTTCAAACTTGCTTTATTTGCCTGCTACGGCACAAAAAGGTCAAAAACTACCAACTTTACTATTTATTCACGGTGGGCCAGTGGCACAAGATGAGTTTAGTTATGATATGTCTCGTCAAATGTTGGCGGCTGCGGGTTATGCCGTTGTGGCAGTAAATTACCGTGGTTCGAGTGGACGAGGCTTAGATTTCTGCAAAATTATTTCGGCCGATTGGGGTAATAAAGAGGTATTGGATATTTTGGGAGCAACCGATTATGTAGTTCAAAATGGTATTGCTGACCCCGAAAAACTGGGCATTGGTGGTTGGAGTTATGGTGGAATCTTGACAAACTACACGATTGCAACTGATACTCGTTTCAAAGCGGCATCAAGTGGTGCGGGAGTGTCGTTGATTTCTTCATTGTATGGTGTTGACCAATATATTTTGCAATATGAGCATGAATTAGGCTCTCCGTGGAAGAATTTTGATAAATATATTGCCCTTTCATATCCATTCTTAAAAGCCGACCGCATCAAAACTCCTACTCAGTTTATGGTTGGACAAAGCGACTTTAATGTTCCTTCGGTGGGTAGCGAGCAAATGTATCAGGCATTCCGCTCGTTGGGTATTCCAACTGAATTGATTATTTATCCTGACCAATTTCATGGAATTACCAATCCGAGTTATCAAAAAGACCGTTTCGAGCGATATATTGCTTGGTTTAATAAATATTTGAAGAAATAATATTTGGAGGAGTAAGGAAGGCTTCGTTTGAAACGAAGCCTTCCTTCTTACATAGTTTACGGTACAAACTTCTCATAAATAGCTTCGCCTGTAGAAAGGTTTTTACCAAAAAGTTCAATGTATTTTACGGTTGGTTTTAAAGCATCATCGTTTTCAAGTTGTACAAAAACTTTGCATAACTGTCCTTCAATTCCATTTATTTGCATTAAAGCTATCGGCTTTCCCGAATCATTGATTTTTACTTTCAACATTCGTTTTTTAAGTGCTACAATTTTTACATCAAAACTATCTTTTTCTTTGGCATTTCGCTCAGTTTCTACGCCATAAGCAAGTGCTTTCTCTACTGCATTTAGCTTTTGCGTGTGTGTTGTTTCATCATACCTAATCCAATATACGTTTACGGGATTTTCATGATGAAGTGTCTTAACATTTACAAAATTGGCATCATAAACAACCGTATGAGCATTATTACTCCGCTGAATATAAAACAAACGATTGGGTGATGCAGGGGGAGCAGGAAACTTCTGGGCCAATAGCTGTAAACTACTGACTATCAATATTATAAATATTTTTATTTTTTTCATAGAGTAGCTTTTCAAGAGACTGATAACGTAATTTATTAAGAAGCTGATACCACTAATTCTCGGCGAATAGTTCGACTAACGAGTGGCTCGATGAAATACCACGGAACAAGCTTAAATATCCAATAATTAAACCAATTTACCAAACCTGGCACTACAATTGTTTTACCCGAAAAAGCACCTTCTATTGCTTTTTCGGCAACGTATTCGGTACTTGTTATGCTAATACGGCCAAGCCAGCCTTGCGTTTTTATTCTTCTTCGAATATCTTCATTGGTAGGCATCGCACCTGGGTTTACCACACAAACTTTTACGCCTTTTTCTTTCAATTCAGAACCTAAACTCAACGAAAACGAATAGATAAATGCTTTTGTGGCAGGATACACCATTTTATATGGAAGCGGCGAAAAAGCTGCAATACTTGCCACATTCAAAATGTATGAATCTGTATTTTGTAGCAAAAAAGGCAACAAACTTCGAGTCAGAATTGCTGTACCTTTTACATTAAGCTGAATGATTCTGTCAAGTTGGTCAGTATCAGATTCTTGGAAAGATTTTGAGCCACCAATACCTGCATTATTTACCAAGACATCAACACTTATTTTGTTGTTTTTCAACCAATTAGCAAAGTTTTCGATTGCTAAACGATTACTTAAATCCGCTTCATAATAGGCAGCATTTACACCATACGCTTTGTGTAAATCTGTGGAAAATTCTAAGAGATTTTCGTTTGGTAAAGCTACTAAAACAAGATGATGCCCACGCTTGGCAAAGGCAATAGCAAAGGCTCGACCAAGCCCCGAGCTTGCCCCTGTAATAACTGTATGTTTTTTCATAATTTTGTGTAAAGTGTGTTGGCTTTCGAGCCATTTTAATAAAGACAACTCATTTTTAGCATTCCCCTACTCTACGCAAGATTTTTGTTTCATTCAGTATTATCGTCCTGTTTTTTTGCTTCTATATCTATATAATTTGTCTTTGTTCGGATTATAAAATATATTTGGATAATACAATTCGTATCTTATTCAATCCTCTATAAAAACAAATGGAAACCCTCAATCTCAACCGCCGAAAATTTATTCAGGGAGTTTCGGCTACGATTGCCTTATCGACACTTGGAACGCAAGCCAAACCTGTTTTTACGCCCGCAAAAACCTATAAAGTCGCCTTAATCGGTACAGGCTGGTATGGCAAAAGTGACCTTTTCCGACTCATACAAGTAGCTTCAGTTGAAGTTGTTGCCCTCTGCGACCCTGACCAAAATATGCTCAAAGCCGCAGGAGATTTGGTAGCCAAAAGACAAGAATCGAAGCAAATACCAAAACTTTACGGCGATTTCAGAAAGCTATTGGCTGAAAACAAACTCGATATTGTATTGGTAGGCTCGCCCGACCACTGGCACGCTCTGCACGCTATCGAAGCCATGAAATCAGGGGCAAATGTTTATGTGCAGAAACCCATCAGTGTTGATATTATCGAGGGAGAAGCAATGGTAGCCGCAGCCCGAAAATATAACAAGGTAGTGCAAGTTGGCACGCAACGTAAAAGTACGCCTCACTTAATTGATGCCAAGAAAAATATCGTTGATGCTGGACTTTTGGGGAAAGTTTCACATGTAGAAATGTGCTGTTATTATCACATGAGAAACAACGGAAACCCGCCAGTTGAGCCAGTTCCTGCCTTTTTCGACTATGAAATGTGGACAGGCCCAGCTCCGATGCGTCCGTACGATGGTTTGCCACACATTCGTTGGTGGAGAACTTTTAATGAATACGGTAACGGAATCATGGGCGATATGTGTATCCACATGTTCGATACTGTACGGTGGATGCTCAAACTCGGTTGGCCAAAACGTGTGAGTTCGCAAGGTGGCATTTATGTACAAAAAGAAGGGAAATCGAATATTGCTGATACGCAATCGGCTGTTTTTGAATATGATGAACTAAACTGTGTCTGGCAACATCGTTCATGGGGAACACCCGCCAATGCGGATTATCCATGGGCATTTATTTTGTATGGCGAAAAAGGAACGCTTTATGCAAGCACCATGAAATATACGTTTGTTCCGCAAGGCAAAGGTCAGAAAATAGATAAAGATGTGGTTTATGAAAAAGAAAAATATCCAGAAGATTTGACCGAAGAACGCATCGAATTGAATGCCGCACCTGCCACTCGTCTGCACATGTTGGACTTCTTGAATGCCATCGAAAATAATACTCGCCCAGTTGCTGATATTGAAGAAGGACACATTTCAACGGCCAGTTGTATTCTGGCAAATATGTCAATGAAATTAGGCCGTCCGTTGGTTTATGACCCGAAAAAACGAGAAGTTGTCAACGATAAAGATGCAAATGCTTTACTCCGCAGACCCTATCGTGGACCGTGGAAACACCCCGAAGTAGGGAATGTGTAAAATCAGTTAGTTAGAATTGACGATTAAGGATTTCAAATTGAAGAATGATTTTCTTAGAAAAAATCATCAATTAGTAATCTTAAATCGCACGGGCTATTCCGTATCAATCGGAAATTAATCCAACGCCGATGTCAGTGTCCTTACTGACATCAAGCTTCCTGAAATATACAACTTTCGGGAAGCTTTTTTTACACCTAAAACTAACACCTAATCTATGAAAAAAGTCTTCTTTTCACTTCTCGCCATCACTTTATTACAAAGCAGTAGCCCTAAAAAAGAGCAAACACCCAATATCATTTTAATTTTCATGGACGATATGGGTTACGGCGATTTAAGTTGTTATGGTGCAGTCAATTATCGAACACCCAACATTGACAAACTGGCTTCTGAAGGCATAAGATTTACTAATTTTTTGGCAGCTCAAGCGGTTTGTAGTGCTTCACGAGCGGCATTGCTCACGGGTTGTTATCCAAATCGGATTGGTATTTCGGGAGCTTTGATGCCATACAGCAAAAACGGTATTAATTCCAACGAAACCACAATTGCCGAAATGCTCAAACAAAAAGGTTATGCCACAGGAATTTTTGGAAAATGGCATTTGGGACATCACAAAGAATTTTTACCGCTCCAACACGGTTTTGATGAATATGTGGGTCTGCCCTACTCAAATGATATGTGGCCAGTTTACTATGATGGAAAACCAGCTACTCCCAATCAAAATGCAAGTACATACCCTGTTTTGCCGTTGATTCAGAATAATGATAAAAAAGAAGAAATAAAAACCCTCGACGACCAAGCAAAGCTTACGACACTCTACACCGAGAAGGCCGTAGATTTTATCAGAAAGAACAAAAAAAATCCATTTTTCTTGTATTTACCTCATTCGATGCCACACGTACCGATTGCCGTTTCGGATAAATTTAAAGGAAAAAGCAAGCAAGGTCTCTACGCCGATTTGATGATGGAAATAGATTGGTCAGTAGGTGAAATAATGAAAACTTTGAAAGAAAATGGCTTGGATAAAAACACGCTGGTGATTTTTACGAGTGATAATGGTCCGTGGCTAAACTTTGGCAATCATGCAGGTTCATCGGGTGGATTTCGGGAAGGAAAAGGTACAAGTTTTGAAGGTGGACAAAGAGTACCGTGCATAATTCGATGGAAAGGCACAACACCCGAAGGAGTAGTTTGCAATAAGCTTGCTTCAACGATTGATATTTTACCAACGATTGCTCAAATTTCTGGTACAGAATTGCCGAAAAATAAAATTGATGGTGTTGATATTTTACCATTAATCAAAGGAGATTTGAGTGAAAGTCCACGAAAGACTTTTTACTATTATTATCGCAAAAACTCATTAGAAGCTGTGAGAATGGGTAATTGGAAATTGGTTTTTGAGCACAAAGGTCGCTCATACATGAATCAATTGCCAGGAAATGATGGTTTTGCAGGAAAAGCCCCCGAAGATATTCTGACACCGATGGCACTCTACGACCTCCGCCGTGACCCATCGGAGCAATATGATGTACAAAAACTTTATCCAGAAATAATAGCCGAACTACAAAAAATTGCCGAAGAAGCCAGAGAAGACCTCGGCGATGACCTTACAAATAGAAAAGGCAAAAATGTGAGAGCGAGTGGTTTGATTGATTGAAAATAATGTTAGAACGCAGATTTAGCGGATTTTTATGATTAATTATGATTATCATACATCATCATAAAAATCTTAATAATCTGCGTTCTAACACTTATATCATTTCCCGCCAGGAGGGCAATTTTGCTTCAAATAATTTGTAAAAAGCGTATTTAAGTGCTTACGAGTTCCTTCTCCTTCATAAATTCCATGACTACGATTCGGGTAAGGCATAAATTGAAACTGGCGATTATGCTTAATTAGTTCATTTACAAGCATTTCAGCATTTTGGTAATGCACATTATCATCACCTGTTCCGTGAATATACAATAGATTTCCGACCAAATTTTTAGCGTGCGTAATGGGTGAACCATTGACAAAATCTTCACGGTTTTCTTGTGGAAGTCCCATATAGCGTTCTTGGTAGATATTATCATAACAAAGTTGATTTCCAACGGCCGCCACCGAAATACCAGTTTGGTAATATTGAGGATATTGGAAAAGTAAATTCAAAGTTGAAGACCCTCCCCCACTCCAGCCATGTACTGCCACACGAGTAGTATCAACATATTTCCATTTTCTGATTTCCTTTACCGCCATCGCTTGGTCACGAATATTCACGACACCGATTTTGCGATAAATGGCTTTTCTCCAAGCACGTCCACGGGGCAGTGGCGTACCACGATTATCGACCGAAGCGTAGATATAGCCATCTTTTGCCATATCGCCATTATAAAGTCCATTCATTCCTGTTCCATAAGTATCTTTTACGGTAGCAGATGCTGGCTCGCCATAAACATTGAATACAATTGGATAACGTTTCGTAGAATCAAAATTAGTAGGTTTTACCATCCAACCTTCAATATCAATACCGTCTTCGGTTTTTACCTTGAAAAACTCTACTCGCTTGTTTACTTTCAAATTGGCCAATTTAGCCGAAATGCTTTCTTTTTCGGACAATGGTGAATGGTCAGCTAAATTTATCCATTCGGTCATTGGGGCAATATTCGCACTTGAAAACGAATGTCGAGCAAACTTTCCATTCGGTGAAAGCACATAATTATGCGTTCCTGCGGGAGCATTTGGCAAAACTGGCTGCATTTCGGCACTACCATCTAATTTGATGCGGAAAAGATAATTTTGCAGTGCATTTTGTGGCGAACCAGTGAAATAAACATAACCGTTTGCTTCATCAATCAATGGAATATGAACAATATCATAATTACCTTTGGTGAGCAATGTTTCTTTTCCATTCAAATCCATTTTATAGATATGTCTCCAGCCATCTTTCTCGCTTACCCACAAAAATTCTTTGCCCCCTTTTAGCCATTCCCAGCCTTCTTGCTCATCGGCCCAACGCTCTTTTGTATCAATCCAAGCCTCGTCTGATTCGGTAGCAATAGTTTTAGTTTTACCCGTAAGTGCCTGACAGATAATGATTTTACTCTGATTTTGTTTACGATTCAATTGTTGAATAATAATATCATTCGTATTTGGCACCCACTCCATACGTGGCACGTAAGTTTGTTGCGGGTCGCCTTCGATGTTCATTTTTATGGTTTTTCCAGTAGCTACATTTGCCACCAAAATCTTATATGGTGATGGACTTTCTCCCACTTTTGGGTACTCAACTGGCACGTTATATGAGTAAATCGAGTCAGTATTATTTATCATCAAGAAATCACGAATCTTGGTGGCATCAATTTGCCAATAAGCAATACTTTTCCCATCTGGACTCCAACGAAAGCCATCACGACAAGCAAATTCTTCTTCATACACCCAATCGAAAGTGCCGTTTATCATTCGGCGAGTGCCATTGGTTGTCAAGGCTTTGATTTTTTTTGTTGCCAAATCTTCCACAAACAAATTATGTTCGCTCACATAAGCTACTTTCGAGCCATCGGGGGAAAATTTCGCAAACATCAACGACGAAGCAGGTTTACCTTGCCCCAATTGATATAAAGCATTGGTTTTGAGGTCTAAAACCCAATAATCACCACGGGTATCATATCTCCACACTTGTTTAGTGTTCGTATAAATGAGTGCTTTTGAGTCATCAGCACTCAATGTATAGCTTCTTACATTCAAAGGTTTTTCTGCTCCTTTGGGCGAGAGTTGGGCTTTAGTTATTAAAGTCGTTTTTTGTTGCGTTGGCAAAGTATAAGCCACCACTTCGCCACCTTCGGTGCGTGTGTAAGCATTGCCATCTTTCGTCCATCTGATTTGTTGGGCTTGGACGAGGGTTGTTAGAATTAGGAATGAGAGTAATAAGAGATTTTTGTTTTTCATATAACTTTGAGGTGGGTGATAAAGATAATAATTAAAGTTTATTGAGTATTAATTGATGAAACTCGGTCAGTGATAGTACCTCTATTTTAGGGAAAGGAATATTTTTCAGTACATTAAAGTGGTTGTCCTCTGTAATAATGAAATCAGCATTCGCCATTAAAGCACAATCGACGAATTTATTGTCGTCGGGGTCAACTTTTATCAATTCCCAGAAGAAATATTCCTTAATAAAAACTACATTAGGGCTTTCGATTAAAATATCAAGAATCAATTCAGCAGCATCGAAATTATACTTTTGCTCAAAAACCTCAGCATATTCATCTAATATTTCGGTAGTAACGCATAACTCAAATAGTTGCTTTTGAAAAGCCTGCCAAAGCCAATGCGTTTTTGAACGAGCAGAAAAACAGGTCAATAACTGATTGGTATCAATAACGACCCTCATAAAGATTTATTTTGAAGATGTTTACGATATGATTTATACGAAGTACGATTGTGTTCCTGCTTCATTTTATCAAAATCTTGTTCGGTATAGCCTTTTTCTTCGGTAATTTGCTCGATATTTTCTTGCAACTTACGGAACTTGAACTCCAACAAAAGTTGACGTAATTCTTGCATATCAGATTGGTTGAGTTTGACTTTAAACAAACTTAGCAACTCAATTTGAGCTTCCGTAAATGGTGGTTGAATAGCTACTCCCATAAAATGTAAAGTGTTTACTAAACAAAGATAAATAATACGAGTTTAATATCAAATCCTATTCTTAGAATCAATAATAATCGTTACGGGGCCATCATTGAGCAAT
Source organism: Emticicia sp. W12TSBA100-4 (assembly GCF_040253585.1). Classification (NCBI taxonomy): domain Bacteria; kingdom Pseudomonadati; phylum Bacteroidota; class Cytophagia; order Cytophagales; family Leadbetterellaceae; genus Emticicia; species Emticicia sp. W12TSBA100-4. The sequence continues at coordinate 258,807 of NZ_JBELAU010000008.1, forward strand.
GAAACCTTCATATCAGCACCAAAAGTGCCAGTTTTGATGGGTTTTCCTAAGTCAAATTCTAATTGAGCAATCATTTTTTCGTAGAGCGGAATAGCAATTTCAGGGCGAGCGGCTTCAATAAACGAAGGTCTATTTCCTTTTTTTGTACTGGCATGAAGTGTGAATTGACTAATCAGTAGAATATTTCCATCAACTGATTTTAGGTCGAGATTCATTTTGCCTTCTTCATCGCCAAATACTCTTAGGCCTACGATTTTCTTAGATAACCATTCAATATCTTCTTGGGAATCGGTGTGCGTAATGCCCAACAAAATCATGAATCCTAAGCCTATTTGACCTTTTATTTCATTATCAATCGTTACGGATGCTTGGGTAACTCTTTGTATTACTGCAATCATGGTTTTAGTCCACTGTCCACAGACGACAGTCAACAGTTTTATATTAAAAAAATCTTTTGTCTATTGTCTCTTTTCTATTGTCTGAAAACCTACAAATGCAACAGCAAATTAGCAATCATCAGATATGTACCAATACCGATAATATCGTTGGCTGTTGTGATAAATGGCCCAGAAGCAATAGCTGGATTAATGCCGAGTCTATCCAATAAAAGTGGCGTGACTGTACCCGTAAATGAAGCCAAAACCACCACCGAAAGCAGTGATAAACACACAACAAAAAACAGTTGGGTTTCACCACTGACATAAATATAAAGTCCTGCCAGTGAGCCAATTATAATGCCGTTTACAAGTGCAACTAAGATAATTTTAAACAAACGCTGCCCCAAACTGGTCGTTAGTCCTGACTTTTCGGCCAAACTTTGCACAATCAGGGATGAAGTTTGAATACCTACATTTCCGCCCGTCGAACCCATGATTGGAATAAAAGCCGCCAGTGCCGCTACTTTTTTGAACTCATCTTCGAAACTTCCGATAACTGTGGCGGCCAACAAACTGCCAATTACACCCACAATCAGCCACGGCAAACGAGCTTTGGCCAACTGCCAAACGCTATCATCTTCTTCGGCTTCGCCCGTGATACCCGCCATCACCTGAATATCTTCTTCGGCTTTATCGGTAATAAAATCGACCACGTCATCAATCGTGATTCGACCTAACAAACGCCCCAAAGTATTTACTACTGGAATTGCATCAAGGTCATAACGTTGCATGATTTCGGCCACTTCTTCGGCTGGGCGAGTGGTTTCTACGTAAACTATTTCTTCATCAAAAATATTTTCAATTTTGGTATTTTTTCGAGCTAAAATGATGCGTTTCAACGAAACAATTCCTTTCAATTTCTGCTCATCATCAACCACATAAACGGCATAAACTTTCTCTACATCTTCAGCTTGTCGACGAATTTCTTCTACACATTCACTAACCGTCCAATTGGCATTTACTTTTATCAACTCTTTTTGCATCAAACCACCCGCTACGTCCTCTGGATAATGCAGCATATCCAAGATAAATCGTGCTTGTTCTCGGTCTTCGATAAGGGCGATTACTTTTTCACGCACCTCAATGGTTTGTTCATTGAGTAAATCGACAGCATCGTCGGAGTCAAAAAGGTTGACGTATTTGGCAATTTCTTCGACTGTAAAACGCTCTTTGATGAATCGTTTGCGGTCGTCTGGCTCAATGTGCGACAAGATTTCGGCACCCATTTCTGTATCGACGAGCGTCATCAGATAATGAGCGGGTTCACCATCAAGTTCGAGCAATATACTGGCAATATCGGCAGGGTATAGCTCTTCCATCTCAGCCTTGAGCATAGTTTCATCCTTTTGCTCAATGGCGGTTTCTATTTTCTCTAAATACTCTTTGGTTAGCTCGAAAGTTGTCATTTTCTCAGTGAACAAGTATCAGTTATCAATTATCAATCAAGCATTCTCGGCAAACAAATTAGTCAATAATACAAAATCGGCCACACCCAATTGTTCGGCTCTTTTATTTAATAATTCATGCTCAAAATTCAAACCCAGCGGCTTGAGAGCATTGCGGAGGGTCTTGCGGCGTTGGTTGAAACCTGCTTTTACTACCTGCATGAACTTTTTCTCATTGCAGTCCAGTTTTTCTACATTATTTCGTCGTAAACGAATAATACCCGAATCAACTTTTGGTGGTGGAATAAAGGCTTCGGGATAAACCGTAAAACTATATTCAATATCATAATAAGCCTGCAAAAACACGCTCAAAATGCCATAGTCTTTCTTTCCAGGGCCAGAAGCAATGCGTTGAGCAACTTCTTTTTGAAGCATACAGACAATCTCTGGCACTAAATCTTTATAATCGAGTACTTTAAAAAATATCTGCGAAGAAATATTATATGGCAAATTTCCGATGATTCCAAAAGGCTCGTTTTTAAAAAGTTCGGCAAGGTTCATTTGCAAGAAATCTTCTGAGAAAATACGCCCTCTGAGCGTCGGGAAATGTTCGTTGAGATAAGTCACTGACTCACGGTCAATTTCCACCACAAATGTCTCGCAGTCAGTTCTTTCAAGTAAATATTGGGTCAAAACGCCCATTCCAGGGCCAATTTCCAATACTTTATTATAGCCACGGTGCAACGATTGCAGATTGACGATTTTCTGAGCGGCATCCAAATCTTTCAAGAAGTGCTGGCCGAGGTGTTTTTTTGCTTTTACTTTTTCCATAGGTCAAAATTACGTCTTTTTTTCGAGATTTGAGATGCGAGATTCGGGATACGAGAAGGTCATTTCATAAAAATCACAAATTTTATATATTTCTATTTCGCAAACGCTAAAATCTAAATCTTCTATCTCGTATCCCCTATCTCATGTCTCGTATCTCATGTCTCGTATCTCATGTCTTAATAATTGTCGAGTAAAAATGCTCATTTATAGGATTCTAAGTATCAGATGTAGATTTATTGTTAAAATCTCGCCTTTGATTGCTTAATTTGTAGTATCCTATCTATTCAAAATTCAATCTTAATGAAATCTTTTTTACTCGCTTTTAGCCTAATTTTATTTTCTCAACAGCTACTTTTTGCCCAAGCGGGCAGTAAAGCTCAAGTGAAGGGAATTGTTGTTGATGCCATCACCAACGAGCCACTCAGCTTTGCAAGTATCAGAATCTCGAATAGTGTTGATAATAAACTCATTACGGGAAATATCACGAATGAAAAAGGCGAATTTTCGATTCCTGCACCTTTCGGAAATTATGTAGTTGAGGTGGAATATATGGGGTATAAAAATACCAAAACGGGCAAAATTTCGGTAACAAAAGAAAAACCAACGCATGATTTTGGTACTATAAAAATTGAATCGTCGGCTAATGCCTTGAAAGAAGTCGTGGTGCAAGCCGAAAAAAGTTCAATGGAAATGAAGCTCGATAAACGAGTATTTAATGTCGGAAAAGATTTAGCTAATGCAGGTGGTTCGGCATCGGATATTCTAACAAATATTCCATCGGTTTCCGTTGACCCCGACGGTGGCGTAAAACTGCGTGGTAGCGATAACGTAAGAATTTTGATTGATGGAAAACCATCAGGTTTGGTGAGTTTCAAAGGTGGCGGTGGACTGCAATCACTCCAAGCAAGCATGATTGAGCGAGTAGAGGTTATTACCAATCCATCTGCACGATATGAGGCCGAAGGTATGGCAGGAATCATCAATATTGTCTTGAAAAAAGACCAAAAACAAGGATTTAATGGCTCTTTTGATATTATTACGGGGCAACCTGTCAATTATGGCGGTGCGGCAAATATCAATTATCGCCACCGAAAAGTCAATTTTTTTGTTAATTATAGCTTGGCCTATAATATCCGTCCGAATGTTTCGTCTATTTACCAAGAACGCCAAAGCAATGATTCTTTATTTTTCCTAAAACAAAACAATAACGGAACAATTACGGGTTTTAATACCAATATTAGAGGTGGACTTGACTACTTTTTCAATGATAAAAATACCCTTACAGCTTCCTATCTTTATCGCCGAAGCAAGGCTCGACGCATTACAAATTTACGCTATGAAGATTATATTTTGACCGATAAAAATCTCACAGGAATCAGCAAACGCCAGCAAGACGAACAAGAAACCGAGCCAAACTCTGAGTATGTATTGAGTTATAAAAAAACGTATGCTCGAAAAGGTCAAGAATTCAATGCCGAAGTCCGTTTCTTAGATAACTGGGAAAGCTCTGACCAGCTTTTTACGCAAGAATATTTCACGCCCAACGAAACGCCAATTGCATCGAAATCTTTGGTTCAGAACTCGCTGAATGATGAATACGAAAAGCAATATTTATTACAAGTTGATTATGTACAACCGATTGGAAAAGAAGGAAAATTTGAAACGGGTGCAAGAAGTAGTTTCCGAGATATGGTCAATGACTATGTGGTAAATCAGAAAAATGAAGCTGGACAGTTTGTGGTTGTGCCTGGTTTAAAAAATTACTTTATCTATAACGAAGATATTCATGCGGCTTACGCTATTTTAGGCAATAAAACCAAGCAGTTTTCGTACCAAGCGGGGCTACGTGCCGAATGGACAAACGTAAAAACTACGCTTCGAGAAACCAACGAAGTAAACCCAAGAAAATACGCAAATCTATTTCCGAGTGTGCATTTGACCTACTCTTTGCCGAAAGAAAACTCTTTTCAAGTAAGTTATAGTCGCCGAGTTCGTCGCCCTTTTTACAATGATTTAAGTCCATTTTCAACGTTTTCTGATAACCGAAACTTCTTTAGTGGAAATCCAAATCTGAACCCTGAGTTTAGTAATGTTTACGAAGTTGGGCATATCAAATATTTTGAAAAAGGCTCGCTTGGTTCATCGGTTTATTATAGAGATACCGACGGAAAAATTGAGCGTATTCGCCAAGTAAATGAAACAGGATTTGCCACCACTCGCCCCGAAAATTTATTGGGCGAACAAGCCTACGGCGTAGAATTTACGAGTCAATTTACACCCGTAAAATGGTGGAAACTTGATTTTAATTTCAACCTTTTTCATGCTGAAATTGATGGTAGCAATATCGACAAAACCTATTTCCGAGAAACCAACAGCTGGTTTGTGCGTCAAACTTCACGTTTTTCACTTCCTAAAGGCTTAGACGTACAGCTTAGAGCCAACTACGAAGCCAAACAAAAAACCGTTCAAGGCACTCGCTTACCACTTTATTACTTCGATTTATCGGCCAGTAAGGATATTCTGAAAGGCAACGGAACACTTAATTTTAGTATTTTAGATGTCTTTAATACCCGTAAATTTAGAAGTATCACCGAAGGCATAAATTTCCGTACAGAAGGCAATTCTCAATTCAGAAGAAGACAATTTAACCTAACGCTCAACTACCGCATCAAGCAAACGAAAGGTGCAAGTAAGGGTAAAAAGTTGGAGTTGGAAGGGTGATGATTCCAAGATTTGACAACCTTTGAACGTTACAGCGATTCGTAGGTTGTCAAATCTAATCAAAATCTTCTTATATTTACCGCATCATTAATTCTATTATTTTGCGGTATGCTCACAGAAAAATCCAACGAAGAACTTTTGTTCGAAATCGAAAAACTAAAAGTACAACTTTCACAGACCGAACATCAACAAAGCATCGACCAGCTTCAAGATTTGGTAGATAATACTTCCGAAATCATCATGTTGCTATCGTTGAGTGGGCGTTTTTTGTTCGTTAATACTGCTTTTCGTGAAGCTTTTGGATATTCTGATACCGAACTTTCGCAATTAACTCTAAAAGAAATACTACATCCACAATTTGCTGAAGAAACCCTCGAAACCCTCCAAAGAATCAAAGATGGAGACGAACAAGTAGTTGATTTTCAGACAGTTGCACGAAACAAAGAAGGTAAAAGAGTTTATCTTTTGGGAGACATTAGTTGCAGATTTGAAAATGGAAAACCTACGGCTTTCCGCTGTTTATTCCGTGATATTACCCAACGACGACGTGCCGAAAAAGCCCAACAGCTTTATTATACAATCGCTCAACTCAACCTCAACACACCCAATCTGCAAGAGTTTTTGACGCAAGTTCATGATGAATTGCAGAAAAATATGCAAGCTAATAACTTTTTTGTGGCTCTTTTTGAACCCGAAGATGGAACAATTAACTTCCCTTATTTTATTGATGAATATTCCGAAACCGAAGAAAATTATCACCGTCGAAAACTCGGAAACGGCATCGTAGAATATTCAATGGTGCAAAACAAACCACTGTTTTTATCTAACGAAGACATCAAAAAACTGGTCGAAGTTGATAAAATATATTTCTATGGTTCATCACTGCCCGAAGTCATGCTTTGCGTGCCACTTCACGTAGGAGACCGCACTACGGGCGTAATTGGCGTAAAATCTTACAGCGACCGTAACAAATTCAATATCAGAGACTTAGAGTTACTCGAATTTGTTTCTGGACAAGTTGCCGTTGCTCTCGTTCGTAAACAAAAAGAGGAAGATTTGCTTCGCCAGACCTCTCGTTTGAATGCTGTTTTTGATAGCAGCTCGCACGTAATCTGGACGGTAAACCAGAAACGCCAGTTGAGTTCTTTCAACAAAAACTACGTCAATCTGATACAGCGAAATTTAGGTACTTTACCCGAAATTAACATGAGTATCGAAAAGCTCGGCTGGAAACTTATTTCGCCCGAAGACCGCCCTATTTTACGGGAAAAGTACAACGAGGCTTTCACAGGAAAACCGCAGTATTTTGAAATGCACTGGGGAAATATTGACGGTGGCGATGACTGGTACGAGTTTTTCTTGAACCCCATTCTTTCGTCAGAAAGTGGACAAGTGGAAGAAGTTTCGGGCATTGCTCAGAATATTACCGACAAGAAAAACTCGACGATTACGCTTCAAAAAAGCGAACAGAAGTTTAGAGACACCATCGAGTCATTTATTGATATTTATTACCGAACCGATTTAGCAGGAAATATAACAATGATTTCGCCTTCGGTACTGACCCACACAGGCTATACACTTGAAGAAGTGATGGGCAATAAAGTTGATAAATTCTTTGAGAATGCCGTTGATAGTTCAAAAAATATCAAAGGATTACTGAAAGCAGGAAGTATTACAAATTTTGAAGTGATTGTAAAGCGTAAAAATGGTGAACTCCGCCAATTTATGCTCAACATCCGAATGATTAAAGATGCCAAAGGAATCCCTGTTGAGGTAGAAGGTGTGGCTCGTGATATTTCGGAATTAAAGAAAACTGCCGAAGAACTTCTGATTGCCAAAGACGAAGCCGAACGCTCGCTAAAAGTGAAGGAACGTTTCTTGGCCAACATGAGTCACGAGATTCGTACTCCGATGAATGGCGTAATCGGAATGATTGATTTGATGTACGAAACGCCACTCAACCCCGAGCAAAAAGATTATGTACAGACCATCAAGAAATCGTCGGAGACTTTACTCACGATTTTGAATGATATTCTGGATTTATCGAAAATCGAAGCGGGCAAAATGGATTTGCACAATGCTCCACTCGATATTAAGGAAATCTTGGAGCGATTGGTGGCACTTTTCCGCCAACGAGCCATTGAGAAAAACAATAAATTGATTTATAAAATTGCGGAAGATGTTCCTGCGTATTTGATAGCCGACCAAACTCGTTTATTACAAATTTTCTCAAATCTTACCTCAAACGCCCTCAAGTTTACCGAGAATGGTGATGTAACTATCTCATTATCAAGAATTTCATCAAACGGTAAAATCCATGTACTGAAAGGAGAGATTACCGATTCAGGTATCGGAATTTCGGACGAAGACCAAAAATTATTGTTTGGAGCTTTCCAGCAAGTCGATAATTCGACCAAAAAATCATTTGGCGGAACTGGACTCGGATTAGCTATTTCTCGTGAACTTTGTCGATTGATGAAAGGCGATATGGGCGTAGTTTCTGAGCAAGGAAAAGGCAGTACATTCTGGTTTACGATTGAAGTACGCTCAACAACCATCAGCCCGAGTGTGAGCGAAAACAACGAGAATGAAATCAAACTGACCGATTTCTTTAGTAATCATACGCCAAAAATCTTACTGGTGGATGATAACCAAGTAAACCGAAAAGTAGCGTCTGAAATTCTGATTAAAGCTGGTTGTGAAGTAATTACGGCCGACAGTGGAGCAAAAGCCATTGAAGTTTTTGGCGAAAAGCACAACTTCGACGTAATTTTTATGGATATTCAGATGCCCGAAATGGATGGTATTGAAACCACAAAAAAGATGCGTGAATTATACGGAAATTCACTACCAAAAGTAGTAGCCATGACTGCCTATTCAATGCAGCACGACCGTGAGAGATTTTTGAGCGAAGGTATGGATGACTACGTGCCAAAACCGATTCGTGCCTCAATTTTGATTCAGAAAGTGAATGAAATTGTGCCGAAAAGCCCCACCCCGACCCTTCGACCCGTCGAACCGTCCGATAGGGAGAGAGAAAAATCAACGCAAAATTCTCCAACACTAAATAGTATTTTAGAAGCTCAAATTTCTGATGTAACATCTACACATAACAGTCCGATAAACCCTGAATTTCAAGTTTTTGATATGGAAATTGTCAATCAACTGAAAGAAATGGTGGGTGAAGAATTGTTAATTTCAGTTTTTGAAGATTTTGAGCGAGAGGCAGAAGAACAAATTCAAAATGCAAAAAATGCTTACCCTGATGATGTAAAAACGATTCAACGAGAACTTCATACGCTGAAGGGAAATTCAGGAACTATCGGACTTGCTCGCATCCACGATATTACCGAAATCATCGAAGTCCCTTCAAAAACGGGCGATTTAACTCATTTTCAAGAGAATTTAGTTTTTTTAGAAGAGGAATTTAAAATCTTTAGAGAAAAGTATAAGACTTTGCTTTAAAGCAAAAAAGGTAGTAGGACGCACTCCTACTACCCTTCTTCAAGAGTTTAAGCTGTAAGATCAATCTGTTAGTTCGGCAAATTGTTGTGTACGAACCTTAAATTTAGGTCGCTCACCCTTTGGTACAATCACGATAAGGTCAGTTGATACAGTTGAGCCATTTTTTAACAAAAAACCACCTTCTACCTGAATGGTTGTGCCATTTTGAATATAAGGTACTTTGAAAGGTTTTGCTTTTACATTTGCCCCTTTCGATGTAAGACGCTTCCCCGTAGCATTTATACATTCAAAACGAGCGATTGCCGATGGGTCTCCTTCAAAAATACTATTAAGTTCGTCTCCTGCTTTTTTGAAATAAATCAGCATACAACCGCTTTTATTTTGTGCCATCACGCTTACTTCATAGCGAGAATATGTATCTTCCGTACGCTCATTACGAATCGTGTAGGTGTATTCAATTCCATTATTGGCAGAAGGTTTATCTTCTGTTAATTCAACAACATTTTGGGCTTTTGCAAACGATGCACTCAAAAATAATAGGCTAAATAATACTTTTTTCATGATGTTTAAATTTGATAATTAATAATTTTCTGTTTGAAACTTCTTCCACTTTCTTCTTGAAAACTCTACTACTCTTTTGTCAGGAAGAATAAAGGTATTTTCGTGCAGACAAGCATAATCAGTATTCAAAATTGTTGATTTATTGACCCTAACGAAATTTTTGAAATCGGTTACTTTGGCTTCAATTTTCTTCAAGGTTGTGGCCACAATTATTTTCTGCCCTGTATTCATCGTGATAATGGTATAGTTTTCATCGGCGTCCATGTTGATAATGCTTCGAGTTGGCAATTTTTTACGTCCGCCTACATGTACGAGCGAATTTTCGAGTTTTATATTAGTTTCCATGACTATAAATATTAATTCGTATAAGTAATAATAATTTTGTAGGGTTTCGATATGAGCTGCGAGCCATTTGAACTACTTCTTGTGATATAGAAAGAACCAGCATCATAAGCACTAAAGAAAGTCATACCAGGGTCAGGATGATTGCTCGGCACATAGATATCACTTGATACTCCACCTGCAACTATTACTTGAAAACCTATAATCTTAGAGGCCGTTAAGCCATGTACTACCGTTGTTGTGAGTCCAGATGCTGCAGTTGTTCCGGTGAGCATCATTGTTTTCATAGCAGGAAAAGCAGAAGTTGAACCACCAAATTTTGAGAAACCATTGACCGTAAAATTTCCATTTCCTTGCACTGACATCAAGGGCGTTTCAGCCTGATTATTATTTAAATCAACACGATTCCAAGAAAGGGTTGAATTTGCCGCAGTAGAGCTTCCTACAAACTTTTGATTGATAGTTGCTGATGGATTCAGAGAGGTAAATCTCATTTGATTAGTAGAACTTCTGGCAAGTAACTCTAAACTGGTAGCAAGGTCACTTTGGTTTTGAATTTGTAAAAATCTATTGCTTGTAATATTTCCTATAATCACATTTCCAGCACTAAACTGTATATCATTGGGGGTATAATACCCTGTAGTTTGCCACTGACTAACACTTGCCGCAGGGAAGTTTATCCAAGTACTACCATTATAGTAGGCATATTGATTGAGAGCATTATCATAAACCAATGTTCCTGTGGTTGGGGTCGGAATTGCGGTACTGATAGCTGCTTGGTCGGCAAATTTCGGTACAGATATGCCTTTGCTATCAACCGAAAATGATTGAGCGAAACCCGAAATGGCAAATGCTACGAAAACAAATGATAATATTTTTTTTTTCATGGTAATATTGTTGTTTTTTGATGAAACAAAGCTACATAACAGCACTTCTTTATTTTTGTTTACTTCACGAAAGACCATTCTACACACACGAACTGTTGCTTTGATTCCATAAAGCATTTTGAAAATTTTCTATAAAAAAACCTCTCAAATAATACTTGGCTTTCGAGAGGTTTCTTATTTCGGTAAAATAGCTATTGCTGGATGTTTAGTTTACATCAGCGTCTATATTGAAGTGCTTGAAGCTGGTAGTTTCCTCCTACGTGTATCACATTAAGGTATATATGTCACTAAAACCTTAAAAGTAACATTTAACCCTGCCGCAGGTGTGATACTGGCACTTGAAGCCCCACGAACTAACTTAATATTGCTGGTATCAAAATAGGCAATATACTGGTATCCACCAAGAGACGAGTTTTCTCCAACTGTAATATTAGACAACCCTGATACCAAAACGGACATTGAGATAATTTTTGAGAAGGTTAGCCCATGTGCAATATCATAACTCGCAGCAGGCCAGCCTCCATTGGCGGTGGTCATTGTACCAGTATAATATTTTGTTTTGATGGCTGGCACATCAGCTCCGAAACCGCCTAATTTTGTAAAGCCCGACACTGTCATATCTCCTTCACCATCTAAGGTCATCATTGTTGTTTGAGTTGGCGTAGCAGCATTATCTAAATGCACAAAAGACATTGACGCACTGGCTGGCGTTGCCGAGTTAATAACTGATTGCATCATACCTGCATTTCCAGTTGTTCCACCATATCTGATTATATTGTTAGGCGATTTAATATAAATATCTGGGCTTGCCGCATTTGTTGTACTTGATTGAATTTCCAAGCCATTACCCGCAGTTGCCGTTGTTCCGATGGTGGTCTTGCCTCTTAAAGCACTTGCTTGAGTGACAGTACTTGTGCCATTGATTGTTGCATTTCCTGTGGTAGTCAATCCACCAGTAACATTAAATGTATTGGCCGAATAACCAAATAAATGGGTAATTCCTTGCGGATTAGCGTTATCATAATATCGCCAATTAATGCTGGAACCACTCAAATTGTTACCTGTTGTAGATTCTTGCATAATGGCATGATTACCCTGCGGCTGCCCATAACGAAGAAATGTATTGGCATTACCGATTGAATTAATCAGCGGAGCGGTTGCCGAAGTTACACCATTTGATGTAAATCTATTGGCCTCAATACCATTCGGTAATCCCGCCATTAATTCTACTCGCCCAGTTGTTTGGTTAAGCACCCAATAGTTAGTGGAAGCACTCGAAGATGTTGGAAAATTCGTCCAAGCACTACCATTATAATAAGCATATTGATTAAGCGAGTTATCGTAAACTAACCTACCAGCAGTTGGCGAGGGGTTCGCCGTATTTATGGCTGCCTGATTGGCATAACGAGGAACTGAAAGACTTTTACTATCAACCGAAAATGACTGCGAAAAACCAGAGAACGAACAGACGAGTAAAAGAAATGATAATACTGTTTTTTTCATGGGAGTAAATATTAAAATGTCATGATTTGGTTATTTCACTTCAACCTCAGCACCTGCTGCTTCGAGTGCCGACTTGATAGTAGCTGCTTCTTCTTTCGTTACGCCTGTTTTCAATGGCAAAATAACTGTTCCTCCTTGCCCCAATTGTTTCATGGCTGTACCGAAGTTCATCCCGAACAATGATGATAACACTTTAGAAACCGACTGCTTGGCATTTGACTGACTTGCTCTAATAATGAAAATTTGTGGTTGCTCTTTCTGAAAAGTGCTTTGGGCTTTCGATTGAATGGTAGTAGCTGTTAATCCGATAATAGCGAGGGCGAATACAAAAAATATTTTTTTCATGATACTAATGTTTTAGCGTTTTTGATTTAACGTTTCAAAACTACATGACCCGCTTATACGTATTTATTATAACTTCACGAAGTGTAGCCGATAAATCATGAATTGTTGGTTTTGTTTCACGAAGGATTTCAAACTATCCGTACTTTTTTTAGTTATTTCTAAAAACTAAGTGATATATTTAACCTCTCATTTTTAGTTTATACTTATGATTCTCAACGCCATCATCGTAGATGACGAACCTGCGGCACGCTCATTGCTTCGCCAAATAATTACCGAACACTGTTCGATGATTCATATAATTGATGAAGCTTCTGATGTAAAATCGGCTGTAAAACTTATCAATAAACACACGATTGACCTAGTTTTTTTGGACATCGAAATGCCCGAAGAAAATGGTTTTATGCTCTTTGATTACTTCAATCAGCCTACGTTCGAGACAATTTTCTGCACGGCTTATTCTGATTTTGCCCTGCAAGCCTTCGAGGTTTCGGCCGTTGATTATATCTTGAAGCCAATCAGTATTTCAAAAGTGTTAGCCGCCGCCGAAAAAGCAGTCAAAATGGTGGGACAAAACCAAATCATTCAACGGGTGAATGTCTTGAAGGAAAACTTGAGTGTTAATAAACTTCAAAAAATTGCTCTCCCGATGTCCGATAGCTTAGTGTTCGTCCAACTCGAAGACATTTATTTCTTTGAAGCCGATGGTTCGTACACCAATGTGATTATGAAGACAGGAAAAACCCTTGTAAGTAAAAAAATCAAAGAATTTGATGAGTTACTGGCGAATGATACTCGTTTTTACAGAATACACCGCTCTTATCTGATAAATACGCATCAGATTATTAAGTATAATAAAAAAGATGGAGCAATGATAGAATTTCCGAATGGTTTCTCGGCCCCAATTGCCCGTGAAAAAGTGAAAGAGTTTGATGAGTTTATTGCAGGAGTGAAGGTATGAAATTATGCCATTGTCAGTGAAGATACTGACAATGGAAGTAAAAACAACTACAATAAGACCTGACCCATAAACTATGAAGCACCTAACTATTTTTCTAATCTTCTGCTTTTCGTTTGAATCTTTCGGACAAAAAACATACGAAAACCTACTAAAAGATTTACAAAATCATCCACAAAAAGATACCATCCGTACCGAATTATTGATTGATGCTTGTGTGGCAGCTACTTTCAGGGCCGATACACTCATACTGAAAATGGCTACCGAAGCCAATCAGATTGCCAATAAATTAAATTATCGACTCGGTAAAATTAGGTCGCTCAACTGTATTGGTAATTATTATTTCAATCGAGCATTAAACGATAAAGCCATCAGCTACTACTTACAGGCTCTCAAATTGGCCGAACAAACCAATGATTACCCCAATATAATCATCGGAAAAAGTAATTTGGCTAATGTTTTTTCGCATACATTCCATGATGATAAAGCCATTCAATTATTGACCGAAGCCGACCAACTTCTGATTCAGCGAGGCGATACTCTTTCACAAAATCGGGCGGCTATTCTTACAAATTTGGCTAATTCCTATACAAATCTCAAACAATTTGCAAAAACCATCCCGATTTATGAAAGTGTTCTGGCTATTTGTAAAAAACAAAATATTGGTTTTGGAATTGCTCTAACACTTGATAATTTAGGGAAATCTTATTTTGAACTAAATCAATACGAAAAAGCACGAGTTTTATTTGAACAAGCCAAAACCGAAATCGAAAAAAACCATGTTGACTTTGTGCGAGGGAAAAATCTCAAAAATTTAGGCAAAGTATATGCCGTTTTGGGGCAACCCATACAAAGTCTTAAATACCTCAACGAAGCCAAAACCATAAGTGTCGCCAACCAAGACAATGAGGGCATGAGCGATATTTACTTTGAGTTGCAAAAAAATTACTCGAAGATAAACGATTTACGAAATGCGTATTTTTATCTGCAAAAATATACCCAACTAAAAGATAGCCTTTTTAGCATCGAAAAAAACAAATCTATTCAAGAGCTAAATACGAAATATGAAACCGAGAAAAAGGAAGCACAAATAAAAACCCTTGCACAGCAAACACAAATCTCTGAACTTGAATCAAAACGAAAAACTACCCTTATCTACGGTATTTTGATAAGTATTTTGGCCTTGGCTTCTATCAGCTATTTTTCGTTTACAAGATTCAGGACTAAGAAAGAGAATGAAATTTTACAAAACCAACTCGAAGAAGCCAAACGACGCATCGAAATCGAACAAAAAGCCACTGAAAGCGAACTGAAAGCACTGAAAAGCCAAATGAATCCGCACTTTATGTTCAATGCTCTCAATAGTATTCAAGAGCAATTTATGTTCGGCGATAAAAATCTGGCAAATGAGCAAATGGGCAATTTCACGTACTTAACTCGCCAAATCCTGACCATTTCTGGCAAAAAACGTATTTCGCTCGAAACCGAAAAAGAGATTCTGACAAAATACCTCGAACTCGAAAAAATTCGTTTTGCTGATGGTTTCCAATACGAGATTTCACAAGGCAAAAATATCGACGAAGACTACCACCAAATTCCGCCGATGCTGATTCAGCCATTTGTCGAAAACTCAATCAAGCATGGCCTCATGCACAAGCAAGGAGACAAAAAAATATACATCAATTTCGATTTAGATACTTCCGAAGAAAATATCATCTGCACCGTTGAAGACAATGGTATTGGGCGTGAAAAATCGGCCGAAATCAAGAGTAAACGCATCCAACAACACGAGTCGTTTTCAACTGCCGCCACCGAAGAACGTCTCCGCTTGCTCAGCAACCAATTCAATACCACCGACTTTGTACATTACGAAGATTTAAAAGATACTAACGGAAACTCGACAGGCACAAAAGTGACTATCAAGATTCCTTTAAGCTAAAACCCACATCATGCTGTTATAAAAAATGTTTACTCTTTCACCAATATCGAAACTTTATAGCCAAAAAACAAAGCTCTCTTCTACATTTTATGAAGCGTCAGATAATTGGTATCTGAGTCTTCGCCGACTACTCGCCCCCCTATTCTTATTTCTTTTTCAAGTCAGTTTTAGTCAAGATTTTAGTTATCGGTCGCTCGATAAAGCCCACGGAATGCCTACCAATACGGTCTATGATTTATTGCAAGATAAACGTGGTTTTATGTGGTTTGGCACAGACAAAGGCCTTTATCGCTACGATGGCAGTGAATTCAAGCTTTTTTCGAGCAAAAAACAAGATGGTAAATCGCTCAGTAATTTGATAGAAGACGGCAATGGCCGAATCTGGTGTCAGAATTTCTCAGGGCAATTTTTCTATACCGAAGCCGACAGCCTTAATTTCTGTCATCAGCTTACACCAATCGGCAATTTTTATCAAGGACGAATCCTGCAAGGCCGCTACCTATTATCAATGGGAAATCGTAGCGTAAGAATTTTTGACATAAAACTCCAAAAACTTACCCGAACCGTTTTTCAAGAATCGCCATCGCCCCACGCCAGTACCGATAAACAATATTGTTATAGATATTCTGAGCTTTTAAACAAAATAATCGGAACATCGTCCGATGGAAAACAAATCGAGTTTTCGATACCCAAACAGGAAAACGCTTTTTATCATGCGGTTTACAATAACAAAATTTATTTTATACCAAAACTCAACGCAACGCACATTTTTGTGTTTGAAAATGGACAAATAACAGACAAAATTTCGCTTGTCGGAGCAAGCCTTGTTCAAAACATGAGTTTAATCGACCAGCAATATTTAGGAGTCTATACTTCTTCTGGTTTTTATTTGGTAGATACACAAAGCCTAAAAAAACAATATTTCCCTAACATTACCGACAAAAATATTACGGCTGCTATCAAAGACAACGAAGGAAATTTCTGGATTTCTACCATCAATTCAGGGATTTTGTTTGTTCCATCGTTGAGCATGAAAGTAATTGCCCCTCAACTCAGTTTTTCTAAACTTCGAGCCGTCGGTGAAGAAAATAGTATCGTATTTGGTACTACCAAAAACGAAATTTATCAGCTAAATCTAAAAACACTGACCAAGCAAAACCTGCACAATGGCCACACCAACGATGAGGTGTTTTCGCTGCATTACGATAATCGACAAAAGAGAATATTGTTTAGCTCCGATAAGTTTTATCAGATTGACATTAAGACAAAAAAAGTAACTCCAGTCGGGAAATATGCCATAAAAGACATTAAAACTTATGATAAAAACAAAGTTTTGGTAGCTGCAACAGGCTTTACAGGAACCTACGATTGGAATCCTGTGCATAAAGTTGAGCAGTTTAGTGTGGGAGCCGTACGATTTCGTTCAGCCGTAATTGATACTTCTACAAAAGCCATCTTCCTTGCTACTTCTAACGGGCTTTGGCGGTTAGATTCGGCCAAGCAACAATCCGAAATCAAAGCCCAAAACGAAACAATTTCAGCCTTAGACTTGGCCATTCGAGAAGGCTCAAAAAGTACAATTTTTGCCGCTACCAGCACCAAAGGCATCTATTTTATAGAAAACAATCGGGTAGTAAAACATCTAAACAAAGAATCCGGCCTCGAAGACGATGGCATCTATAAAATAAAATACCATAATAATCAGCTTTGGTGGCTCACCGAGCGAGCCGTGCAAACCTACGATTTTGCCACCCAACATATAAAGACCTTTACCAAAGCCGATGGCCTGCCCGAAGCCGACCTCAAAGACTTGGCTTTCGTGAAAGATACCGTTTATGTGGCAACTCTATCGGGCTTAGTTAGCTTTCCGACCAACCAAGCCAGCAAAAGTACTTTTCCACCCAAAATCATCATCAACGATTTTGAAAGCAACAAGAAACAAATACAATTAACTGATAATCAGACACTTGACTACAATCAAAATAATATTGATATTCATTTTTCAGTTTTATCATACCGAAATATCGGCGAAATAAAAACCTATTATAAAATCAATAATAAAAACTGGGAACTCCTACCCACCAATGCTCACACCCTAAGTTTACCCGAACTTTCGCCCGATAACTACCAAGTGCAGATAAAAGCCGTCGATACGGATGGACTTGAAAGTAAAATAGTTTCATTTAAGTTTACCATCAATCAACCTTTCTGGAAAACGTTTTGGTTTTGGAGTTTAATTCTTGGGTTGATTGCACTTGTGGCCTATTTTTTCATTAGTCAAAACATCAGACGTGTCAAACGAGAAGCCGAACTGCAAGCTGAGAAATTAACGCTCGAAAAAAACCTGCAAGTACATTTGCTCACGGCCATCAAATCGCAGATGAATCAGCATTTTATGTACAACACGCTCAATGGCATTCAAGAGCAGTTTTTGTTTGGCGATAAATCTACCGCCAGCGACCAACTGAGCAACTTTACGCACCTTACACGTCAAGTTTTAGAGGTTTCAAGCAAAAAAAGCATTCCAATTGCTACCGAAATCGAAATTCTGACCAAATACCTCGACCTCGAAAAGATGCGTTTTTCTGAAGGTTTCAGTTATGCTATTACGCTTGGCGATACAATTGACGAAGATTATCATCAGATTCCACCCTTATTGATTCAGCCTTTTGTCGAAAATGCTATTCGACACGGTTTGCTCCACAAAAACGGCAAAAAATTAATTGAAATACACTTTGAATTAGATACTGCCGAAGAAAATATTATCTGTACGGTAACCGACAACGGAATCGGGCGAGCAAAAGCCCAAGAAATAAACGCCAAACGAATACGGCAGTTTGATTCATTCTCTACTTCGGCTACCGAAGAGCGATTAAAACTTCTATCCAACGCCTCAACAAAGCACGATTTTATTATTTATCAAGACCTTCTCGAAGGCACGGAGGTAAAAATTACGATTCCGTTATAAGATTTTGGCATGAAGTTTTTTTATTGACCATTCGATAAAAACCTTGAAAAATTCACTCAAATTCTGACGAACATTTCTTCTCAAGCCCATCAATTTGTTACCTTTATATAAAAATACAGTCCCAAAAATTCCTTCGGCAAAATTTTTGCTGTAAAAAACGCATCGCTGTTGTTACGATGAAAAATTGAGAGAGTCCCTTATAATAAATGAAAAAAGTAAAATTTTTAATACTTCTATTGCTTCTTCTGCTGGGGCAAGGCAAAAATGTTTTTGCCCAGTTTCAGTGCGGTACACCTTCCCCAAACGACCAACAGAAACAAGAATTACTTGAGTTGTTTCAGCAGTTCAAACAGCAAAAAAATGCACGAGTAATTACCAATTATCGAGTAGCCGTAAAAGCAAACGTAGTTTCAGGTACAAATGCCAGTAGTTTTTTGAGCGAATCTGATGTGAGAGAGATTATCAATAATGCAAATCTTTACCTACAAAATATCAACATTCAGCTTTATCTCTACAACGATAAAGTATTTCAGATAAAAAGCGACCAATACGCCGATTTCAAGATTGTCGATGAAGTAGCTCTTCGTCAGGCAAACGATGTTTCGGATGCCATTAATATCTATTTTGTAAAATATATTACGCTTCAAAACCTCACAATCTTGAGCGGTTATGCTGCCTTGCCAAGTTATGCTGCAAGCACCAATCGTATTTTTTATTCTTATTTTGAGCGAACCGAAGACGATTTCAATAATCTAAAGAACAAAACATTTCTTCACGAAATTGGGCATTATTTTGGGCTTTTACACACTTTTCAAGATAGTAATCATGCCGATATAAGCAAAAGAGAACTCGTCACTCGTGGAGCAGGCTCTAACTGCGTATCAACTGGCGACCAACTCTGCGACACCCAAGCCGACCCATTTGAACGCCTGCCGCTCATTTATGCCTTTAATTGCGATGAAAAAACACCCTCAAATCTGCAAGATGCTCACGGAAATACTTTCAGTCCGCCCATTGATAATATTATGTCGTATCAGCAGCGTTGTGGCAATGTCTTCACCGAACAGCAATACCAAAAAATGCAGGCTTCGTTTGCCATTCGCTTTTCACCACTGGCTGAATACCAAATTGTTTCGCGAAATTCTAATTTTTTGAGTGTTGAAGAGCTTGATAAGAAAGTTTATTGTATAGGAGATTCGGTAAAAATTAAGTTTAATCTGGAAGGAATGTTTGAGAACAACAATCAATTATTTGTTGATATTTCAGACAAAAACGGCAAGAATTTTCAACGAATTGAAGCAAAGTTTATTGGTGACAAAATAGCGATAAAACTACCATTCACGCTACCCGAAGGAGACAACTACCGTATTCGCTTAACAGCAACACGCCCCGAAACTATAAGTCCAATCAGTGAGCATTTTGCCGTAAGAACCTATCCAAGTGCTACTATTTCAAGCACAAACGCCAACATTTACGCTGGTGAAAGTACCAACTTAGTTGTAAATTTAGAAGGAAGTGGAGCATGGTCTTTTCAACTTTCAGATGGGACTTTAGTTGAGAATTTTCTGCAAAATTCTTATGTAATTTCCAAATCGCCTACTGAAAGCACAAGCTACTCAATTATTTCAGTAAAAAATATGTGCGGAACTGGCAGCACTGGTGGTTCAGCGGCTATCAATGTTATTCAGCCACAAATTCAAGCTGAAGCACTATCTACCAGTACAATGTGTCAGGGGCAAAATATTAGACTTTCAATTTCAATAATTGGTAAATTATCCAGCAACAACCAATTAGTTATTCAAATTTCTGACCCAACTGGCAATAATTATACTGATTTACCAACCCAAGTTTCTTTGTTTACGCTTTCGGCACAAATCCCTATGAATTTTCAGACTGGAAGTGGATACAGAATAAAAGTAGCCGCCAAAAACACCAACTATTTTAGTTCAGTTTTAGGGCCTTTAAGTATTATCCCCCCTCCGCAACCTCCTGTTGTTGTTGAGAACTATACTTTTTGTCAAAACAGTGAAACTGCTGCTCTCACTGCCATAGGTACAAATCTAAAATGGTACACAGGCGAACTTGATATAAAACCATTTCTGAATATCACTCCACCGACAGGTAATGTTGGAATATCCAGCTACTTCGTTAGCCAAAGTAATAGCTATGGCTGTGAAAGCAAAAAAGCTAAAATTAATGTAACCATTATTCCACTCGCAACCGCCACCATCAGCGGCGATGCAAGCTTATTAAATGGAGATAGCACTCTACTGAAAGTAAATCTGACAGGTGAACTTCCTGCCGAACTAAAACTATCGGATGGTCGTTCATTTATCGCTAATCAAACACCATTTATCATCGAGGTAAGGCCCTCTAAATCAACCACTTACACACTAAAAGAAATCAAAAACTCATGTGGTGTGGGTTTCATAAATGGCAGTGCTAAAATAACAATTTTAGAGCCTTTAGCAGCTGAAGAGCCAGTAGAAAATACAGTAAACATTTTCCCAAATCCGACAAGTGAGCAGTTTGTGGTTGAGTTTTTCAAGACAACACCTAAAAATGCAGGCATTAGTATTACAGATATTAATGGGAAAATAATGCAGGAACGAAAACTAAAAGGAATAGGAAAACAGGAGGAAATTTTTGATATAAACCAGTATTCATCAGGTATTTACCTAATAAAAAGCTTTTTCGATGATAAAACCATCATTAAAAAGATAGTGATTGAAAAATAAAATTAGATTGCAGATATTAACACAAAAAGCCCCTCTTTACAGGAGGGGCTTTTCTATAACTTCTCTTATACAAATTAAAGAGCAGGAATTCTTAATACTTGACCTGGATAGATTTTATCTGGATGCGTAAGCATTGGCTTATTAGCTTCAAAAATCACAGGATATTTCATCATATCGCCGTAGTAGGTTTTAGCAATTTTTGATAGAGTATCGCCACTTACAACTGTGTGGAATTGAGCTTCTGGCTCTGGAGTAGCTACCACTAATTGATTATCAACTACGTGTACGCCTTCTACATTTCCTACTGCTAATGCAATTTTCTCAGCATCTTCTTGCTTATCTACTTCCCCAACTAAGGTTACAGTATCACCAGCAATCTTAACAGTAAGGGTATTGAAAGGTAATCCAAGTTTCTGAACATGTGCTAATAGTACACTTGCTTTCAATTCTTCTTTTTGTTCTACTGGTGCAGCCTCTTCTTTGCTTCCGAAAAGTTTCTCGCCTACACCTTTAAAAAATGACATTAATCCCATTTTGTGTAATTTTTGGTTTTGGAGTAAATAAAATTTAACTATTGCAAATGTATTAAAAACTTAGTTTCCGCAAGATAAAATTCATTTTTTTTATGAATTTATTTACTTTTCGGTATAAAAGCTACCAATTATTACATTTACATCCCTTCTGACGAATTTTATCCTGAAAGTAACAAATTATTTTTTTTTTCGTTAGATAATTATATCCATGGCTGCTGTTCGTCTAAAATAAAAGTTTTTTCGGATTCTGATGGTATGAAATTTGCTTTATTTTTAGTATAATTTTCACACAAAGTACTATTAAGGTTCTATTGAGAAGTTGAAATAAAATTTACCAAAAATGAAAATTATTATTACCCTAACAGCCATTTCATTAATTTTTCTTACGATTGCTTGCCAAACCTCAAAAGAAAATATTACACCAATTAGTAATACAACTACCAATTCGACAAATACATCCACTTCCACCACAACAACTTTAAAACCAAGTAGCCAAGAAATTTATGATACTTTTGTGCGTCTTACACTCAAAAATTCGGCAGGCACTGCGGCAATGACTATTAGAAAATGGCTTCCGAGCAAAACCCAAATAAAAATTTATTGGGACGGAGGTCGAACAAGTGCCTTGATAAGTGCTTTAGATAAAGTAATGGCAGATATGAATGCTCTTAATAAATTTAATAAAATGGTCAGAACAGAGGTAGTTGCCGAAGCCGATATTATCATTAATCGTGTCGATGTAGCTACCCACAATAATAAATATGCCAGTTATAAAATAACTAATAGTTCGGTTCAAGGAACAACTTTTACGCAGTGGACAAGTGATGCCATCACGAAGGCAATTGTATGGCTATCGCCCTCTGCTCCAACTACGATACAAAATGGGGTTTTACGTCACGAACTTACACACGCATTGGGCATCGGACATACCGAAAACACCAAATCAATAATGGTAGCAGTAATGAGTAGTAATAATTATGATTTCAATAACTTTTCGATTTTAGATCAAAGAGTGATACAAATTTTGGCTGACAATAGAGTAAAACAGGGCAATTCAGAGGCCAATATTAGTGCTGTAATAAAGGAATATGCAGCCAAATAAAACTTATAAAACACTGTTTTTCAGACTTTTGAAAACAAAACCTGTGTCAATATTAAATTTACAAATTAGATAATAGCAATAGTCAAAAAATATTTTCGTTAATTTACCATAGGATTACAAACATATCTATACCGATGAAATTCAACCAATCATTACTTGCACTTGTAGCCTTTTTAGGCATTTCGATAAGCACCTTTGCACAATCGGAAGATGAGGCGATTAAAGAAACCCTCAATAATTACTTGGATGGCGGTGCCGTAGGCGATACAGCTCGATTAAATCGTGCTTTTTTTGCTTATGCCAACTTACGCAATCTGAGTAAAGAAGGCAAAGTTTCGGAAATGCCCGTGAAAAAATTCATTGCTTCCGTGCCTGCGGGTGGAGCAAAATGGACGAGTAAAATCGTAAATTATAGCTATGCTGGCACAGCCGCAACAGCCGTAACCGAAGAAGAGTTACCAACTTTTAAATTCGTTGATTTCTTGAATCTCTTGAAAATCAATGGTGAATGGAAAATCGTAAGCCGTGTGTATTCGAGAGTTGAGAAAAATGTGGCAGTTGCTTCGTCAAGTCCAAGTGGTGGTGGTTTTTCTACGGCAGCATCAGTTGCTCCAGCTAAAGGAAATGCAGCAGCTAAAAAACCTGCCCCAAAACCAAAGCCTTCGGACGATGGTTGGAAATGATATAAGTTAACGATCGATAGTTCGCAAATCAGCAGATATATCTCACAAAAGCCAGCAGATGTGTTGGCTTTTGTGGTTTTTATTCATTTAGTGCGAGAAATTTGTGGCACATCTTAAAGATGTGCCACAAATACTTTCTTAAATTTTCGATAAAAAAACTGTCACAACTTTTGCACTTTCGGTTGGGTTTTCAAACATTCCTGCATGAGCTACGCCATCCAGAACTGCACTTTGGCTGTTTTTCAACAAAGCAATTTGCTCCAAAGCAGCTATTTTTGGCACAAAAGTATCTTTTTCTCCTGCTAAAATCATAATTGGATAATCGGCTTCTTTCAAAACTGAGGTTTTATCTTCTCGCCCACGCATCGCAATTTGGGCATCCATCAATGCTGCTTTCGGAAAATATGAATAGCGTTCGATTTGTTTTTCTATGAAATCAGCATTTTTTTCCTTAAACTCTTCGGTAAACATATTTGGGTAAAAACCTTTGATAAATTTGGCAGTCCCTTGCTGGTCAATTACACGGGCGGTTTTGAGTCGAATTTCTTTTCGCTCTTCGTTATCTGCATAAGCCGATGAATGGAAAAGCCCCAAGCCCAGAACTTCATCTGCAAACTTTTCGGCATAAGTTAACGCAATATAACCACCCATCGAATGTCCTATGATTACAGATTCAGTAATAGACTTTTCATTTGTGTATGCTTTTAACCAATCAGCATAGCCATCAATACTTTCGATATTGGTTAGTGAGGCATAATCAGGGCAAAAATAAGTATGCTTTTTGGGTAAAAGTTTCAGAAAATCGGTCCAAATGGTGGCATCTTCGCCAAAACCATGCAAGAAAACAACATTCATATTGATTGTAGATTTTATAATGAAAGCTACAAAAAAAGTCTCATTTTGACAACAAAATGAGACTTTAATAGAATTATTTTTCATTGCCGTCTGCCTTAGCTGACGGTCATTAATAATTAAAACAAGATTGGCTTTAGTCTAAATCACGACTACGATTTGACTAAAGTCTATCGGTTACTTGATTCTTCTATACGTCAGCTAAAGCAGACGGCAATAAAATATTCTTTCTCAACTTTAACTAAGCAGCTACTTTCAACTGATAGAACGCCGAACGTTCAAACATATTTTGTGCGTAATCAAGCGTAATCGTAAAGTTTTTGATTGATTTATCCGACGGGATTTCGTACATAATATCGGTCATGATTGCTTCACAAACCGAGCGTAAGCCCCTTGCCCCGAGTTTAAACTCCATAGCTTGGTCAACGATATACTCCAAAACTTCATCCGAAAATTCGAGTTTAACATCTTCCATCGCAAAAAGTTTTTTGTATTGTTTGACCAACGCATTTTTAGGTTCAGTCAAGATTCTACGAAGTGCAGAACGGTCGAGCGGATTGAGGTACGTCAATAAAGGCAGACGACCAATCAACTCTGGAATCAAACCGAATGATTTAAGGTCTTGCTGAGTCACGAAACGCAATAAACTTGTATCGCTGGCAAGGTCAATACTTTTACCCGTATTTGAGAAACCAATCGGGCGAGTATTCATACGTTTTCCGATGTGGCGGTCGATACCATCAAATGCTCCTCCACAAATAAAAAGGATATTTTCGGTATTTATCTGAATCAATTTTTGCTCTGGATGCTTGCGTCCGCCTTGTGGTGGCACACTCACAATTGAACCTTCCAATAATTTTAAAAGTCCTTGCTGCACACCTTCGCCGCTCACATCACGAGTGATAGAAGGATTATCACCTTTGCGAGCAATTTTGTCAATTTCATCAATATAAACAATGCCACGTTCGGCTAATTCTACATTAAAATCGGCCGCTTGGAGCAAACGGCTCAAGATACTTTCTACGTCTTCGCCCACATAACCTGCTTCGGTAAGCACTGTTGCATCGGCAATGGCAAATGGTACTTGAAGCACCTTTGCAATCGTGCGAGCCAAGTAAGTTTTGCCTGTACCAGTTTCGCCAACCATAATGATATTCGATTTTTCAATCATTACATCATCTTCACGTTTTGGCTGTGTTAGGCGTTTATAATGGTTATATACCGCCACACTCAATACCTTTTTGGCCTCATCTTGCCCGATAATAAATTGGTCAAGGTGATTTTTGAGGTCAACTGGCGGTCTTAAATCAAACTTTGGTAATTCTGATTTCTTTTTCTTTTCTTTTTTAGGTGGAGTCACTCCTCCGTTTAATTCTTGTTGTACTAATTGAAAACCCTGTTCGACACAAAAATTACAGATATTCGCTTCTGACCCAGATATTAATAATTCAACTTCGTTTTTACGTCTGCCACAAAAAGAGCAATAAGCTTGTCCAGCATTCATTCGAGCGTATTTTTTTGATTTATCCTACAAAAATACGAAAAATGTTTGGGTTTGTTGTAGCACAATTTTCTAAATTGTTGTCTAACAGCACAATTTAGAAAATTGTGCTACCGAACTACGCCATTCTATCCAAAGCCATAATTTGCTGAGCATAATCAGGCGGTAAAAGTGCTTGTTTTAGGAATTTATCAAATTTAATTTTTTGTGTGAATTTATAAAATAGCAGAAAAGGCTTCAAAACAGAAAAACGAGACATTGACAGTAAATTTCTTGCCCGAAGTGGCACAACGAGTTTTTGCCCTTCCCACAAAATCAAATATCGTAATACACCCAAATGCTTACGGTATTGCTTGTATAAATCATCAGTAAAGGCACTTTTGAGCAAGTTCTCTTGCAAATGTTTTTCCCGAATTACCAACCAATCGGTGTGATTACGAGGTAAATCTTTCAAACCCATTCGCTCTCCTACCCGATTGAAAACATCGAATATCTCTTCTTTTTCGGCATCGGTTAGCTTTCTTTCAAGCAATTCAAAGGCAGAAATTGAATAATGAATAAGCATAAAAAGCACATCACAATACGCCCAATCGGGAATCTTCTTGCCCCTACTCTGCTCAACCGACTGGTGAATTGCCGTGATTTTATCAATAGCTGCAAGGGCAGTTCGCTCATCAGAAAAAATAATTTGTTGGGCATAAACCACCGTAGAAAATAATCTACCGAGCGGGTCGGCGGGAAGTTTACCAGTAAAATAGAGCCAATCTACAGCCTTATTTAATGAAAATTCGGCCGCTGCCCCACCAAAAATAAACAAAATGGTATCGGCATTGCCCCAAATTTCACGGACAATTGAGTTTTTATGTACGAAATTCATGCTCTTGATATTTATTTTATTTGGTCAGACTTGCCGTCAGACCTTATTCTCGCTCAAACCCAAGGTTTCTTTATCGAAAAGAAAAACAGCCAAAATACCCAGCGTATAAGCAAAAATATCTCGCCAGTCGAAAGTGCTACCGATAAGAATCACCAGAAACTTACTGGGTTTGAAAGGCAAATGATTCAGAACACGGCAGTATTGTAAGAATTCAAGAAAATAAGCAAAACCAACCGATACAAGAGCTAAGTTTAAATCAGACGAGTTTAGAAAAGTTTTTAGTAGAAAAAATAAGGCAATTACTGCCAAGAAATCTCCAAAAAAGGGACGAACAATAGCATCATCGACCCAAATAGCGATACCGACTTCTACCAAAAACAGCAGTAAAAAAGTAATAAACGGTTTAAATTTGAACGTAAACATAAGATATTTTTTGATGGGACAGATTTGCAATAAATTTCATCAACAAAAATCCGTAAAAATCTGCGGTGGAACATCGCAGCGGCGAACCGTCAGCGTCATCAGCGTGCCATGATGGTTTTGAAATTTCATTCATAAATAGTCTGAAATTATAATAAAGCATCCACAATGGATAACCGATAATGAAAATACTCAACAAAATCGGCATAATATCAATCGTTTTCAACATTTCAGCAGAAAGTGCCGAAAATATCACCAACCAAAACGTTGTCGAAATTAGATTTATGGAAAAAATCCAAGCCGTTTTCATGTTTTTTGATTCTTCAATATCAATGAAATAAATCAAAAAATAAGAAATTATACAAAATAAAGGTATTAGAAAAAGTAATAACTCTTTGCCTTTTCCAATTCCAATAAGCAGAATTCCGATAAGAAAACAGACAACTAAAGGCAAAACATTCAAGCCTCGAAGCATCCTAATCAAGCGTTCTTCTTCTTCCATTTTTTTAGTTTTTGGGTTGAACAACTGGTACAATCGGACTTGCGGCAACCTGAGCTTTTAGTTTTTCAACAGCGGCCTCATCTGCAAAATTCCATGAACACCAAGTATATCCTTCTTGGCGTTTAAAATATCGTTCTATTCTTGCTATCAACCAGTTTTGATTCCCTTCACTTGGTAGCTTTGTACGATTTTCATAAATAATCGGCAGGGTTTTATCAGAAAGCGTAAGTAAATAGTTGTAATCAACGCCATTTTTGAATGTATTTGAAAGGTTATAACGAGCAATCTGCACATCCCAATTTACCAAAGTCAGTCCCATAAATACTGCATATAAAGCCCAAGTATTTACACGAAACATATAGAAAAACGACTTAAAATCTTTAATTTTTAGCCATAAAGTGCATAATCCAATCAAAGTTATTAGTAAGAAAACACCAACACCAATACGTAAATGCGTCAGTCCGTAAAAATCAATATAATAGTAGTTTCGCAGACTGACTGATATTATCAGAACCACATTCTGTCCAATCCAAGTGTAGGCCAAAGATTTCAGCAGTTTATTATTTTGATAAAAATTGAGGTCTTTACGGAAATAATAAAGTAGAATGGCTATCGACAAAAAGATGCTTAGAATAAGCGTTCCTGTGCCTTCATGCACCAACTTCGAGAGATTCCCCGCCTGCGAATAATCGAAGCTCAACCAAAGAAAATTGATATCTATTACATTGATAATCAGCAATAAAGCATTCACTGAGCCAATAAGCATTAATGCAATTTTATACTCATTACGTTGGTAATTTGAACCTTGTTCCGAAACTTCCTCCGATGGCGTAATATATTCATTTTGAGGAAATAGTTTTAGAAGGTTTTTCGCCACACCCCAATCAAATATTATGCTAAATGTCAGGTAAGTAGCAAACAGAAAAAACCCAACTCGACCCAACGAGGCTTCATCGAAAGTGAGATTGAAAAGACTAATTACATATTTCCAAGAATTATTCACCAACTCATTAAAAACAGGATTGGCATTAAAGAATATCAAGAAAAATACGCCAAAAACCAACATCGGAATGATAGTCAAAAATATATTTCGACTAATAAATCTGGCAAATTTATTTTCACCAAATACCGACTCCGAGGCTCGTTGTAGTAATCTTGGAGCTTCGATAAATGTCGTAAAAAAATTGATGATATATTGCAAAGCCGCTTCAAAAAGTGTTTTTGAGCGACTTTCTTGCATTAAACCAATCATCAGAAAAAACGATGCCAAATGCCCAAGCTTACTCACCACCGAATTATGCACAAGCACCATCAAACCCGACACCAAAGTAAGTACGACAACTACCTGCACATTACGTTTACGAATACTTTCAGGAAACAAAAAGAAAGCTAAAACAAACATTACTAAATTACTGAATATGAAGAGATTAATACCAAAATCTTCTTCCCAAAAAATAGCATTAAAAAGCAGTGGTAGCCCTATCAGGCTGGCGGTTTGAATGGTCTGTTTCTTCATTTTTGTTTCAGTTTTTATTTAATTGAAAGTACTTTGTTTTTCAAAGTTAATTGACAAAAAATATATATTTACGTGCCTTTTATAAACTTCTCAAGTTCATTAAGGTGGTCTTCAAATGCTTTTTTCCCTTCTTCGGTTACGCTATAAACCGTGCTTGGTTTTCGGCCTATAAACTCTTTTTTGAATGTAATATAGTTGGCTTCTTCTAAGGCACGTAAATGCGTAGCTAAGTTGCCGTCAGTCATCGACAAGAGGTCTTTCAAAACTATGAAACTTACCTCGTCATTGACCATCAGCACCGACATAATACCGAGTCGAGCTTTGCTTTCAAATGCTTTATTAAAATTCTGTAATATTAACATCTTTGGCTATTAGCTTTTAGCATTTAGCTATTAGCATTAAAAAATACTGATAATCAAATAGTTATGCTTCCATTACTCTGTTGATGGCGAATAGCCCCTACGATTTGGGAGCTGTACGATCGTATTTAAAATACATTACTGCACCATAAATAATGTGAAACACCCCAAAACCCATCGCCCAAAAAATCAGATTCCAACGTGCCAAAAATAGCGAAATTAATCCTAAAATGATTTGTCCCAAGCCTAAATAATAAGTATCATGTACCGTATATTTACTGGCATTAACTAAAGCCACACCATAAAAAACTAATGTGGCAGGAAAGCAAATCCAAAAGAAACCGTTGTATAATAAACCTAAACAAAAAATACCTCCTGCAAATAATGGAACGAGCATACTGAACAATAGGCGTTTAGAAGTAGAATTCCAAACATTCAAACCTTGTTTCCGAGATTTTCTGACAGTAAACAATATTCCAAAAAACAACGCTCCTACCAATACTAATAAAGCATCAACTAAAAGCAAAGGCACGACTTCTTGTCTAACGGTAGGGTCAAAAAGCAAATATAAGCCCTCGATATGAATTTTTTGGTGAGCATACCAAGCACCCAACAAAGCACATACGCCCGCCGAAATACCCGAAAGTCCACTCAGCGAAAGGAATTTCGAGGAGCGTTCCATCAAGGAGCGAATTTCTTTTAGATTTTCGAGATGTTCGTTCATGAAACAATGAATGATTTTTGAATGATTGAATGAGTGAATAAATTATTTACCCCAAAAATCTTTGGCAAAAATATGATAATTCCGACAATAACCGCAACAATCGACATAATCAAAACTGCCGCAGCAGCTAAATCTTTTACTTTTCCGATTAATTGATGGTATTCGGGTGATACATAATCACAGAGCTTTTCGATTGCCGTATTGAGTGTCTCGACAGCCAAAACTAATCCGATTTGAGTAATAATTATCGTCCATTCAATGGCTGATAGTTTCAAATAAAAACCTGCTGTTAAGACAATTATAGCAGCTAATACATGAAATCGTGCATTGTTCTCTTCCATCAAAAATCGTAACCCAGCAAAAGCATGGCGAAAGCTACGCAGCATTTTTAAGATTTGCATCATGATTCGGAATTAAAATGAGCATCGAAACATACAACACCGCCACAACCAACGTAAAAACCAAAGTTGTCTGAATAGCCAGTGGATTTTGTAATTCTTGAAACGATTTTCGGAACAAATACAATGGATTCGTGAATAAATCCCAACTATTGAATCTTACGAAACGTCCAAGATACAAACCAAAACCTGATAAAACAATGCTTGCTAAAATAACGATCCAAGCTAAAACATTGCTAATAAACTGATTAAGTACTTGATGGGTAACTTGCAGCGAATATAATCCTGTGCAGATTCCTGCCAAAGCCGCAATAAAAAATCCTACGGTATCGAACCATAAAATTTGATTATTGTACTCTCCTAAGTGCATCAAATCAGTAATTAGATAAGGGGCATTCGGAAAGAAAAGTAACCATAAACCCAAATTAATAAAAATAAGTAGCTGCATGGGTTTTGAAATAAATACAGATGAGGATATTCGGCGAGCGACGAGGGCAAAAAGTAATGGCATCCAAGCCAGAAACAGATTCCAAAGTAAAAATAAACCTCGAAGCTGTTCGGTTTGTATCGCTCTGATGATCAATAACAAACAGCACAATGCCGAAAGCAAAGCCAAACTCAAAGTGGCTCGGCTGATTCTGAAAAATATTCTAATTTGATTCGTTTGCATTATTTTAAAAAGAACTTTGTACTGCAAAGTAAATTTTAAAAAAGTCATTATGCAAGCATTTTGTAGATTTTTTTACACTAATGTTTTGATAAATTCGATAGGAACGTCCAAATTGGACGTTCCTACGAGCAGAATTCAATTTTTAATCTAATTCTTTATCACCTTAAATGTTTTAAAAAAACCATCAGTGGTAATTTTGAGCAGATACATTCCGCTTTCGGCGGCGATAAGTTTTGAGTCGAGAATAGGTTTAATTTCTTGCCAAAAAGCCTCTTTTTCCATCAAAACTCCTCCATTGGCATAGTACAATGTTGCTTTCAGTGTTTTATTAGTAAGTTCGTTGAGTGGAAAAATATCAATCGTATGTTCAGTTGGATTGGGTGCAACACTAAAATTGGTATTTAAAGTTTCGGTGCTTAAAACTGGGCCAGCATTAGGACATTTTGGTTTGATAATTTTTTCATAAGTCGAACTTAGCCCTTCGGCATCGGTGGCAGTGAGCGTAACTTTATAAAAATACGTTTGAGCATCGCAAGGGACAATATTCAGCACTGCTTCGCCAGTTAAACGATATGAAGATGTAACAAAATGAATATGGTCGTCGTGGTATAAAAGCACAGACCATAAATACCTCAACTGCTCTTTTGATTGTTCAGCATCGGTCACTTCAGCATTGAATGTAATCGGAAAATCTTTTGAGTTATCAAATTCTTCGATTTTATCAAGGCTCGTGCTATTAATCTGCGGAGGCGTATTATCGACAAAAATACTCATTGATTTACTCGACGAAAGCCCCGCCTCGTCAGTTACTTTCACGGTTGCGGTATAAGTTGCAACTTTTCCGTTTGAATTGTAAGTATGATTTGGATTTGCATCATTCGATTTATTTCCATCGCCAAAATCCCATTCGTATTTCAGCGAAGTGCCTTCTGGGTCTTTAGAATCACTGGCTCGGAAATTGACAGTCAAGGGAGCTTTTCCGAAAATTGGAGTGGCCGATTGAACAGCAGTTGGGCGACGATTGGCATTTGGATTATACGATAATCGTCTGATTTCGTGAATGTTAGGATAAAAATAATTGGTGTAATAAATTGCTCCATCTTTCGGATTGATAGCAAAAGAAGTCGGATGAATATCACTTACAAAATCAATAACTTCGGTCGGATTCCCTTTCGTGTCAAACTTAAAAGCTTTTATCCAACCTTCATAATCGCCGTGGTAATAAAGGTTTTGGTATTCTCTCGGAAACTGCTGATATTTGTACCAAATACCACCAATTGAAGAAATTCCTGAAAACTTATTTCCTTTAAATTGTGGTGAACTCACCGCAAAAGCCTCGCCATCGACAATTCCCTGTGCAAAAGTTCCACGCCAGTCAATTACTGGTTTTTGGTGATTTTGTGGCAAAAACTGAGGGTTTTGATAAGATTTATTCACATAATCAATACCTTCATAAGTTGGCCAGCCAAAATTTAGCCCGCCTTTGGCAGCTACATTTATTTCTTCTCGGTGCGACCAACCCACATCGCCCATGTAAATTATTCCAGGATTCCCATCTGCCGAATTTGTGCTTCCTGTATTTGGTCTAATCGAAAACCGAAATGGATTACGCAAACCATAACTCCAAACCCTTGATTTAGGCGAACGTGGATTTGCAGCTTCATAGAATGGATTAGAAGGCAAGCCATCACCCGTATTTGGGTCGATTCTTATTAACTTACCATCTAAAGAATTGAGGTATTGACTTTTATAAGCATTGATATTTTCTTCGGGCTTTATAAAACCTAAGCTTACAGCCTCTTTAAACCAATCGCTTTGGGTATCATCAACCACGCCATCGGTGGCCAATGCGGCATCTCCAATTGTTGCCAAAAGTGTTCCGTCAAGCCCAAAAACCAATGAACCAACGCCATGATTATCAACCAAAATCGGAATACCAGTCGAAGGCGTTTCACCAACCAAAACTTTTCTTGAGTTCAACTCAATTTCAGTAAAATTGCTCGAAGTAGTTAAAGTATAGCGAGTAATACGCCCAATTGTAGTCTGAAAAGGCGTTTCTTCTTGAGGTGTATAATCAGGTTTGCCGAAATTCAGCACATGATAGCGTTTGGCGGCATATATTAAATAAACATGACCATTTTTCAAGAAATCAGGGTCGAGAGCAAAACCATTGAGTCCATGGTCGCCGTAGTCGAGTACTTCTTCACTTATATCAATAATTGGTTTGGCAGATTTTACGCCATTTTCAACGATAAAAACCTTTCCACTCTTTTCCCATACATACATTCGCCCGTTAGCATCAAAAGTAAGGCCAGTCGGTATCGTCCAATTGTCGGAAATAACTTCATCAATAAAACCAGAAGGCTGAGCGAAGGAGTTAAAATGGAAGAGTTGCAGAATAAAACACCCAAAAACAAGCAAAAATATCTTTTTAGTCATAACAGCTACATAAATTTCAAAAAAACATAGAACAAATTTATGCAATAAGTTGTCAAACAAAGAGGCACTAAAAAAATATTGAACCGTAAAATAAGTTAATTTTGTTTTCGATAGACACCAAGTAGCAATTGTGCTACTAATTTTTGAAAATAGTATATGTCTGAAATAACATTTGATTATAAATCTGTACTGCCACAACTCCCCGAAGAACCTGGGGTTTATCGTTATTTCGATGAAACTGGCGAGATAATTTATGTCGGGAAGGCCAAAAATCTAAAGAATCGGGTAAGTAGTTATTTTTATAATTTCAATCGCCACGACCGCAAAACACGTCGTTTGGTGATAAACATTCGGAGGCTCGAATTTACCATCGTTCCGACCGAATACGATGCACTTTTACTCGAAAATACACTTATAAAAAAGCATCAGCCTCGCTTCAATATCTTGCTGCGAGACGATAAAATGTATCCGTATGTGTGCGTCACAAACGAACGTTTTCCGAGGGTAATTACCACCCGCCGAATGGAAGATAAGAGCAAAGGCAAACTTTACGGGCCTTTTGTCAATTCGAGAGCCATGTATGCTTTGCTCGAAATGTTTAGCCAACTTTATACAATTCGGACTTGTATTCTGAACCTTTCGGAAGAAAATGTGGCGGCCAAGAAGTTTAAAATTTGCATAGAATACCATATCGGCAACTGCAAAGGCCCTTGCGAAAATCGTCAATCAGAAGAAGAGTATAACAAAGAAATTGAGCAAGTACATCATATTCTCAAAGGTAACATTGCTCCAGCCAAGCAATTTTTTGCACAAAAGATGCAAGATTCAGCCGCTAAACTGGAATTTGAAGAAGCTCATCAGTATAAGTTGAAATTGGATTTTCTGCAAAATTATCAAAGCAAAGCTACGGTTGTCAATCCTGCTATTAAGGATTTGGATGTTTTCAGCATTGTTTCTGATGAAAATTCGGCGTACCTCAATTTCATCAAAGTGATCAACGGCACAATTACGCAGAGTCAGACTTTAGAAGTAAAGAAAAAGCTGGATGAAACCGAAGAGGAAATCTTAACGATGTTGATAGTGGAACTTCGACAAACGTATGAAAGTAAGGCGAAAGAAATTGTGACGAATATTCCGCTCGAAATTGATATGAAAGCCGAAATTGCCGTTCCACAAATTGGTGATAAGAGAAAATTGATGGAAATGTCGCTTAAAAATGTGATGTATTTCCAGCGTGAAAAAGCCGAACGTGAGGCCATTGCAGCCAGTGGGGCAACTAATAAACGGGACCGTGTATTGGTAAAACTCAAACAAGATTTGCAGTTAAAATCGCTTCCTCGCCACATAGAATGTTTCGATAACTCGAATATTCAAGGTACAAACCCTGTTTCAGCAATGGTTTGTTTTATTAATGGTCAGCCTTCGGTCAGAGATTATAGACATTACATTCCTAAAACTGTTGAAGGGCCAAATGATTTTGCGACGATGAAAGAAGTCGTAGGCCGAAGATATAGCCGATTGATGGAAGAAAAAGCGGAACTACCTGATTTGATTATTATTGATGGTGGAAAAGGTCAACTGTCGGCAGCATGCGATGCACTCAAAGAAATCGGTCTTTATGGACAAATTCCAATCATTGGTATTGCAAAACGTCTGGAGGAAATCTATTTCCCCGAAGATACGCTGCCACTTTATATTGATAAAAAATCAGAGTCATTAAAACTCATTCAGCGTTGCCGTGACGAAGCTCACCGTTTCGGAATTACACATCACCGTGACCGCCGCAGTAAGAATTTCTTGATTAGTAGCCTCGAAAGTGCTGATGGCATCGGCAAACTAACGGCTACCAAAGTTTTAAAGCAATACAAGACAATTTCTAATATTAAAAATGCACCTGAAGAAGATTTAATCAAACTGATCGGGAAAGATAAGACTCACCGAATTAAGGAGTTTTTGGAGAAGGAGAGTTAGGAAATAATCTCATCAAACCGTGGCACGCAGTACGTGCCACGGAAACAATTTTAAGGTCTTTTAGAAATAACCTTACTTCATAATCAAAATACTTTTCGTCTCTACAAAAGCACCGTAGCTAAACTTCAATATATATTTTCCTGAACTCAAATGTGATAAATTAACAAAACGACGCTCCGAGAGATTGAGAATAGCCTCAGAATGAACAAATTGCCCTTTTTCGTTATAGACTGCCAACAGTGAATTTTCTACATTTTCTTTTGATTCCAAGGTAACCACACCATTAGGTGTTGGATTTGGGTAAACGATAATTCCTGATAACTCAGTATTTGGTACAAATGAATACGCACCCGAAAGATTAGAACGGCAAGTAAGACTTTTGTTTGATACCGTAAAATTTCGGAGTGCTGTAACGGTTATGAAACTTTGATTGCTCGTCTTTAGAAATCCAGTGCTATTCGGTGAAATATTGCCATCTTGTTTCCATTCGTAAGTCAAATCGCTAACTTCCGTTTTTTGTTTTGCTTGTAAAGTGAATGCACCAACTTGGGTAATTTCGGGGGTTTCTGGGCGAGGTTTTATTGAAAAAATTGCAGGCTCAGATTCAACCGAAAAGCATCCATTTCTATCCTTTTGTCGAACAGTCACTCTATAATCTCCTGCATTTCCTAACGTAATAACAGGAGCATTTTGGTTAGTGCTCCAAACACTTTCTGCTATACTTGTAGATGCCAGAGTAATCGTATTTCCTTCACATACTGCGACATCGCTCTGATAAATCACAGGTTTGCCTGGTAATGCAAGCATTTGGGCTTGAATGATATTTGATTCAGGCGAAGCACAACCAGAAGTATTAATTCCTCGCACACTATATGATCCTGTATTTTTTACAGTTATCTGTTTTTGAGTTTCGCCAGTATTCCACAGAAAAGAAGTATAATCGGGGCTGTCGGTCAATAAATCTGTACTTGTTCCTTCACAGAAAAAAGGACTTTGCTTTGCATAAGCAAAAGGTATTGTGGAAGGAAATACTTTTTTTACATCAATAGTAGCGGTAAAGAAATAGTTACCTGTTTGGTCACGTACTGTTCCGCTAAATACGCCTTCTGATGCCGAAAGCGTTGTAGCAGTTGTATTATTTGACCATTTATGTGAACTATATGAAGTGGGTAAACTCAGCGTAACTTTATCAATTACTTGGCAAGAAGCATTTAAAGAAACAATTGGTGAAGGTAAAAATGGCGTTGATTGAGTAAAAAAACGATTTGTCATTTTTGTATCCCAAGCCTTTGCCAAATCTGAAATACCAGCATCTGTAAAATGAACACCCTCTGGTCGAGGAACTTGAATAGAATCAGTAAATGGCCCTTCAAAGATAAAATCCGCAGGATTAATCACACTATTCTGTGCATTGATTACGGTTGGATATGTTTGGTTAGTTTTGAATAAAGAAGAGCGAGAAACCATCCAATTTATTTTTTTACCCGTTTCTGTTCGGCTTTTCTCGATGATTTTTTTAAGAGCCGTTACATAATACTCTTGTGTAGTATTGAGTTCTGATTCAGCTTCTCCTTGATCCCACAAAACCGAACGGAGTCCTAACTGAGAAATATAATATTGTAAAGAAATTCGTAAATAAGAATAAGGTGTTTCACGAGGGAATGTAAACTGAAAAAATGGATGTTTGGTAGAAACCCCAATCGAGCTACTGTACCAATTTTCAATACTCGTACCTTCGTAAGCAGCATTGAAAAACATAATCGGCACATTGAGGCGTTTGGCCAGTAAATCGCCTAATTCACCCCAACACCAAGCACCTTGACCACGTGGAGCAATAAATGACGTTCGTTCGATGTGAGAAAAACTTTGAAATGGAGGGATTTCGTCTAAAAAGTCTATCTTTTGATAATCAAAACAATTTACACGGTCATCGACAGAGGCTTTTTCTCCAAAATTTCTTTTTCCTTCAGCATTTGATTGACCAGCAATCAAAAACACTTCACCAATACCAACTTTTTCGACTGAAGATTGAGCAACAACGGCACCGTTTTTCCAGCTTCTCACTTGTAGCTGATACCAGCCACCCGAACCTTTTATTGAGCCTATAAATGAGCCATTTTGTGGTTTATCTTTTATTATAGTCCAATCAGTAGCTACGCCTTGTCCCGCTTTTATAGGCACGAGCCTTGCTTCTATTTTCTCGACAACTCCCTCATAAATTCCTGATATATAGACACTTGAAGTGTTATTATTATCTCTTTGGAAGACACTTCTTGTTAATGGCAGGTTAATTGTAATTTGGGCAAATCCAGCAAGATTAATGAATAATAAAACAACAGACAAAACAAGGTTTCGCATCAGTAAATACTGTATTTTGTTAAAAAATGACCACAAATATAGTCATTTTCTTAAATCTTTCTTAAAACAACATGAGTTTTGAATTATTAAAAGAAATTTGCTGCCTTAACTACTCTTTTCACTCAGCCATTTTCTTACTTTTGATTCCCACTCTGCTTGCCCTTGACGAAAAAGACTGTGATTGGTTTCGGCATCATATTGCTTTTGAAGCAGATTCATTTCTCGATAAGATTCCAAATATTCGTATTGAATCATACTATTCAAATCAATAATCAAATCTGCTTTCATGGCAGCAATTTTCTTTTTGAAACGCTCGGTTACTACTCTGGCAATATCAAAATGTAGTTGTTCGTGAGCCAAAGCATAATCGTTTAGAGAACTTGGCAAAACCCAAGACATCCCTCTCACCATGTAAGTTTTTGTTGAAACTTTGGCCACAATATAGCCGTCAATTACCTGAAAACTTGCCCCATAAGCAAAGTTGGCAAAGATAGCAGCTCCATAGCGAGTGTTTGTTGGTTTTCCTCTGAAATCATCCCACGTAACTTTCCGGGTATGATGATAAATCGTGTCGTTATCGTTTACATCTGTTTCGGGAAGAAAAACAATTTTAACGCCTTTAATAAGTGCTTCGTGTTTGCTCCCGTTGAGGGTGA
The DNA here is from genome assembly GCF_040253585.1 of Emticicia sp. W12TSBA100-4. NCBI lineage: Bacteria > Pseudomonadati > Bacteroidota > Cytophagia > Cytophagales > Leadbetterellaceae > Emticicia > Emticicia sp. W12TSBA100-4. Next base: position 297,445 of record NZ_JBELAU010000008.1, read on the forward strand.
GCCATTTATCAAAATATTCGAGTGACTTGATAAATAAAGAAGCTAAAATAGTCTCGTATTTCCCACTGGGCATTTGGGGATCTGAGCGTAAAAATGAGGTACTGGTGGTAGTTTCAGTGAGCGAAATCGTGTCTTTCTTACCGATTCGGTCAAAAGCAACCTTTAACTGTACTTGTCCCGAAAAATTGCCGTTTGGCAGTTTTGTTTCACTTATTTTTAAATCAAGAATTCGGTATCTAAGCGAAAGTTGGGTTTCTTTGTTTGGCAACGATTGCGTAAGAAATTTCTTAATTGTAGGCTCAATTCCACCTTTAAAACTAATCGATTCTTTTTGTGTAGCTGATAAAAAAACACTTCCAATGTTTTCTCGTTGTGGTCGAACATCAACTACACTATTGATGGAAAAACTCGGAGAAAAGCTCACTTTTTCCATACTAAGGCTAATCATTCTTTGCCCAAAAGACTCGAAAAATAACAGTAAAATTGGTAAAAGTCTGAGTATTTTCATCGGATTTCTGGTGTTTAAAACTCAAAAACTACTCGTAAGTGATGCACTAAAACCCGTATAAGCAGGCGTAAGCCGACAAATACCGCCCACACACAAAAGCCCTTCACGCTGACGACCGTAGCCAAGTGATAATCGGTGACTTTTATAGCTAAAAGCCGAACCAATATTTGGGTAATGCGTTACTTTTTCAAAGCTAAAGCTACCATAATTGATTTCATCAGAAATATAAAAAAAATATTTGGGAGAAACACTGTATTCTACCAAACTCATGGCCCAGTTTCCTTTGTCTTGCTTGGTGGCTAAATGCTGTAATTCAAAACGTAAAGCCTTCTTTTTCAAGAACTTGACAGTTCCGTCAAAAATAAAAGTATAAGATTTTACCATTTCTTGATAAGTACCCAAAATCTGTCCTTTGTTATAATTGAGATAAACGAAAACGATGTTGGTCTTAAACTTCTTCGACCATTTTTTCTCAAATTCTATATTCAAATCTCGGTAATATCTTTCTTTTCCAATTTCAAAAAAACTACTCTTATAACCTTCTTCGCCTTCAATTGTTTTTTTATTCAGAGCATTGAGTGCCGCAAAATTGAGCGAAAGCGTAGCATCGTTTTTAAATGTATAAATGGCATCAAGCTGTCCGCCAACTTCGCCCATCACTTGCGAGGCGTACGGATAAAGCGTCAGCAGTCGATAAGAATGTTGTTTGGTTGTGGCAGGAATAAAACTTAGTAGTGCATTATTGAGGGTTTCGGAGCGTTGACTGCGGAAATCGAAATTATCAATACGTTTGAGATTTAACGCCAACGAAAGTTTATCGAAATCCAGATTACTATTTATCAATAAAGCCGAACCTCGATGCGTAATGTAGCGATTGGCTGGCGTCCCATCAGCCGATTTCGTGACGTATTCCGTCGAAAAACTAAAATTATTTCTCTGAAAATTTAATCTTCCACCAACTGTCCAAACGTTGGGTTTTACGCTTGTCAGAATACCATCATAAGGTTCGTTTTTGTTTACAAAACTGAGTCCCCCGCTCCATTGATTGGTGGCCGAATCTTTACTAAATTTAAAATCATTATCAAGCCCAATTACCAATCCGTCGGCATGCTTAAAACCCAATCTTTGTTTACCACCTATCAATTTTATTGTATAATTTTTAGTTGGATTGGCTTTTAGTTGAAAACCATCGAGCGAAGTATCCATACCCAAAAAGCGTTGTTCTTGTGTTCGGAGAATCATTCCACTACCAAATTGTTCATAAAAATTGCCTACCGTTGCCGTGATTTTTTTGTTTTGGTAGGTCAAAAATTTATTAACTAATCCTCGTCCTTCCAAATTTAATGGATAACCCAACAAGGGAGGAAGGTATGCTTCAAACCTCGCTCCTGCTCTAAATTTACGATATTGTGCTTGTAATGTAAGGTAATTATTTGAGGCTATTTTTGAATCTAATTGTTCATAAATCAGTGAATTATCATTGGTATATCGCTGAAAATCAGATTGGATGCTTCCAGAAAATGACTGCCCCCAAATCCTCGATGGGGAAATTATGAAAAGAAAAATCGAAAGAATAGTGGAAATATTATTCATTGCCGTCTTGGGCGAACCTGTCTGCTCTATCTGACGGTACTTCAAACAAACATTATCAGACTTTAGTCTAAAACAGTAATACTTTCTCATTTAATTTTTCGGATAGCTTCGATGTAAGCTTCTTCATCGCCCGAAGCGTAAGAAGTGTGCTGATAAATGATTTTACCTTGGGCATCTAACACAAACGTATGCGGTACGTTAAGTACATTCAAAGCTCGTTGAAAATCGCCATTTTCATCAATATACACTTCAAACTGCCATTTTTTACTGTTTACAAACGTCGGCACACGCCCTTTACTTCGACTATCATCAACTGAAATAGCAATAAATCTGACTTTTTTTTCGGCTTTCCAATCTTCTAAATTTTCGTTGATGGCATTGATTTCTTGCAAACAAGGCTTACACCAAGTAGCCCAAAAACTAATGACTGTTGGTTGAGAGGCTTCACCAAATTGTTTTGTAGAAATCGACTGGCCTTTTAGGTCTTTTATTGAAACATCGGGTAGCGATTTTTGAGCGAAAGTGTTGAGAAGGTGCAGAGTAGCAAAGGCACAAAGACACATAGTTTTAAGAACTTTGGCATTTATATTCCTTAACTTATTTGGGTTTGTCTTTGTGCCTCTGTGCCTTTGTGGCTTTGAACCTCGATTCATAAGTTTCATTTATAAATAAAAACGCAATTCTAATGCCAAAGATTGTAAGGCATGATTTTTGTAATTGTTTCAGGAAAATACATCACGATGAATAAAACACTTCTCAAGGCGATTGTCTTTGTTTTTAGCACGTTTGTGTTCGTGCAATGTACCAAAGAAACTGCCTCCGAGCCAGAACCTATTGTTATAACCGAACCCGTTTCGACCGACCCAAATATTGGTTGTACAGATGCCGTTGCTACCAATTTTAAATCAACCGCCACCGAAGATGATTGTAGCTGTAAATATGATTATATAAGTATGATTTCGAGCACAACTCCACAAGATTTCACAAAAAAAATCTTACTCGAAGAGCACTCTGGCACTTGGTGCGGTTGGTGTCCGTTGGCCAAAGAAACCTCTAAAAAGCTGACTGCAAATTCGAGAGTGATAAGCGTTGAGATTCATTATAATGATGAAATGACGGCCGATAAAGATAAAATTTATAATCCACTGAAAAATAAATATGGGCATCCTGCTTGGCCTTCAGGCATGGTAAATCGTAGAAAGTCGATTGTGGGAAGTACATTTATCATTGGTGAGAGCGATTGGGCCGCAAATGTCAATGATTTACTAAAAACCGAGAAAGTTGCGGCAGGAATTGCCATAGAAAGTAATCTAACTGGAAACGAACTCACGGTTTTGAGTCATGTAAAGGTAAATACCGTTGCGGATGACACCTATGGTTTGGGGATTTATTTGGTAGAAGATAAAGTTTCTGGCTTTCCACAGGCAAATTATGCAAGCCGAAATACCCTTTTTCAGAAATATGAAGCCTATACTTTGCCGTCAATGATTGATAATATTCTGCACGAAAACGTTGCTCGTGATGCAATCGCTCCTTTGATTGGAGGTTTAAATATCCCAACCGCAGCTACCAAAAACAGTAAACTTTACAAGAAACTATTCAAAATTACGCTTCCAAATAGCATTAAGGTAAAAGAAAATTGTCAAATTGTGGCATTTTTAATAAATCAGAAAACCAATGAAATCGTAAACGTTCAGATTGCTGCAATTGAAAAAGTGAAAGATTGGGAATAAAATTAGTCGGCAGTTTTCAGTCAACCGTCCACAGAAAAGCAAATTTATTCTTTCTTCAATCATTAAAATATCTTGAAAACCTCTGTATATTTTGATATACAGAGGTTTTTTGTTTATTTAGAAGGCAAAATAAAATTTACTATGGCAACCAATAAAACCACCGAAACAAACGCAAGCATTAGCGATTTTATTAATCAAATCACTGACGAAATCAAACGCAACGATGGCTTTCGGTTAGTTGAGATTTTCCAAAATCAAACAAATCTTGAACCTAAAATGTGGGGACCAAGTATCATTGGTTTCGGAAGTTATCATTATAAATATGCCAGCGGGCATGAAGGCGACGCTCCATTGGTAGCATTTTCGCCACGAGCTACAGCCATTTCTTTGTATCTGCATTTACCAGCCGAACGGAGAGAGAATTTATTGCAAAAACTGGGCAAAACTAAATCAGGAAAAGGCTGTATTTATGTAAAGAAACTCGCTGATATTAACCTCGATATACTTAATGAGTTGATTGATATTTCGGTGAATTCTCTCAAACAATTATATCCATCTTGAAATGAAAATTGGATTAGTCAGACATTTTAAAGTAAAGCATAAAGCCCCAGAAAAAATATTACTAACTACTTCTGAAGTTATCGAATGGTTTTCGGGATACGATTTGGCAGATGTAGAGCATCAAGCAGTAGATTTGAAAAATGTAAATTGGGAAAGATGTTTTAGTAGTCCACTTCCAAGAGCCATGACAACCGCAAAATCTATTTTCGACGGAGAGATTGAAATACTCAATGAACTAAAAGAATTAGCGGTTTCTCCTTTACTCAATAGTAATCTAAAACTTCCTTTTATCGTTTGGGCAATAATCATTCGTATTAAATCTTCTTCTGAAAACGATACGCTGAAAAAATTTAGAAATACGATTAAAGCATTTGTTGATGAACTATTATTACAAGAAGAAAAACAAACGCTTGTGGTGAGTCATGGATTTGTGATGATATATTTGCAAAAAGAGTTAAAAAGGAGGGGTTTCAAAGGCAAAAGTTTCGGTAGTCCCGCTAATGCAAAAGTTTATATATTTGAAAAATAGATACCCAATGATAATCAAAGAGATAACCACCCTTACACCAACCATACAAACAGCCATTCAACATTTCATTGACTTGCTCGTAACCACGCCCTATACGGCTTCTAATGAGACTCTTACGGCTCTTGTAGAATCCGAAAACAGCCATTTGTTTTTAGCTTTTGATGAGGTAGAACACATAATGGGGATGTTAACCGTAGGAATGTATTACAGTCCAACTGGCAAAAAGGCGTGGGTTGAAGATGTAGTAGTAGATGATACTTTTCGTGGACAAGGAATTGGCGAAAAACTGGTGCAGCACGCTATTGAGTTTGTGAAATCGAAAAATGTAAGTTTATTGATGCTCACCTCACACCCAAGCCGAATTGCAGCCAATAAACTCTATCCAAGAGTGGGTTTCAATAAACGAGAAACCAATGTTTATAAAATGATTCTTGAATAAAAATCATGAATTTAAAGCCTTACGAAAATAGCTTCCGCAATGAGATAATTGAGGTTTGGGAAAGTTCGGTCAGAGCAACGCATCTTTTTTTGAGCGAAACAGATATAGAATTTTACAAATCGTTAGTAAAAGATATAAATTTCAATGAATTTGAGGTTTATTGTGCTTTTTCTGATAAAAATCAGCTTATTGGATTTATGGGAATAGCCGAACAAAAACTCGAAATGCTATTTCTGAAACCCGATTATATAGGTAAAGGATTAGGGAAATCAATGACAAAGTTTGCCATTGAGCAACTCAAAGTCAATGAAGTTGATGTAAACGAAGATAATACAAATGCAGTTTGTTTCTATCAAAACTTAGGTTTTGTACAATACGAACGTACACCACTCGATGGCTGTAACAAACCTTATCCGATTCTGAAAATGAGACTATAATTTCTTTGTAATCAGACTGTCTTAGTTATTGCCATTTATTTACGTGCATCTATTTCGGTACAAGACAAACACAAGCGTTTTCGATTCATAATTCATCAGCAATTTTTGGTTTCAATGATTTTACCTAAATTGATTACAAAATAATAATCTTCTGGGTCTTTCGAGCCTCTTGGTGCTTCATCAAAAAGTTCGAGTTCTGTGCCTTTCCATTCTATTAGTATTATCGGAACATTTGCTTCAAATCCATTTCTAAACTCCACAGCATCATATTCTCTGAATCGGACTCCTTCTTTGTCATTTATCAATAGTTGTTCTTCCCAAAAAGGTATAAAATCTTGATATACTTCGTTTTTTTCTCCACTCAAAATCTCATCAAAATCATCTTTTAAGATGGCTATCTTTAATATTTTCATTGTTTTACAGCTTGGGATAATAATGTTTCTAAATTAATTAGTGCTAAAAACGCTCTGCGAAGTCTGTGACTTCATAGGTGTGAATGTCGTTCTCTGAACGACGTATCCAAATACTGCTGTTCAGAGAACAGCTAACACTACTCCGAAGTCTCCGACTTCGGAGAGCAAAAATAAAATTGCCAAATTACAAATCTGCCCTACAATCAAAGCATGTTTTTCAATAAATGTGGGCGTTCTTTGGCAACTTTCAATATCATTTCACCAAAAAGTGTATTGGCCCACGCAAACCATTTTCTTGTGAATTTAGCAGCATCATCTTTATCAAATGACTCGTGCATGAAACCCGTATTGGCGTGCGTATTTTTCAGAAATTTGAGTTGTTGCAAAATCTCTTTATCATCGGTCGAGGTCATAGCTCGCATAATAATGCTCAATGGCCAAATCTGATTAACCAATGTATGTGGACTACCAACTCCTTCTGCCGCTTTTCCTTTAAAGAAATACGGGTTCGAGTCGCTCAACACAAATCGGCGAGTATTTTGGTAAATTGGGTCGGTAGCTTTTACTGCACCCAAATACGGCAAACTCATCAGATTCGGTACGTTGGCATCGTCTTGCAGTAAACAATTCCCGAAACCATCTACTTCCATGGCGTAGATTTTACCAAATTTTGGGTGCGAAATAACAGCATGTTTTTTAATGGCGGCATCTACTTCATTCGCAAAATCTTGACATTCCTTGGCAAAACCTGCATTTTTATAAACTTTTGTTGCAATCTCAGCTATTTGTCGGAACGAAACTACGGCAAACAAATTAGCAGGAATCAAAAACGGATAAACCGTGGCATCGTCCGACGGGCGGAAAATACTGTGAATCAAGCCATTAGGTTTGGTTACATTGCCTAATCCATTACCTGGAACAGTATCAGTTGACCAAGAAGTTGTTCGTCCGAAACGGTATTTTCCTACACCATTGAAACGTTGTTGTTCTCGACAAGTGGCAATAATACTTTGGGCAGCTTTCAGCCATTTTTCATCAAAAACACTTATATCGTTTGTTAATTTCCAATAATTATAAGCCAAACGAACTGTGTAGCAAAGCGAGTCAAGTTCCCATTTACGTTCGTGGAGTTCGGGTTTCATGTCGGTATGGTCACTCATCCATTCTGATTTTCCAGCACCATCATTAAACGCATTGGCGTAAGGGTCAATCAAAATACATTCGGTTTGGCGGTTGATTACCCCCGCAATGAGTTGTTGCAGAGCGGCATCTTCTTTCATCAAACTCAAATACGGTGTTACTTGTGCAGTGCTATCTCGCAACCACATGGCGTGAATGTCACCCGTAATCACAAAAGTATCGGGACGGTCGCCTTTCTTTTTGAAATGAACTGTTGTGTCAAGTGTATTCGGAAAACAGTTTTCAAACAACCACGCCAACTCAGGGTCTTTAATCTGAGTTTTCATGCGGCTAATGGTCGCTTCGATAGCGGGGCTACTGAAATTTCGTTTGTCGGCCGAAACCCTCACACTTGGAAATTCTTGTGCGAAACCTTTGGTTTGAATCAATAAACCCATACCAGCCAATGTACTTTGCTGAATAAATTTGCGACGGTTGATGTTTTGCATTTATATGGTCGATGTTTTGTTCTCAAATTCCATAGCGATGGGTTTGCAAACCCATCGCTATGAATAAAAAATTGGGTAATTAAATCACATTGATACTTTTCTCAGTTTTAGCAATCATTTGTCCGAAAGGCTCAGCCGAAATGCCATTTTCTTGCAAAATTCGTTCTAATGCTTCTTTTCCTGCTGGTTCTACGGCAATCAGAAGTCCGCCGCTGGTTTGTGGGTCAGCCAATAAAATCCTTTGAGTATCATTGATGGCCGAAACTTTTTCACCATAACTTTCCCAGTTGGTATTACAGCCTTTGGGAGCACAAAACGGATATAAATAATCATTCGCTTCGGGCATTTTCGGCACTTTTTCGTAGGAGATTTCAGCACTTAGATTGCTTCCTTCGCACATTTCTACCAAATGTCCTAAAAGTCCGAAACCTGTTACATCAGTCATGGCTTTTACTTCTGAAAGTTTTCCTAAATCTGCCCCTACTTTATTGAGCGTAGCCATCTGATTAACAGCCACTTGCAAATATTCTGGGTTTGAAATCCCCATTTTCTGAGCCGTTGCCAAAAGGCCAACACCGAGCGGTTTTGTGAGGTATAATAAACATCCTTCGGTAGCAGTTGAATTTTGTTTTAGATGCTCAATTTTTACTTTTCCAGTTACGGCCAAACCAAAAAATGGCTCGGGACTATCAATGCTATGTCCACCTGCCAACGGAATATTGGCGGCTGTGCAAGTCGCACGACTTCCATCCAACACTTTCTGAGCAATTTCGGCAGGAATTGTATCAATCGGCCAACCTAAAATGGCAATCGCCATCATTGGTTCTCCACCCATTGCATAAATATCGCTCAAAGCATTGGTCGAAGCGATTCGACCAAAATCAAAGGCATCGTCAACGATTGGCATAAAAAAGTCAGTCGTACTGATAATGGCTTCGCCATTGCCTAAATCAAAAACTGCGGCATCGTCTTTATCTTTATTTCCCACCAAAAGGTTCGAAAAAGTATTTTGTGGCGTAATTGTGTGTAAGATTTGGTCAAGAACTTTCGGGGAAATTTTGCATCCGCAGCCAGAGCCGTGGCTATATTGTGTAAGTTTTATTTCAGACATGGTAGAATTGATGATTTTGTAAACCGTCGTAAAAATACATAATATTGTAGAATGGTTTTGATAAAACTGGTTTTTAAAATCAGCATTCCAGAAACAAAATTATCTATGATGAATAGTGAAATAAGTAATATTGATTATAAAAGCTGGCTTTTTGGACTAAAAATCAAGATTCAACAAAGTCAAATAAAAGCATCGCTGGCTGTTAATAGAGAGTTGATTCAACTTTATTGGGAACTGGGTCAGCAAATTGTAGAGAAGCAAGAAACCGCCAAATGGGGAAGTGGATTTATTGACCAACTTAGCAAAGACTTAAAAGCTGAGTTTCCTAATATTGGTGGATTTTCAGTGTCTAATCTAAAGTATTGTAAGCAATTTTTTCTCTTTTATAATTCTAATCAAATTCGCCAACAACTTGTTGACGAATTTGAAACCACTAATAATCAACAACTTATAAAAAGTCAACAAGCTGCTTTGCAATTAGATAATGAATTATTTAAGATTCCTTGGGGACATCATATTGTAATTATTCAAAAAATAAAAAATACCCAAGAAGCGATATTTTACATTCAAAAAACAATTGAAAATAATTGGAGTAGAAGTATTTTATTGCATCAAATTGAAAGTAATTTATACGAAAGACAGGGTAAAGCTGTCAATAATTTTATTGCCACTTTGCCACAATCTCAGTCTGACCTCGCCAATCAATTGCTGAAAGACCCATATCAATTTGATTTTCTTCAATTAACCGAAAAGTATAATGAGCGAGATTTAGAAAAAGCCCTCATTCAGCAAATTACTGAATTTTTGCTCGAATTAGGTGCTGGCTTTTCGTTTGTTGGCAAGCAATATCCTATCTATTTAGGTGAAAAAGAATATTTTATTGATTTGCTTTTTTATCACCTCAAACTCAGGTGTTTTGTGGTTATTGAGCTAAAGGTTGTTGAATTTCAACCCGAATTTGCAGGAAAACTCAACTTCTATTTGAATGTTGTTGATGAAAAGCTAAAACATGAAACCGACCAACCAACGATTGGAATAATCATCTGCAAAACGAAAGATAATTTAGAAGCCGAATACGCTCTCAGAGGCATTGAAAAACCAATTGGCATCTCAGAATATGATTTAAGGAAAATTTTACCCGAAAAACTCAAAGGAAGCCTTCCAAGCATCGAAGAAATTGAAGCTGAACTAAACAAACTATGACCCTTTTTCTGATACCTACCATTCTCGCACCCGACACGCAAGAAACCGTTTTACCACCCCAAATAAAGGCAGTCGTGAGCGAATTGAATGTATTTTTTGTGGAAGAACTCCGCACCGCTCGACGATTTATTAGTAGCCTAAAGCTCAATAAAGTAATTGATGATATTACGTTTTATGAACTAAACAAAGATACACCCCACGACCAAACCCTTGCTCAGCTCAAAAAACTAAAAACCAATGCGGGTATCATTAGCGAAGCAGGTTGCCCAGGTGTGGCCGACCCTGGAGCGGTTGCCGTAGGTTTTGCTCACCAACTCGGGCATAAAGTTGTACCATTGGTGGGTCCAAGTTCGATTCTCATGGCTTTGATGGCTTCCGGTTTCAACGGGCAGAGTTTTACGTTCAATGGCTACCTTCCGATTGATAAATCAGCACGAATAAAAGTCTTGAAAGATTTAGAGCAATTGGCCAAGAAAAAACACCAAACGCAGATTTTTATGGAAACACCTTTCCGCAATAATCAACTACTGGAAGATGTTTTGCAAAACCTCAACCCCGAAACTTTACTATGTATCGCCTGCAACGTAACTGACCAAGACGAGTTCATCAAAACGCTAAGAGTGAAAGACTGGCGAAAATCTAAACCCGATTTACACAAAAAGCCCACTATTTTTTTACTTTTGTGATATAGTCGACTGTCGATAGACAATAGTCGATAGAAAAAACAAATAAGTAAAAACCTGTGGACTATCGTCCATCGATCGTTGACTAATCATTTATGATAAACATACATTTCTTTACATTCTCGCCGATTGCGGAAAATACATATATTTTGTGGGACGAAACTCACGAAGCCGTCATTATTGATGCTGGCTGTTTGGCACAATACGAAAAAGAAGAACTGGCCGATTTTATTGCCGATAATCGTTTGGTAGTAAAACAGTTATTGCAAACACATTGTCACCTCGACCATGTTTTTGGAGCTGCTTATGTGAAGCGTAAATTCGGCGTGCAGATGCTGATTCACAAAAACGAAATTCCGATTTTGGCTGATGTAGAAAACCGCTGCCGAATGTGGGGAATAAGAGGCTACGAACCAGTTGAAGCCGATGATTTTATTGATGAAAATGATAAAATTTTCTTCGGAAATTCGGAACTTGAAATCAGATTTGTGCCAGGTCATGCTCCTGGACATTTAGCTTTTGTGAATCATACTCAAAAATTTGTGATTGGTGGCGATGTACTTTTCAGAGGAAGCGTTGGCAGAACCGATTTTCCATTCTGCAGCCACGAAGCATTGATTCATAGCATAGAAACGCAGTTTCTGACGCTTGATGATGATTATAAGGTTTATTCTGGTCATGGCGACCCAACGACTATCGGCTACGAACGTAAGACAAATCCTTTTTTGTAGAACAATTTTGTGAGTTGTTCTCTGTATAAATTTATTGACGTAATCGAACAAGTTAGAAACTTGTTCTACAATCTTATGAAATTATTTACTATTCCAAATATAATGACACTCGGCAATCTACTTTGTGGTTGCTTGGGTATCGTTTTTGTTTTTGAAGGAAATCTGCTTTGGGCTTCTTATTTGATATTTATAGCAGGAGTGCTCGACTTCTTAGATGGATTTGTGGCTCGTTTACTCAAACAGCATTCTGAAATTGGTAAACAACTCGATTCGTTGGCCGATATGGTTACGTTTGGCGTTTTGCCTTCGTTTATTCTTGCCAAATTGATTCAGATTACAACAACCCAAAATACCGTTTTATCTGATTTAATTCCATCAAATCTTTTATCACAAACACATTTGCCTACTTTGGCTTATGTGGCATTTATTTTGGCACTTTTTTCATGTTTGCGTCTGGCCAAGTTCAACATTGATACCCGTCAGTCCGATTCATTTATTGGTGTTCCTACACCCGCCAATGCTTTTGTGGTGGCTTCGTTTCCATTGATTTTAGAATTTAATCCCGAATACAAATTCTTAATTCTTAACTCTACATTCTTAATTAGTTACACGCTCATTATGAGTTATTTACTAATTTCAGAAATACCATTATTTGCACTCAAATTCAAGAGTTTTGCTTGGAAATCTAATCAAATCAAATACATTTTTCTGATTCTTTCTGTAATTTTACTCGTGAGTTTAAAATTCTTGGCCATACCGTTAATCATATTTTTGTATATCATTTTATCGGTTATCAATAACTTTCTACCGAAAAACTCATAAACCGTCATTTAAAATATAAAATCATGCAAAATCCATTTGAAGAAAACCAAACCTCCGTTCGTCCGATGTTTCTGACGATTTTATGTGTTCTAACACTTGTCTGGAACGCCTACAAATTCTATGGAGCAATTCCGAATATTTTTACTCCCGAAAAAGTAATCGAAAGTAAAGAACAAGCCAACGAAATGGTAATGGATATGTTTTCAAAATATATGTCGGAAAAAGACCTTGAAAAAATTGAAGAATCGCAAGAAGAAGCCAACAAACTCATTCAAAAAGATACTTTAGTTACTTCGGGAGTGATGACCTTGATTTCGAGTGTTTTATTGATTTTAGGTGCAGTTTGGATATGGGGACTCCGTAAAAAGGGCTTTTGGGTATATATTGCTGGCAATGCCATTGGTATTATTGCTCCAATCGTTATCATGGGTGGAGCTGCTGGCTGGGGTATTGGAGTTATGGCTTTGATTAATGCCGCTATTTTCTCAGGGCTTTATGCAATGAACCTCAAGTTTTTATCCTAAGAATTTGTTAAAACAATGTTAATGTTTCCTAAAACCTGCTCAACTTTGAGTAGGTTTTTCTATTTTTAGATAGATTTTCCTCAGAACGTCCAATTTGGACGTTCCTACGATTATTCTCAACAAATACACGACTCGCACCACATTTATGAAAAACCTATTACTGATACTTATCTATTTATTCCCCTATCGGGTTTTATTCGCCCAAGGCGATTTTACTCGTATCTACCACCCAATCATCAATTCGGCCGAATTGGCAATTGTCGATACTAATTATTACGAAGCACTCGATTATTATAAAGCCGCTTTCGATAATGTAAAAAAGCCCTTCGCCAAAGATTATTACAATGCCGCCATTTGTGCCGCAATGGTAGGCAAGATGCCAACTATGTTTGATTATTTAGAAAAAATCGTAGAAAAAGGTTATCCTTGGGATAGTTTGCGTAAAGATGTTTTCTTTCATTATGTGGCTGATACTTGCAAAACATGGAACAAATTTGAGAGCCAAATGAAGCAGGTAAAGCCCAATATCAATCGAGAACTGAGAGATAGTTTGAATAAAATTTATGCTTTCGGTACAAAAGAAATTTATACACCTCTCACAGCTGATTTAAGAGATTACTTTAAAAAGAGCCAAGCACTTCCCCAGACAATAAACGTCAAAAGAAATGGAAAAGATACAACCATAACAATCAACCGAATAAGCTTTACTGATAGTCTATATTTTTTTAATAATTTATCAGGAAAACTCAAACTCCAACAAGACAGTTTAAGAAAAATTAATAACGAGATATTCTCAAAAAATCAGCACCTTGTATATAATTCCATTATCAGAATCATCGAAAATAGCGGATATCCTGATGAAAATTTGATTGGGCTTTCGGGTAGAGATTCCCAAAACCCTTCAAAAGATAGACGTATATTTTACTTCTCTGAGCAAAATTTCAATAATTCGATGCTGAATAGTAGTATCGTTCTTGACATTTTTTCCAGTTCATTCCCAGCAAAAGAAAACGATATTAGCTCAATAATTACTCAGGCTGTCAGAGATGGGAAATTATTGCCTCATCATATTAATAGAGTTTATGCAAGCAGAGGAGGTTTTAGGAGTCAAGCAGTCGCAAATAATTCAAATGATGCAATTAATATATTTTCATTTGGCAAAGTAAAGGCTTATCGCATTCAAATAGATGCCAATCTAAAGTGTAATATTCCAGATTTAGAGAGAAAGATTTCGAGAAATTATTGGCAGAAAGAATCATTACAAGAATACAGCGAAGCCGAAATCAACGAAAAACGCCTTGATATTGGCTTAGAAACATTGGCAGATGCCTACAAAAAAGCATTTTTCAAGGCACACCCACGAGTCTTTATTATTAATGGAGGTAGTTATCAAACCGAACTTTCGTATGTTTCAAGCTGTGAGGTTTTAGAAAAAATGCTGAAAGAAAGTACGTTTGTGCGATAGTTTACAGTCTTCAGTAGGCAGTTCTCAGTGGGCAATGCTCAATGAGCAGTTTAAAGATTCTTGACTGCAAACTGAAGACAACAAACTGCACACTAAAAATATAACTTTACCAAGAAACTCCTCAACAATTCAAAGTCTGCCAAATATTATTTTGTCAAAAATTCATCTTCTATTAATTATCAGTTAATTTTGTAATCTAATGACTCCAAAGCTGGTGTTGGTTGGAAACACCAATAACCAATAACTGATAACCAATTTACCAAATTATGTCTGTAGAAACTTCCATCATTCGTGACACGCAAATCTTTGATTTAATCACGAAAGAAAACAATCGCCAATTACATGGCATCGAACTGATTGCTTCTGAAAACTTCGTGTCGCCACAGGTGATGGAAGCGGCAGGTAGTGTTTTGACAAATAAATACGCTGAAGGTCTTCCAGGAAAACGCTATTATGGTGGTTGTGAGGTAGTTGACCAAGTTGAGCAAATCGCTATCGACCGTCTCAAACAATTATTTAATCTTACTTGGGCAAACGTTCAGCCGCACTCTGGAGCTCAGGCGAATATGGCAGTTTTTGTGGCATGTTTGAAACCTGGTGATAAAATTTTGGGCTTTAACCTTGCCCACGGTGGACACCTTTCGCACGGTTCGCCAGTAAATATTTCAGGAAAGTACTTCCAACCATTCTTCTACGGTGTTGAAGAAGAAACTGGTCTAATCGACTGGAATAAGGTGGAAGAAACTGCTCACCGTGAGCGTCCAAAAATGATTATCTGTGGAGCATCGGCTTATTCTCGTGACTGGGATTATATCCGTCTTCGTCAGATTGCCGATTCAATCGGTGCTATTCTATTAGCAGATATTTCTCACCCGGCAGGTTTAGTGGCGAAAGGTTTATTAAATGACCCATTCGACCACTGCCATATCGTGACAACAACTACGCACAAAACCCTCCGTGGTACTCGTGGTGGTGTAATCATGATGCGTAATGATTTCCCAAATCCTTTCGGAATTACAACGCCAAAAGGCGAAATCAGAATGATGTCGTCTTTATTGGATTCTGGTGTTTTCCCAGGAACACAAGGTGGGCCATTGGAGCATATTATAGCCGCTAAAGCAATTGCTTTTGGCGAAGCATTAACCGAAGGTTTCTATAACTACCAAGTACAAGTTCAGAAAAATGCCAAAGTAATGGCTCAAGAATTTATGAACCGTGGCTATAAAGTTATTTCTGGCGGAACAGATAATCACTTGATGTTGATTGACTTACGTCCGAAAAACTTAACTGGTAAAATTGCTGAAAACTCATTGATTCAAGCAGATATTACGGTAAACAAAAACATGGTTCCGTTTGATGATAAAACCGCCATGACTACTTCGGGTATGCGTGTAGGAACTTCAGCCATGACCACTCGTGGTTTGGTAGAAGCCGACATGATTCGTATCGTAGATTTGATTGATGAAGTATTGATGAACCACGATAACGCAACAAAAATTGCGAATGTAAGAGGCGAAATCAACAACTGGATGAAAAACTATCCGTTGTTTCAATATTGATTGTAGAATAAGTTTCTAACTTGTTTGAGAGTGTGATATGGTTTCAGACTGTATCACACTTTTTTTGTGCATTATGCGAACAGGATGTTCGCTCCACAAAAAATAAGAAAGGCTTGGTTCAAACGAATCAAGCCTTTTTCTAAACCCTAACTAAACCGTATATAAATTCTTTGCGAACGAAACGACGCTTCGTTCGACAGATTATGCTACAAAATAATACTCAAATTCTTGTTTGATTGCCAAACATTCATTCTTAGTTTCTTTCAAAATTTCGCATTTCGCTACACTTTTGCCAAATAATCTTTCTGAAAAAAACTCAACCACATAATTCGTTAACATTTCTACAAACGATTGTACGTTGGTATCTTCTTTTACGCTTGTAATACTTTCAAGATTTACTTTAATTGATTTTTCGAGTTCGTTTACCAAATTCTTTTGCTTGATATTCTTACTCAATGTGCGTTGCTGCTCGTAGGTATTCTGAGGAAAACCCATAGCCATCGAACCGAAACTGATTGAAGTGATTGCAAGAAGTAATAATAGCTTTTTCATAAGTGTTGCGTTTAGCGTGTCTGAACTCATTATCTGATTGACAATACAAAGATATGTGTTTTATTTAGTATTATGCAATACATAGTACCTTTTATTTTTCATATTTTCTGATGAACGGTCGAAAATTATGATAAATGGTTCGTAAAACAGATTACATATATAAGATGCAAAAACGTAGTACAAAGTTGCAGATTAAAACAGATATTTTTCTACTTGTTAACATTCTTTAACAAATATATACAAATGTAGATAAATATAGTAATATTTCAAATACAAGCGATTATTTAAACGTGTTTTTTTATCTTTACAAAAAATAAACCCTCCTTAATCAATTATGTTCAATAAGTCTCTGAAAGTATTGGCTTTGCTTATACTCTCGTGCGAAACCTTCGCTCAATCAACCAATACACTTTGGTACAAACAACCTGCTAAGCATTTTGAAGAAACACTCGTTCTCGGAAATGGAAAACTTGGAGCAACCGTTTTTGGTGGGGTAGAATCAGATAAAATCTTGCTTAATGATGCCACACTTTGGTCGGGCGAGCCAGTCAACGCCAATATGAATCCTGATGCGTATAAAAACGTACCTGCCATCAGAGAGGCTCTCAAAAATGAAGATTATAAATTGGCCGACCAACTTCAACGCAAATTGCAAGGTAAATTTTCGGAGTCTTATGCACCGCTCGGAACGATGTTTATTAATCACGCCAATACTGCCAATTACTCAAACTATTACCGTGAATTGAATATCTCGCAGGCGATTTCAAAGGTTACTTACGAAATTAACGGTGTTAAATATACTCGTGAATATTTTGTTTCCCAACCTGACCAAATCATGGTCGTAAAACTCACAAGTAGTCAAAAAGGAGCGTTGACATTTGATGTAAAGTTTAATAGTTTACTCAAATACAAGGTTTCTACACCTAACCAAACGTTGCAGGCCAATGGCTACGCACCAATCAAAGCCGAGCCCAATTATAGAAGGGTTGAGAACCCTATTGTTTTTGATGAAAACAAAGGCACACGCTTCACAACACTGGCAAAAATAAAAAATACTGGCGGCTCAATTGTAAGCACTGATAGCACTTTGGGTGTAAAAGGTGCAACCGAAGCCATTATCTACGTTTCGATTGCCACAAGCTTTAATGGTTTCGATAAAAACCCCGCTACGCAAGGCCTTAATAATCAAGCAATTGCCGCAAGTAATTTAAGCAAAGCTTTTGGTAAAACTTTCACCCAAATCAAACAAGCTCATTTGCTTGACTATCAGAAGTTTTTCAATCGTGTGAGTTTAGATTTAGGAAAAACAACTGCTCCGAATCTTCCAACTGACGAACGTCTCAGACGCTACGCCAAAGGCGAAGAAGATAAAAACTTAGAGATTCTTTATTTTCAGTACGGCCGATATTTACTCATCAGTAGCTCACGCACCATGGGAGTTCCAGCCAATCTACAAGGTATATGGAATCCGTTCATGCGTCCACCGTGGAGCAGTAATTACACAACCAACATCAATGCCGAAGAAAATTATTGGCTGGCCGAAAATACGAATTTGAGCGAAATGCACGAGCCAATGATGAAATTTATCAAGAATGTAGCCACTACTGGCAAAGTTACGGCCAAGACATTTTATGGGGTAAATGGCTGGGCGGTTGCTCATAATTCAGACATTTGGGCAATGAGCAATCCAGTAGGTGATTTTGGTGATGGCGACCCAGGTTGGGCCAACTGGAATATGGGTGGTGCGTGGCTCAGTACACACCTGTGGGAACATTATATTTTTACGAAAGACCAAAATTTCTTGAAAAACGAAGCTTATCCGCTCATGCAAGGTGCGGCACAGTTTTGTTTAGAATGGTTGGTAGAAGATAAAAATGGTAAGCTTATCACCTCACCATCAACGTCTCCCGAAAATATTTACATCGCACCTAATGGCTATAAAGGAGCTACCATGTACGGCGGAACAGCCGATTTAGCCATGATTCGTGAATGTTTTGAACAAACTATCAAAGCATCGAAAATACTAAATACCGATGCCGAATTTAGAGCAAAACTCGAAACGGCTTTAGCAAAATTATATCCGTATCAAATCGGTAAAAAAGGCAATCTGCAAGAATGGTATTATGATTGGGAAGATGCCGAACCACAGCACCGCCACCAATCTCATTTGTTTGGACTTTTCCCAGGAAACCATATTTCGCCACTAAAAACCCCTGCTTTGGCCGACGCCTGCCGCAAAACGCTTGAAATTAAAGGAGATGAAACAACAGGCTGGAGTAAGGGTTGGAGAATTAATCTTTGGGCAAGGCTCTTAGATGGCAATCACGCTTACAAGATGATTCGTGAATTATTGAATTATGTTGAACCTGATGCCATTAGACCGAAAGGCATGAATGGTGGCGGAACGTATCCGAATCTTTTCGATGCTCACCCACCTTTCCAAATTGATGGTAATTTTGGTGGAGCAGCCGCTTATGCCGAAATGTTGGTGCAATCTGACGAACAGGAGATTCGCCTCCTCCCTGCCCTACCCGACGTTTGGGAAAGTGGCTCAGTAAAAGGAATTTGTGCCAGAGGTGGATTTGAAGTTTCGCTTGATTGGAACGAAAAAGTGCTAAAAAAAGTAATCATTTCATCGAAAAAAGGCGGTAAAACTACCTTGATTTCGGGCAATAAAACCAAAGCTATTTCGCTGACTGCTGGGCAGAAAATGGAGATTGTTTGGTAAATCAAAAATCATTCCCGTAATCTTGCAAAACTTTTATAAGATTACGGGAATAATTTTATGTATATTCCCTAAAATTGACAGAATATTATGGGACTTGATAGTGTTGATTTACTGGTGAAAATTGAAAAAACATTTAGTATATCAATTTCAGACCACGAAGCTGAAGAAATAGAAACAGTTGGAGAATTGCATAATGCAGTTTGGGGGAAACTTGACCACCAGAATAAAGAAAAGTGCATTTCTCAGTCGCTTTTCTACAAAATTCGCCAATATGTCTTTGATAATTTTAAATTTCAAAAGAAAGATTTTTTGCTCTCAACTAATTTAAATGATGTTTTTCCAAAAGAAAATCGAAAAGATTTCTATCTAAAATTTTCAAAAAACTTAAATTTAGAAGTCCCTAATCTCACCTTAAATGAATCTTGGGGTAAATTTTTAAACTATTTTGGTGTGATAACAATTCTTGGTGGACTTCTTATTTCAGCAATTCTAATTATAGTTTTCGATTACACAAAATGGAGTCTTGTCTCCCCTATTTTGGGAATCATCCTAACAACTATCATTTCAAAGAAACTTGAACCATTAAGAACGACTATTACCCCTTCATTCGTTTTGGACTTTACACCAAAAATAGTCTCCTTAAACTATTCTACCTTATCTCAAAATACTGGTATAAGTAGAATTGAAATGGAATCAATCATAAACTATCTAATTGCTGATGCGGCAGGACTCGAAATACATTTCATAACACCTGATAAGAAAATATGTCATGATTTAGGCATAGATTAATCTTTCCAGTGTCTTCTCACTTAACAAATATAAAAAATACGCTATTTTATTAGTACAATTATTACATTCAACTTACCTATCCTTCTCTTTACCAAAATATTCACCTTCATTATCCATAATTGTTTTTTCTCAAAATATCATTTCGGGAATTCCATTCCGGGAACGTTCCCGATAACGTTTGCGTAAAATAAGCCATAAAAATTATTGGTTTACTACAAAAATCGGGCTAATTTTAAAGGCTTTAGACCCTAAATTATTCAATCCAATAAAGCATAAAACATTCATTCGCTCATTCAATCATTAGTTATATGCACCGTTTAGGATTTAAAATGAAACTTCACGCTGGACAAGCAGAAGAATACAAACGTCGCCACGACGAACTATGGCCCGAACTTGGACAAGTGTTGAAAGATGCCACCGTAAGCGACTATTCGATTTTTTTGGATGAAGAAACTAATACTCTTTTCGGAACGCTGAAAGTAGAAGATTTAGAAAAATTCAATCAAATTCCTCATAACCCCGTCACGAAACGTTGGTGGGCATACATGGCCGATATTATGGACACAAACCCCGATAATTCACCTGTTAGTGTTGATTTAAAAGATGTTTTCTATTTAGCTTAATTTAGTCGATAGTCCGCAGACGACAGTCGATAATTTTACTTAAAATCATGATACAATTTTCATCAAATTTATTTCAAAAAGTAATAGTAGCTTTTTTCCTTGTAAACACTGTTTACGCCCAAGTTCAAGCCCCTGCTTCTACCCTACACTCGGAGGCTCTACATACAGCCAAACCTGACTATCCGACACCTTATGGAAGTCCGAAAATAGAGGAAGTTACACAAGTTTTAAATCGTATTCACGGTTATTTAGATACCGTTACGCCAATAAGAGTTATCAATAAAGCAACTAAAGAAGAAATTAAAGATTATTCTAAAATTGATACAAACGCAACCGTTTATCGTGGTGATTTTAGTCTAACAAGCTACGAATGGGGTGTTACGTATGCAGCAATGTTGGCAGCCAGCAAAGCAACCAGCGACCCACGTTTTGCTCAATACACCACGCAACGCCTTAATTTCTTGGCCGAATTGACGCCAATCATCAAAGCAAAATTTCCTGTTAGTTCAGGAATGCCACTTCGCCAAATCATTGCCCCACACGCCTTAGATGATTGTGGAGCAATGTCGGTTTCAATGATAAAAGCGATGCGAGATGGTTTGGTAAAAGAAAACGTTCGCCCACTGATTGACAATTACCTAAATTACATTTACACAAAAGAATATCGTTTAGCCGATGGTACTTTGGCTCGTAATCGTCCACTCAAAAACACACTTTGGCTCGATGATATGTTTATGGGTGTACCCGCTCTTGCTCAAATGGGAAAACTTACGGGCAATACTAAATATTATGATGATGCCGTGAAACAAATTCAACTTTTTTCGAAGCGAATGTTCAATAAAGATTTAGGTATTTTTATGCACGGTTGGGTTGAAAGCATGGAAACTCACCCCGAATTTCACTGGGGAAGAGCCAACGGCTGGGCAATTCTGACAATGGTTGAGGTATTGGATATTCTACCAAAAGATTATAAAGGGCGTGCTGAAATTTTAGCTTTATACAAAGCCCACGCCAAAGGTTTGGCTTATTACCAAACAGGTACAGGTTTTTGGCATCAATTGCTCGATAAAAACGATTCTTATTTAGAAACTTCGGCAACCGCTATTTATACCTATTGTATTGCAAAGGGAATCAACGAAGGTTGGCTCGATGCTGCCACTTACGGCCCAATGGCACTATTGGGTTGGAATGCCGTAGCCACCAAAGTTACCGAAAAAGGACAAGTAGAAGGCGTTTGCGTAGGCACTGGAATGAGCTTCGAACCAGCATTTTATTACTATCGCCCAGTAAATGTGTATGCTGCTCACGGCTACGGCCCAGCTATTTTTGCGGGTGCAGAAATCATTAACCTTATTAAAAAACACAAGTTTGCTCTCAATGATAGTGCGATAATGTTGACTAAATAAATCCCCTAACAGCGGCGGCTGACCGTCCCTAAAGGGGAATATTAATATCCAAATCAAAATCTTTTTTCATAATGAATACCAAAAAACTATTTTTCTACTTATTAATTATCCTTAGCTCCCCTTTAGGAGTTTGGGGGCAATCATACTCCGTCTGGATGGCAGAATCTTTCATGAAACGTCATAAAGATTCGATTGCCGTGAAAGAAGGAAAACCTGCCGCATGGGACTACGAGCAAGGTTTGATGCTCAAAGCTCTCGAAAAAGTATGGTATCGCACAGGTGATGGCAAATATTTTGAGTATATCCGCCATGATTTAGACCGTTATGTGCAAAAAGATGGTAGCATTCGTACTTACAAATACGATGATTTCAATCTCGATAACATACCAACTGGCCGTGCTTTGTTAATGCTTGCCCAACAATCTCAACCAGATAAAGAAAAGTACCAAAAAGCAGCCGATGCACTTTGGAAACAAATAGAAAACCAACCAAAAACCAACGAAGGGGGCTATTGGCACAAAAAACGTTATCCATTCCAAATGTGGCTTGATGGACTTTTCATGTGCGAGCCTTTCGCTGCCGAATACAGCAAGATTTTCAATAAACCAGAACATTTCAATGATATTGCCAAGCAATTTGCATTGATTGAAAAATATGCCGTTGATGCCAAAACTGGATTGGTTTATCATGGATACGACGAAAGCAAAGAACAAAAATGGGCTGATAAAAAAACTGGACTTTCGCCACATTTTTGGAGTCGTGCGATTGGCTGGTACGCCATGGCTTTGGTCGATGTACTTGATTATTTCCCCGAAAATCACCCCGAAAGGGCTAATCTTATCAAATACTTGCAACGCCTTGCTCCTGCTTTGGTCAAATACCAAGACCCAAAATCTGGCGTATGGTATCAGATGACCACCCAAGGCACTCGCAAAGGCAATTATTTTGAATCTTCTGGTTCGGCGATGTTTGTTTATACCCTCGCCAAAGGTGTACGCAAAGGTTATTTGCCAGCCACTTATTTAGCCGCTGCCAAAAAAGGTTACGCAGGAATGTTGAAAGAATTTGTAGAAAAAGAAGCCGATGGTACAATCAGCTTCAACAAAACTGTCAGTGTTGGAGGTTTGGGCGGAACACCTTACCGTGATGGTAGCTACGAATATTATCTGAGCGAACCAATCCGCAAAAATGATTTGAAAGGCGTTGGTCCATTTATTTTTGCAAGTGTTGAAATGGAAATCGCAGCCGAAAATTCACTCGGCAAAGGCAAGACCGTAGCGGTTGATAATTACTTCAATAATGAATTCAGAAAAGATTTAAACGGAAATCAAGAATCTTTCCACTATACTTGGGACGACCGTATGCACTCAGGTTTTTGGGTTTGGGGACAAATTTACCAAGAATTGGGAGCAAAACTTAAAACGATTTCAGCAGCCCCAACGGCGGCAAATCTAAAAGATGTAAATGTTTATATCATCGTTGACCCTGACACCAAGAAAGAAACGGCTAACCCAAATTTTGTTCAAAAATCAGATATTAAAGTGATTTCTGATTGGGTAAAAGCAGGTGGAACACTCATTATGATGGCCAATGATACTGCTAACTGCGAGATTCCTCATTTTAATGAACTGGCAAAAGCCTTTGGTATTGAGTTTACGAACAAAAGCCGAAACATGGTGCAAGGCACAAAATGGGAACAAGGCCGTGTAGATATTCCTGCGGGAAATCCAGTTTTCAAAAATACTAAATTGGTTTATATCAAAGAATTAGTAACACTCAATGTGAAGGCCCCAGCCAAAACGATTGTACGCGAAGGTGGCGATAACATCATTGCAACGGCGAAAGTAGGCAAAGGAAGTGTATTTATTGTAGGCGACCCGTGGCTATACAACGAATATACCGACGGACGAAGAATTCCGATGATTTACGAAAACTTCAGTGCGGCCAAAGATTTGGCAAAATGGGCTTTGGGAGTGAAGTAATTTTGATTCCTAAAAGTTAAGAGCTACAAAAGAGACACATATTGATGTATGTGTCTCTTTCTTCTGATAATTGCTTATTCATGATGCTGAATAAAAAATATTATTTTTCTTTACTCCAAAAATAAAGGCTGGCAGCTCCTAAAATCCCCCAGAAACTCCAATCGAGCCAAGCAGTGCTGTGCATAGGAAGGTTTCTTCCGTAAACATTATAAAGCCCTAAACCCAATGATGCAAGTAGAATGAAAGCTCCACCTAATAAAAAGGCTTTGGCTACGGTGGTATCATGCGTTTTACGGAGCATAAAAGACATATAATTATGGCCAATGTGCAAAATTCCGAAAAACTGCATTAAGCCTATGGTAAAAGTATCTTCAGCGTTCATGGCGAAGTAACTCAGTGCCATTTTAGGGAATAAAAGCATGCTTATTCCAAGCAAAAAACCATAGATACTAACGATGAGAATGAAGGTTTGACGTGTCATGGTTGAAAAGTGTTTAGGTATAAATGTTTAAAAAAATTATTTAGGGTAATTTGGGTGTGCTTTTACTTTGTTGATTTGGCGAATATGTCGGTCGATATGCCCCCAAACGTAGATATATACATTATACATATTTCGAGGATTTGGCGTGCCAGTTCGCTCAAAGTAATCTCTCATATCAATTTTTAGATTTTCAGCAAACTTGATATTAATATCACGTAATTTAGTAAACCATACAATTGTGTTTTTACTTTCTATAAAGCCTCTCGGATGTGTTATGTCAGCCGAATTGTGTGTTTTTTCTTCCAAAATAAACTCCTTGTAATAGCTATCGGGTAGGCAGGTTGCTCGAAGCTCAGGTTGGGGTTTATTTTGAGTCATTACTTGCAACTCTTTATTCCATAAAATTTCCCAGATACTTAAATGCTCAACAATTTCGGCAATGCTCCACCGCTCAGGCGATTCCTTGAAATTCCACTGAGCAGGTGTTAGATTTTCGGTTACTTTTATCAAATCGTCTCTTGTTCGATTTAGGTTTTCAACAACAACTTTTAGGTCGTTATTTTCTGCGTTTTGAGAAAAACCAGAAAGGCAAAGTGTTAGAAATGAAAGTATTATGTAAATTGTTTTCATGATTTCTACTTGAACAAATATTGAGTATTTTATTAAGTTTGGCTTTAAAATTCGATTTATCGGTATAGTTTTCGATTATCGGTCATGTTAGGTTAGCTAACAAGTACTTTTTCAAACCAACGGCTTTTCGTCTCGATACCAAAGCCTTTTGGTTATCTATCATCTCGACTTTGTTATTGGTTTGAAAATAGGTTTTTACGTAAGCTAAATTGACCATAAACGATTTATGAACACGATAAAAATTGTATGGCTCAAATTGTTGTTCGAGGCTTTTAAGAGGGGTGGCAACCATACATTTTTGACCGTTTTTGAAGTGAATAATCGTATAATTTATATCGGCCTTTAGGATTATTACCTCTTCTGGATTTACGGATGTACGGCCGCCCACAGCAATTTTGTTTGTTTTCATGTTGAAGTTTAAGGCTTAATTTTTTGCGTAAAGACAATAGGAAGTTATTCCACCAGTGTAGCACTGATGGAATAATAGTTGAAGCTGGGCTTTTTACTGAATTAGCTTCCTAATTGCGTACAAAAACTCTCGTGATTCCAACTGATTTCGACAGAAGTGATTTGGTCGTCATCGTTGAAGCGGAAGATAAAAATGTGGTCTGATTCGAACCTCAAACCTTTTGATGGGATTCCTGCAAAATCTTTCGCTTGTGTACCGAATATGGAAACCTTACAAATGATAGCATCGTCATTTTCTTCAAATGTATCAATTGTGTTATCAATATCTGGGAAACTATCCATCAAGGCTGCCCAAAGCCCTTTGCCCAGTTCGGCTACTTTGCCTTTTCCGTTTTCGCCGAGTGGCGTGAAATTTACGTCGGCATCTGGTGTACACAACGACACCATTCTTTCATATTCATGGTCTTGATAAGCAGAGAAAAATTCTACACAAGTACCTTTGCGAGTGAGCGACTGTGTTTCGTTGTTTTTAGTTTCGGTAGTCATGGTTATTTTTATTTTATACGTTTGAAAACTTCTTTAAATCCTGCCCAATTTTCGCTGGTTTTGGTAAATGTTTTACCATCAGTCTTGATTAAAAACTTTCCTATTTTGCCTACTTGTGTAGAATCCCACGAGTAACCTTCACAATATTCGGTAAATGTTTTTCCATCAAATTGATAATTAAAAATACCGCCCCCATCAAAGGTTTTATTTTTTGGGTTATAGTAAACTACTGCCATTTTTGGATACTGAAAAATCATTCTGACGGTGGCATCTTTGTATTTTCCTTCACCAAATTTGGTTGCTCCGCCCCAAGTACCCTCGGTCATTTCCCAAACACCTTCGAGTTTGTTGTTTTTTAGAGGTTCGGTAGGTTTTATTCGGCTCAGTTTTTCGGTTACTTGATAATCTTTGTATTTGGCAGTATTTATTTTACCATACTGCTCATATACGTTGGCATCTACTTTATAATCCATGACGGTTATCTGTCCGATATGAGTCGAATCCCACGAATAGAAATCATGGCCTTCGTGGTATTTTCCATCAATGATTTCGTAAGTACCTCCACCTACACCGTTGAAAAGCTTTCGATTTGGACGGTGGTCATCGTAGTAAAATATCATATAATAGCCATTTTTGAAAAGCTTTACTACTTTTTGGTCTTTGTCTTTACCCCATTCGGTCATATCGCCAAACTTAAATTCGCTTCTTATGTATGCTCCGTTAAGTTTACTTACGGGTTCTTTTTCGATAAACGCCGACAACATCAAAGCGGCAATAGTGATTAAAAATAGAAGTTTCTTCATGATTTGAATATTGAATTGAATACCCAAAATTGATAACTTCTGATTTATGAAAATTGTAGAAATGCGACATTTTTAGGAATCCAAAAAATGTGCTAATTCAATGTTGTTTTTTAGGTAGAATGATGGAGATTTTCCTGTAAAACTTTTAAATTCTTTGATAAAATGGGCTTGGTCGTAATATCCATTTTGAAAAATCAACTCTTGCCAATCATCAATATTCCATCTTTTTGAGGCAATTACCTTACACAAATGGCTTATTTTTCGGACTCGTGCGTAGTATTTTGGCGAAACCCCAACTTTTACTAAAAACTGACGCTCAAATTGCCTTCTGCAAACAAACATATCATCAATCAATTCGGATAGATTAACTAATCCGTTTTGTTCGCCAATCAAATTTGCAGCATAGTCAATTCTGGTATTTTTTAGCTCTGCCCTCAATAATTTGAAAGAAAAGTAATTTGACAAGACTTCAATTCTCTTAGTATGCGAAACACAGTCTTGTATTTTGGCTTCAATAGTTTCGATTTCTTTCCCTAAAACCGCCCTTAGGTCGTGGCGTTCGTCCACAAATTCATACATCGGTAGCCCGAAAACACTCGCAATTGCTGATGGCTTAAAAACAACACCAACCATGCCGATTTGTCCTTGAAGTTGCAGCTGATAACTTTTGGTGGCTTGCCCTGTAATAAAACTCTGTGGTGTACTGATGAATTGACTTTGATGTTTAGCACTGATTACTTGATAGCTCTGTTGGTAGTTAAAAACCATGGAACAAAAACCACTCGGAGGCGATTCGACAAGGATGGGGTTATGTAAGAAATCGGTTTCCCATATATAGAAACATTCTATATACGAAAGGAGGTGAGGTGGAGGTAGAAATTTACGATAATACATAGCAGTTTTCTTATTTCCAATGAAAGCAATTTATGGAAATAAATCGGATAATTATAGTTTTCATCTATTTTAATTTGGGGGAGGATTTAAAATAGATGAAAACCCTTAGCGTATTTTGACGTAAACCATTGGTATCAACAATGAATCTTATTTGGCGTCATTCTATGTGATTATAGCCTACAACTAAAAAGGTAGCTATTTATTATTTTTTAATTGCCGTATGATGGGATGCAATAAACATCCATTTATTAGCCCTTAGCTGAAAGGTGTAAGTACAGGCCACTTTTCCAGTAATCTTAGTTCCATCTGTCGAATCATAATAGGCGTGTACACCACTGACAACAGCCAAATCGCCCGATTGAAAGATTACGGGTTCTAATACCTCAGTTTTCAAATATTTCTGAGAGTCACGAGTGACGATTTCATCTCTGTTGCTAAAAGTCCCCTCAGCACTAATATATCTGAAATCATTGGACAAACGATTAGTAAAAAAAGCTTTGGAATCTTTTCCATACTCTTCCAAAATTCCGTTGAGTGTAACCATAGTAAAAGACTTCTGAGCAAAAAGAATGGATGAGAAGCACAAAAATGCTAATGTAAGAATTATTTTTTTCATTGATTCATGCGTTATGTCGCCACATTTGATTAAGGTTTGCATTTATTTTATTACTCCCAACTGTTGCATCATTGATAGATTATCATTCAGATTCCAGCTTTCTACGATTTTCCCTTCGGCATTGAAACGATTAACCGTCCAGTGGGCAATTTTTCCAGTTTTACCCGTAGGCGGTATTCCATTAAAATCTCCTTTATGAGTGCCAGTATTTTCGCAACGGGCAAATATCAAGTCTCCTTCTGCAATAAGTTCGATTACATTAATTTGCAAATCGGGAAAACCTTTCAAATTTATCCTATAGAATTCGTCAATAGCTTTCGGGCCTTTTCCGATACCCTTTACTTCGTGAGAATCTGCGTAGTATTTCCCATAGTCTGAAACTTGTCTCCTATTAAATGCCTGATTCATTTCTCTATAAACAGCTTTATTACGGTCTTTAGGAGTAACCAACGAATGTTGAGCCGAAAGCCATTTGATGTCGTTTCCGTTGATTTGATAGATGTACGTGAAGGCATCTTTGTAGTTAATAATCGTACCGCCGATGTTCCACCTTGCGGTATTGATGCCCTTTACTATCGTAATGTTGCCGTAAGTTTTAATGTTTCTATCAGTAAATTTTATGTCTTCCAACTTTCCTGCCGAAGCAACCCGTACTGTTTGAGCTTTATTCAACATATTACCTTCGGCATTAATAAAAGTAAAATCATCTGAGCCGTATTTCTGAATAGCGGCAGCAGGGTTTTGGCTATATTCTTCAATGGCCTTATCTAATAATTTCTCAATATTCGACTGTGCAAACGAAAACTGAATGGCTGCTAAAAAGCAGAGGATGGAGATGATAAGTTTTTTCATTGGGTTTGATATTTTATAAGATATTTTGTTTTTTTCTGTTAATTACACCCAGCGATTTGGGCTTTAAATACAGCTCCTTCGTCAGTTTTAAAACCTGGCTGAAGCATTACAGAATTGTTGGCATAGTACTCTACATTTGTACCAGTAGATATAGTATTTGTCTGATTTGACGGCGGAGCATATAAGATGCTATTACTCACTATTTTTCTGTTTGAATTGATAACCCCCGAAACAGAATTAGTAATAGATTCTCCAGAATATAGTGAAACGATAGGGTTGGTTGGGGTAGTACTATTTGTGGTTCCAGAAAAGTTTTGAGAATTGGAAACAGCCTGATTAGGAATAGCTATATTTGGACCTTGCCCAGTTATACCATTGAAGTTATAGTACATCACGAGGCTATTTTCGTATCCTGTCAAGGTTTTTGCCTCGTAAATCTGACTGACTTCGGCAGCCGAAAGTTGTTTATCCCAAACCGTTATTTCGTCTAATTCTCCATCAAATCCAGAATTAGCCCTGTAATCACTCCCAATCGTTAAGCCTGCATAAGTTGTAAATAAGGCCGCATTTTGTATTGTTTGAATGTATGCACCATTCAAGTAAACATCAGTAGAATTTAATGGTAAGTTAGAGCACAAAGCTATATGCTGCCAAGTATCTGAAAAAGGAATTTGAGTAGCAATCTCAGATACTCCATACCAATAATGATAACTTCCAAAAACAAGATTACCAGTAGTACTAAACCTTATAAAATTATTCCCAAAATTATGATTTGCAAACATAATACCTTTCCCATCGAAAGAGCTTGGTTTCATCCAGAAGGCGATTGAAGTTGCACCTGTATTGACATCTGGTGCATTAGAAACCACAATGTTATCAGTTCCCTGCATTTTTATCGAATTTTTGAAACAAGGTATGGCGTTACAATTTCCAACATTAATTGTATAATTTACTGGTGCACTAAAACCACTCGGGCTGTAAGCACGAACACTGAGTACGCCTGAGGTTGCATTTGGACCAAAAATTAGCTTAATTGTATTATATTCTCTAAACAAACTCACATCAGATCCACTATAACTCCAAGCATAAGTTGTATTTTGGGTAAAATCGGTGCTAAAACCTGCCACTGTACTTTTACAAAAGTTTGTAACATTGGTTGTAATCGGATTTGGGGCAGGTGGAACTATACATATATCAGGAAATGCCGTTGTTGGGCCAGCGGTTGTGGCATTGCCAGCGGTTCCGTTTGAAGCCAAGTTTGAGACGGTTATACCCGAACCTGTTCCGTTATTGTTAAAACCTAAACGGTATTTTAAATCGTAGGAGTAATCTCCTAAATTACCTAATATAAACTTCCTTACATCATCAATCAGCCACGAGTAATTCAAAACGATTACGTCATCAACTAAACCTCTATAGTAAGGGCCTGCTCCACCATCATTGCCGATAGTAAAGCCACTATTATTCATATCATAATTGGCATTAGTGGCAATCGATGCAACTTGAATGCCATTTTTATAAACAAATATTTTACCTTCAGTTGGGTAGGGTGAAACAGCAATGTGTGTCCATTTATTTTTTTCGATTAAAACATTAGTCAATTCTGTTGTGCCTACAACTAAATGTTCATTGGCCAAACCAATGTAAAGGCCTCCTCCTCCAAAAATTCCTGACCCCAATGTATTATATGGGTGAATCCACATCGCTACCGTCCATTCGTTGTTCATTTCTGGCAGACCCGAAGCCGTGATTCTATCGCCGTTAAAAAAATAGCCATCTACATTCCTGAAAGAACCATCCGATAATTTTAAGGCCTTATCTAAACATCTTGGGAGTGTTATGAAAACCTCACCGTAGTTCAAACCAGCAGGGCAAGCAGCATCAGAAACACTTGAGATGGTAAAAAGTTGACTTTGGGTGATTCCGTTTTTTTCAAATATCTTTGAGTTGGTCGTACTTGTATAGACCGAACCGTCTGACATTGTGAAATTATATGGTGGAGTGCCAGTAAAATCTACTTTAAAACTTGTGGTATTATTAGCGATAAAGTTTACGTCAGTTGCAGGAGATATCCGTGTTGTTGGTGAATTTTGATTAATGTTTAAGAAAATCTTCTGATAATTCCCCGCTCCACAAGTATTTGAAGGCACACAGTAGAGTGTATCTGAGGTGGCATCTACATTGATATTGAGGCTTATCTGGTTTCCTGTATCTGAATTTAGCGGAATCCCCTTACCTCTGTAAAACCATTTCAATGTACTTTGAGAGTTATTTACCGAAAAACTTACATTTTTTTGTCCTTTACATAAATTAACAGTTTGGGTTTGAATGCTTGATGGACTGGTTGGCAAACAACTTCTGTCTATTGGTCGGTACTTAATAAGCGTAGCACCTTCGGGATTATTATCAAAAGAAAAACCCGGTGCTAAATTGAATATACCAAGTGTAGTGTTGATATTACTTGCATAAAAAAACAAATTTTGAGGGTTTACATAGAACGAAATATCCAATTGTTGCCCCATTAAATTAAGGTTGTGAACCCAATCAACAGTTTTATCGGGTTTTACTTTTACTAACCACTTGTTTACTTCGGGGCCTCCTGTTACTTTGCCGCCAATCGAAACAAATGACTCCGACATAGAACTTATGGCATAAATATTTGTACCATCCGAAAGAATCTTGTCATAAGCTCCACCCGAAATATAGTTCGGAGCATCCCATTTCAAAGCCCAAGCCTCTGTACCATTGGCATTAAATTTCTTGATGAATCCATGAGAATAGCCCCATCCTAAATCAAAATTTTCGCCAGCGAATGTATAAATAGAACTTGGAGAATTAGGACTAAACCCTATTGACTCTATGGTATATACATTACCACTATTGTCAACTGTAAAGCCATGTACGCCTTTACCAACATCTTTTTTCCAAGCGACTGTGGGCGTGTTTGTGTTTATATTATCTAATCGGCACATTACAAAGACGTCCCAATCTATTCCAGCATAACCTGTTACAATCATGCTATTACCATTATTAATTAATTTATAATCACCGAAATACCTAAATTCTAAATCGGTCATTATGCCACCTCCAAGTTTCCATATTTTATTAGCTGTTTCAATCTGGTTATTAGAACTGGCATTTAGAGTGCTTAACTCTGCAGCAAATAGCATAGGAATGTTCCAACTTTGACTTGTGGGTGTCATGGCTTCAACTGAGAAAACTCTGGTTGCATTTACCTCAACGGGGCCAGCCCAGCGAGTGAATCCATTATCCAACCCATTGACACTCTTTACCCAAATGGCATTTCCTGTCGAAGCATTCACTTTGGTCAATGTGCCACCCCTAAACCAGATATTCTGATAATTTATGTTATCATATCTAAAATCAGTAGGAGTAGTAGAATTCCCCTCTGCGTCTCCCATAGCACCGTGACTGGTCAATAGATAAACAAAACCGTCATTACTTATTTCTAAGTCGGCAAAGCCATCATTTGAGTCTTTCATACCGAGCGATTTACCCCATAAAAAATTTCGATTAGGGTCTAATTTCATGATGAAGAGTTCGGACTCTCCAAGATGAAAGCCATTTATAACATTTGTCGTGTTATTATGCGTATAATTATAAGCATTCACCATGTTACCAGCTATGTAAAAATTACCCGAAGCATCAGTTTTTACAATTGCTATTGCTCCTCCAGTGGTTCGACCCGGAATGTCACTGTTCTTGGTAATTACATCTGCCGCCCATTCATAAGTACCCTCGACAACACTTACCATTTTTCTGCCAACAGGCCCAACACAACCAAAATCAGAAACGCATTTAGCATAATAAAGCCTACTTTCATACATTACACTTGTATTAAAAGTATCGGTGTCTGCTTGAAGTAATGAGCTTGTCTCTTGATTGGCGTACCAATTAACCTTGCCATTACAACCAATGGAGGTAAGAGTGGCAAATGAACCTGCATTGATGACGTTTGAGTTTATTACGGGAACTGTCGGGATTTCATTCAATGCCAGTGTGTAGGTTCGTGCATTACTTTCTCCTGCACTATTTTTAGCTTTTACAGAAATGGTTACAGAAGTATAGACCAAAGCATCTAAAATATCAATCGTAACGGTTCTGCCCTGAGTGCTACCCGTAACTTCAAGAGGGAACGTTGTGCTACCATTAATTCTTGCAACAGGATTTGATTGATGGTCAAGGATTGGACTGACAGTCCATACATAAGAGGTTGGAGCTCCACCAGATACTGGAGCGGCAACAGTGAATATCAAACCATTCGTTTTTTTACAAGTAGATGCCACAGGATTAATGAAGACACCTGGAATACCTGGACGGCCCTGAGCAAATGAAAAGAAGGGAAGTCCTAATAATGCAATAAAAATTATGTATAGTTTTTTCATTGATTGTAAATAATTAGACCTAATTCATTTAATAGATTTATTATTCCAAATTTTATAATCTTCCCGAAAACCTTCTTCAAAATTCGATTTATCGGTAGAGTTTTCGATTTAACGGTCTTTTGATTGCTGGTGCAAATACCTTTTTAATCCATTTGCTTTTCTTCGTGAAACTAAAACCTTCTGATTACCAACCATTTCTACTTTGTTGTGTGTTGGCATATACGTTTTGATATAGGCCAGATTAACCAGAAACGATTTGTGCGTTCGGTAAAAATCATAAGGATGAAAACGAGCTTCGAGGGTTTTTAATGGAGTAGCAACAATCGTTTTCTTGCCGTTGGATAGATGAATGACCGTATAATAATTTAGGTAATAAGTTGAATATAGGCTTTACTCTTCTTAAACTTGATAGCTTAGACGAGGCATTGAATATAATAATTCCCACACTCAGAAAAATCTCTGTTAATTCTTCACATGAAAAATACTTACATTGGGAGTCATACAAAGAGTTAATTTCTTATCACTGGAATAAGAAAAATTTCAAAGAGGCAAAACACTATCTACCTCAATTAGAAGAGTTTAGCTATGATGAATTACATAAAGACATTTTACCCAAATTCGTTTATGAAGTTGAAAAAGGTTTAGGAAATCATAAAGTAGCTTTAGATGCTCTTGAACGATACCAGCTCTATTTATTGGAAGAACAAAAGAAAATTGAGACAAATAATATTGAAGGAATGAAATCGCAAGTGGCATTACAAGAACAAACTGCAAAACTTCAAAAGGCCGAACTTGATAAATTACGTTCTGAAAATGCCAAACAAAATCAGCTTCGGGGGTTTTGGGTTACATTAAGTATAATTGGCATTTTAACTATGGTCTATGTACTTTATACTAATAAACGTTTGAGAAATGTTAATTAATCTTTGATTAATAAAAACGCAGAAATTTCTGCCGCTCTACTCCAAGGCCAAACCATCGAACGCAAACGTGTAGCCGCCGATTTACATGATAATTTAGGAAGTACGATGTCGTCGCTTATTTGGACGATGGATGCCATTGATGCCAACAAACTCGCTACCGAAGAAAAAGATGTCTATCAAAACCTTAAAAAGATGTTATCGAATGCCTATGATGAAGTACGGCTGCTCTCACATAATCTACTTCCAGAAGAGTTTGAAAAACAAGGACTTACGGCCGCTTTGCAATATTTCGTAAGGAAAGTAAACCAAAATTCAAGCATCAAATTCAATTTACAAATTGATGACAACTTCGGGAAACTGGATAAAAAAGTAGAGTTTGAGCTTTACAGCATTTGTTTGGAGTTGATAAACAATATCATCAAACACTCAAAGGCAACTGAGGCAAGAATTAAACTTTCCCGCACCGAAAACCAAGTGAAACTCCTTATTGCCGATAATGGTATTGGCACATTCAAAAACGAAAGCGATGGTAAAGGCATGAAAAATGTAAAAGCGAGAGTCGATTCTTTGAATGGTACTTGGGAAGTTTCAACTCTCCAAAACCAAGGTTTTATCAATGAAATTGCAGTAAATGTTTAGTCAGAAAGCCCATGTTTGATGGCGTATTTCCCTAAACCAATGGCACTTTTTACGTTGAGTTTTTGAAATAGATTTCGACGGTATGTTTCAACCGTCGAAATACTGATGAATAACTTATCGGCAATCTCGCTACTCGAAAACTCCATGGCAATCAACCGCAGGATTTCAATCTCTCTTTCTGTTAGTTGCTGAATTGTAGCGGGCTGGTTGTACGTAAAAGATATTTACCAGCTACCTATTTAGCCGCAACTAAAAAAGGTAACGCAGGAATGCTGAATGAATTTGTAGAAAAAGAAGCCGATGGTACTATTAGCTTCAACAAAACTGTTAGTGTTGGCGGAATAGGCGGAACGTCTTACCGAGATAGTTTTTATAAAGCCTTAAAAATCTTATAACTAAACACCGATTTCCCTTCTAATCTGACTATATAAATACCCGTAGAAAATGTACTAATATCAATCATTTGCTCTTCATTTGTGATATTTTCATGCAAAAGTTGTCTTCCGTAAAAATCATAAATCCTTACATTTTCAATATCTAAAGAATTGATTATTAATTGATTACTTGTATTATCCAAAAATACAACTGGTTGGTTTGGGATGTTTTCTTCTTCCGTAGGCGTTAGCAAAATATAGGCAGGCTCAGAGGTCATATTATTTATGCCATTCTGCCTTACTCTATAATATAGACCCGATATGTATTCTTTTTTTAAAGGTAATGCAAATTGGTACTTGAATTTCTCGCTCGATTTAATTTCGGCCACTTTGTTCCACGTTTGGGCATTATTTTCGCTGTATTCGACGGTAAAATAGTCACCCAATTTATCATAATTTGTTCGGCAAATAAACTCTAAACTATCATTCTGAATATCCCAGTTCAAGGAGATTTCGGGGCATACTTTTAGCCATTTATTCGTATCCAAAATATCTAAAACAGCATTGATTTCGGCCTTACTCTTTAAACTAAAATTATACCCACGCCCTTCATAAAGTGGAGCCATTATAGAGCCATCATCGTGTGATGCTCCAAAAACATGGCCTAATTCATGAGCCATAATCCATACTAACTTTTCTTTATCCAGAAAACCTTTCACGATAGCTTGCCCTAAGTCAGATTCTTTTGGGCTACTTCCCCCTCTACCATAAATATAAGGCGATTCGTAGTCCGCACCTGTTATTATCATCGTAATGAGTAACTTACTATTTTGCCACTCCAAAGGCTTTTTTATAGCGGTTGACGCATAAGTAATGATTTGCCCCAAATTGATTTTTTTATCATCTTCTGGCCAAAGCGACATTCCTGTTTTATCAAAAATCATTTGTCCGAGAACCTTAAACTTAATTCGGGCATTAAACGCATACGGGGCATAAAGCTCCTGTACGGCAGCTATTTGTAGTAAATTATCAGCCTCTAATTTAGCCCTACCATTTTCAATACCTTCATAACGTTGGTATTGAGCATAATCTACAATAAACCCAATCGGAAACTCAACGCAGCCACTC
This sequence comes from Emticicia sp. W12TSBA100-4, assembly GCF_040253585.1. NCBI lineage: Bacteria > Pseudomonadati > Bacteroidota > Cytophagia > Cytophagales > Leadbetterellaceae > Emticicia > Emticicia sp. W12TSBA100-4. The sequence goes on from NZ_JBELAU010000008.1 coordinate 334,164, forward strand.
GCAGTGTTTGTCTTGAGATTTGCCAAACCTATCTTTGAAGGTAAATCCATATCAATTTGTTCACTTAATTGTGACTCAATCACCGTGTTTTTCTTGTAAATAGAAATGCCTTTTTCTGCTTTTTCAAGGCTACTCAGATGACCATTTTCGAGCATCAACAAACTATAAAATTGCTTATTGATAGTAGCCATAAAATACTTAGTTGTTTGCGAACAATCTACAAATATCTCAACATCGCTTAAAACTTCTCCTTCTGTATAAATAACACTTTTATAATTTTTTATCGGACTTTCCGTAAGCGATAAATTGATTTTTATATCGCCTAATTGAATAATGGTTTTTCCAATAAAGTTCTCTCCATCCTGTTCAATTTGGCCAAATTCTTGATTTTTGCTATCAATTTGAGTCTTATTCGCCTTAAAACGAATCATTGTTTGTGCAAATACTGGATTCGAGATAATAAGTATAAATACTAATAGCTTTTTCATATTTTTATTAATTTGAAATAGATACTCTCTCATTGTGATAAGTCTTAATGAACATCATCTACTATAAAAATAGAATATTTGACTACTCAATCGACGGGAAATAACAAAAACAGCACAGTTGGTAATTTTCTTTGTCAAAATAGTATTAAAAAAAGAAACATTATAGTAAAATAAATAAAATAAACTCAATAGTTTTGTTAATTGAAATTAATGTATTTTTAAATAAAGGATGAAGACGTTTTTAGACGAAGATTTTCTGTTACAAACCAAGACCGCACGCACTCTCTACCATGAGTATGCGAAAGATATGCCCATCATTGATTACCACAATCACTTGCCGCCTGATCAAATTTTGGGCGATAAAATATTTGGTAACATCACGCAAGTTTGGCTTTACGGCGACCACTACAAATGGAGAGCCATGCGAACTAACGGCATCAACGAAAAATTTTGTACGGGCGATGCCACTGACTACGAAAAATTTGAAAAATGGGCAGAAACTGTGCCTTATACATTAAGAAATCCGTTGTATCACTGGACACACTTGGAACTTCAACGCTATTTTGGTATTCACGAAGTTTTAAATCCAGCCACTTCACAGAAAATCTATGATGATTGCACGGCAAAAATTCAAACGCCCGAATATTCGGTAAGAAATCTATTGGGTAAAATGAATGTTGAGGTGGTTTGCACAACTGATGACCCACTCGATAGCCTTGAGTATCACCAAGCCTACCACAAAGATGCGACGGCAAAAGTTAAGATGTTGCCAGCGTTTCGCCCTGATAAATTTATCTTGATTGAAAACCCGAATTTTGCTACTTACGTACAAAAACTCGGTACAATCGTTAATTTTGAAATCAATACTTACGAAGATTTATTAAAAGCACTTCGTACACGTGCCGATTTCTTTGCAAGCAATGGCTGCCAACTCTGCGACCACGGTTTGGAGCAACTCTACGCCGCTGATTTCACGCCTGAGCAAGCCAATGCAGCATTCCAAAAAGCGATTTCTGGTAAAACCCTAAGTTCGGAAGAAGCCTTGATTTTCAAATCAGCCATTTTGCACGCTTTGGGCGTAATGTACCACGAATTGGGTTGGACACAGCAATTTCACCTCGGAGCCTTACGCAATAATAATACTCGTGCCTTGAGAGTTTTGGGGCCAGATACAGGCTGGGATTCAATCGGAGATTACTCGCAAGCCATTGCTCTTTCTAAGTTTTTAGGTCGTTTGGACGAATATAATCAATTGGCCAAAACTATTATTTATAACTTAAATCCAGCCGATAACGAAATCATCGCTACCATGATTGGTAATTTCAACGATGGTTCGATTGCAGGAAAAGTGCAGTTTGGCTCAGGCTGGTGGTTCCTCGACCAAAAAGATGGCATGGAAAAACAAATCAACGCTCTTTCAAACATGGGCTTATTGAGCCGTTTCATCGGAATGTTGACTGATTCGAGAAGTTTCTTGTCATTCCCCCGTCACGAATATTTCCGTCGTATCTTGTGTAATATTCTTGGAAACGACATCGAAAATGGTGAAATTCCGAACGATATTAAATGGACTGGTCAAATCGTGCAAAATATTTGCTATAACAACGCAAAAGAGTATTTTGGATTTTAAACACTGGCTTTTAGCGATTAGCACTTAGCTTTTAGCTAAGGAATTGAGTATAATTAAGTATCTTTTTTAAGGCTAAAAGCTAATTGCTAAAAGCTAACAGCAAAGATTATTCAACCCTAAAATAAATTATGGAAAAAATCGGGAAGTACCGCTGGACCATCTGTGCTCTGGTGTTTTTTGCAACAACAGTCAATTACCTCGACCGACAGGTAATTAGCTTGTTAAAATCTGTTCTCACAACAGAACTCAAATGGGATGACGGCGACTACGCCAACATCGAAATTACTTTCAAAATATTTTATTCATTCGGTATGCTCATTGCGGGCAGTATCGTTGATAAACTCGGGACAAAAAAGGGATACGCTTGGGCAACTGGACTTTGGAGTTTGGCAGCAGTCGGACACGCATTTGCAAACTCGGCGTTTGGGTTTATGATTGCTCGTGCGGGTTTAGGTCTTACTGAGGCAGGTAATTTTCCTGCGGCTATCAAATCTACGGCCGAATGGTTCCCTAAAAAAGAGCGTGCATTGGCCACTGGTATTTTCAATTCGGGAACAAACATTGGAGCAATCGTAGCTCCGTTAACTGTTCCTGCCATTGCAGTAGTTTGGGGTTGGCAGTGGGCTTTTATCATTACGGGCGTAATTGGCTTCATTTGGTTGGTTTTGTGGCAAGTTTATTATACTTCTCCGAAAGATTCTAAGAAACTAACAAAAGCAGAATACGATTATATTCACTCAGATAAAGAGGAAGAAGAAAATATCAAAAACGAAGAAAAAGTGCCTTGGATTAAGCTTTTGGGCTTCCGCCAGACTTGGGCTTTTGCTTTGGGTAAATTCCTCAGCGACCCCGTTTGGTGGTTTTATCTTTTCTGGTTGCCCGATTTCCTACAAAGCCAATACAAACTTTCACTCATTGAAATTTCGGTTCCGGTGGCGGTAGTTTATATCATTTCTACCGTTGGAAGTATCGGTGGTGGATATTTGCCAATGGCTCTTATCAACCGTGGGATGCCAGTATTCAAAGCTCGCAAAACTTCGATGTTTATCTTTGCCCTATTCGTAATTCCAGTAATTTTCTCACAAATGGCTGGACGAGTAAATATGTGGTTGGCAGTTTTTGTGATTGGCATCGCAGCATCGGCTCACCAAGCTTGGAGTGCAAATATTTTCACAACCGTATCAGATATGTTCCCTAAAAAAGCAACAGGTTCGGTAGTTGGTATCGGAGGAATGGCTGGTGGTTTGGGCGGTATTTTGCTCACTTGGGCTGTACAAAAAAATATGTTTGTGTACTACCGTAGTATCAACCAAATCGAAACAGCATATTATATCATGTTTGCGATTTGTGCAGGAGCATATCTTTTGGCATGGCTCATTATGCATCTTTTAGTACCACGCATGAATAAAGTTGATATTTAATTAGTCGATCGTCAACAGACTACGGTCGATAGTTTTAAAACATTTATCAAATGAAAAAAATATTAATAGTAGCTTTATCGCTCATGTTTGGGCAAATGGCTTTGGCACAAAGTACTCAAGAAGTAATCGAAAATCTTGAACGCAAACGCTTTGCAGCTCAAGTTTCAAAGGATTTTGATTTTTTGGAGAAAGTCTTTGCCGATGATTTGGTTTACACGCACTCAAGTGGAAAACAAGACGATAAGCAAGCCTATATTCAATCTATCAAAGACGGTAAAAGTGTGTATGATAAAATTGAAGTTCAGGAACTTAACGTTAGAGTATATGGTAAAGCGGCAGTTGTCGTTGGAAAAGTTGCTATTACACAGGGTATCGCAAGTGGAAAACCAACTATTTTACCCTTAAAATATACCGTTGTTTATAACCAAAACGGCAAAAAAGGCTGGCAGTTAAACACTTGGCAGTCGTTGAAACTTGCTAATTGATGCGGAATTAGACAAGAGAAATTATCGGTTCGCCGAAGCGGACAAAAGACAAGAGATATTAGATTATAAAATCTTTTATCTCTTGTCTTTTGTCTTCTACTCTATTTTTGTAAAAACAAAACCCTGAATGAAATTCCTCTATGAAAAATTTATCTATTCTCCTTTCCTTCATATTTTTATTTCTCATTACAGGAATAAAAGCCCAAGTCCCTCAAAACCTCACAACCGCCAAAACACCCGAAGAAGTTGGGTTTTCGAGCGAGCGTTTGAAGCGTCTGGATGCACATTTTCAAGAAGTAATTGACAAAGGAATTGCCCCAAATATTGTTACGCTTATAGCAAAAAAAGGAAAAATTGTTCACTATAAAGCATTCGGATATAGCAATCTTGAGTCAAAAACGCCACTCAAAAAAGATGATATTTTCAGAATTGCTTCACAATCAAAACTTATTACTACGGTTGGGCTTTTAATGCTTTTTGAAGAAGGAAAATTCTTTCTCGACGAACCAATCTCAAAATATATTCCTGCTTTCAAAAATCCGAGAGTTTTGGTAAGTTATGACGAAAAGGACAGAAGTAAATATATCACTCGTCCTGCCAAATCTGAAATCACGATTCGGCAACTAATGAGCCATTCGGCAGGAATTCCGTACGAACACGCTTTGCAAGATTTGCCTGAATTCCAAGTGCCATTTTTCTGCTCAACAGATAAAGATATTCTGAAAGATGTAGTAGATAAAATTGCGGCTCGCCCACTCATCGCCGACCCAGGTACACAATTCGTTTATGGACTAAACACCGATGTACTCGGCCGATTGATTGAGGTACTTTCGGGAATGTCGTTTGATGAATATTTACGCAAAAAAGTACTCGACCCACTCGGCATGAACGATACATATTTTTATTTGCCCGATGCCAAGGCTTCACGCTTAGTAGAACTTTACTCGAAAGGAAACATAAACGACAAATTAAGTCTTCACGCCAACGAAACTTACCGAAAATATGCCATTTCTGGCGAAAGAAGCTATTTTTCGGGTGGAGCTGGTCTATTGAGTACGGTTGAAGATTATGCCAAAATATGCCAATTTATTCTCAATAAAGGCGAATTTAACGGTAAAAGATTATTAGCTCGCTCAACGGTAGAAATCATGGGCAGAAATCAAATTGGTGAAAGCTTTGTATGGGACAGACAAGATAAATTTGGTTTGGGGCTGCAAATCATAACTCCCGAGTCACACTACGGTGATAACGCCACAGCTGGTTCGCTTACTTGGGGGGGAATGTACTGCTCAGAATACACCATCGACCCAAAAGAAGAAACAATAATGTTGGTCTTTACAAATGTGCATCCTTACGCCCACTATTCTGAAATCGTTCGTAAATTCAGAGTTTTGGTTTATCAGTCGATGCTTTGAAAATGTTGTTAATGGTTAAAATTGTTGCAGATGGTTGTTTTTATTAAGAAAAAAAGCTTTAACAATATGTAACGATTTGCAACTAAAACAACATTTCAGCCCTTTGGCAAAATAACTAAACTAATATTTTACGCAAACTTTTCAGGCGATAATCTTTCTTTAATACAATATTCTACCGAATTTTACGGCTCGAAAAAATAACAATAAAATAATGGAACATCCATTGATGGGCGTAGGTGTCGCTCTAATTACACCATTTGACCAAAACCACGAAATTGATTACGATGGTTTGCGTCGTTTGCTCGAAACTACGAGCGAAGGAGGCGTAGATTACTTCGTTGTGCAAGGTACAACGGGCGAAACCTCAACCACAACTGCTCAAGAAAAGGCAGATTTACTGAAATTTGTAAAAGAAAATAATCCAAAGAAGCTCCCAATTGTTTATGGTTTGGGGGGAAATAATACAAAAGTAGTTCTCGAAACCATCAAAAACACTGATTTAAGTGGGGTTTCGGCTATTTTATCAGTTTGTCCTTACTACAATAAGCCATCACAAGCGGGCTTGATTGCTCACTTTACTGCTATTGCCGATGCTTCGCCAGTGCCAGTTTTATTGTATAATGTTCCTGGGCGTACGGTTACACAAATTCAAATCCCGACAGTTTTAGAATTGGCCAAGCACCCAAATATTATTGGTATCAAAGATGCAAGTAGCATCGAAAATGCGATTGAATTAACGAAACGTTGTCCAGCCGATTTCTTATTGCTTTCGGGCGATGACAACCTCGTGACAACTTCAATCAGCATGGGCTTTAGTGGTGTTATCTCGGTAATTGCTAATGCTTTCCCGAAAGAATTTGGAGAACTAACTTGGGCAGCTTTAAAAGGAGATTTTGATAAAGCAGCAGAAATTCAACAAAGATTCGTTGATTTTGATACACTATTGTATGTAGAATCAAATCCTGTTGGTATCAAAAAGTGTTGCGAGATAAAAGGCATTTGTAGTTCAGAAGTCCGTTTGCCTTTAGTAAAAGCCTCTGACGAACTGGGAGTAAAACTCGAAAAAGCGATGCTTGCCGAAGGTTTTTGGAAATAATAAAAAAATAAAAAGTACTTTTTCAAGAAAATCTGTAAGTTATCTTTTACAGATTTTTTTTTGCCCCAATATTTCACTAAAATCAGTGTTATTTTTCGCTAAAAAATACCATTTCAAAGCTATTATCCATGACTTTATCAGTTAAACATTGCCATTTTGTCTAAATTATTTGCTTCGCAATATAGTTTTAATACAATTTTAATATACATTTGTTACTTATTTTAATTCAAATATTACTTAATCACTTCAAACTAAGAACTTTATGAAGAGAATTCTCCAATTCTTCTTCTTTTGCTCGTTGGCATTCTCGTCGATGGCTCAGGAGAAATCTATTACTGGAAAAGTAATCGGTGATGATGGTTCAGCCTTACCAGGTGTAGCTATAACCATAAAAGGAACTACGAAAGGCACAAATACAGATGCTGATGGCAACTTCAAAATTAGTGTTCCGAGCAATGCACGTTTAGTATTTAGTTATGTTGGCTTCGTAAGTCAAGAAGTAGCAGTTGGGAATCAAACCTCTCTCAAAATTAGCCTTGAGACAAGTAGTGAAACTCTAAGCGAGGTAGTAGTAACTACTTTCGGTACAGCTAAAAAGACCTCATTTACAGGTTCGGCAGCCACGATTGGGGCTGACAAAATAGGCCCAAGACCTATTACCAACATCGGACAAGCCCTTGCTGGTGTTTCGGCTGGTGTTCAGACTACTGTGGGTAGTGGTCAGCCAGGTTCTGCTCCTGCTATCCGAATCAGAGGTTTCGGCTCGATTTCTTCTTCAAACGACCCCCTTTATGTTGTTGATGGTGTACCTTACAGTGCAAGTATCGCCAACCTTAACAATGATGATATCGAAACAATTACGGTCTTGAAAGATGCAGCTTCTACTGCCCTTTATGGTGCAAGAGCAGCCAACGGTGTTGTAATGGTAACAACCAAAAAAGGTGCAAAAGGCAAAAACAACATCAGTGTAAAATTCACAAAAGGCTTTAATAGCAGAGGTTTACAAGAATATGAAAGAGTTGGAGCAGCAGAGTATTATCCGTTGATGTGGGAAGCAAACCGTAATAGTTTTGCTTACAGAGCAACAAATCCTATTGCACTTGCAACAGCCAGCACCAACGCTTCAGCTAACTTAGCAGGAATAATAGGTGTTAATTCAACTACTGGTGCAGCCTATAACGTATTCAACGTTCCGATTGCTCAGTTGGTGGGAGTTGATGGGAAATTGAATCCGAGTGCTACTATGATTTATAGTGCTGATGATTTGAACTGGGAAAAGCCATTGGTACGTCAAGGTGTGCGTGATGAGCTTAACATCAACTTCTCTGGTTCATCAGAAAAGTCAGATTATTTCCTTTCATTATCGTACTTAAAAGACAAAGGATTTTTGATTCGTTCGGATTATGACCGTTACACGGCTCGTTTGAACGTAAACAATCAAATAAAATCTTGGTTTAAAGTGGGTTCAAACATTTCGACAACCATCACAAAATCAAACCAAGCAGATGCTGATGGTAATACATCATTTGTAAATCCATTCTTCTTTTCAAGAGGTATGGCTCCAATCTACCCTGTTTATGCTTTTGACCCTGCAAATCCTGGTTCATTCTTGTTGAATGAAGACGGCACTAAAAGATATGATTTAGGTAATTTAAGTGCTTTGGGCTTACCAAATAGACCTGTGTATGGTGGCCGTCATTCACTTGCTGAAACAACATTGAATCAAAACTTTTTCCGTAGAAATGTTATAGGTGGTCGTGGTTACGCAGATATTACCTTCTTAAAAGATTTTAAATTTACTACTAATCTTGGTGTAGATTTAACAAATATCAACACCATAACTTATGGTAACCCAATCGTAGGTGATGCTGCTCCATCAGGAAGAGCTACGCATATATTTGAAAACGTTACGAGCTACAACCTTTCGCAGTTATTAAACTACAATAAATCGCTTGGTAGCCATAGCATTGGTGTATTAGTTGGTCACGAAAACTATAACGAAACTGATAACCGACTTAACGGTTCGAGGTCAGGTCAGATTTTGGATGGCAACGTTGAACTCCTAAACTTTACTACAACTACCAATCTCGACTCTCGTAGAAGAGATAGAAGAGTAGAAGGTTATTTTTCAAGAGTTAACTATGACTTCAATGAAAAATACTTTGCATCATTCTCTGCTCGTAGAGATGGTTCAAGTAAATTCTACAAAGATACTCGTTGGGGTACATTCTACTCAGTTAGTGCGGCATGGCGTTTAGACCAAGAAGCATTTATTAAGGAACTCACGTTTATTAGCAATTTGAAACTTAGAAGTTCATACGGACAAACAGGTAACGACGGAGATATTAGCCGTTATGCTTGGCAAGCATTATATACTTTGGGTGATAATAATGCAACCGAAGCAGGTATTTTGCAATCAAGTCTTGGAAACAGAGAACTTGAGTGGGAATCGAGCAATGCTTTTGATATAGCCTTAGAATTTGGTTTGTTAAAAAATCGTATCAATGGTACAATCGAGTATTTTGACAGGCGTTCAAGCAATTTGATTTTTGATGTGCCTTTGCCACTTTCGGCGGGTATCATTACTCAAACTCGTAATATCGGTACGATGTTCAACAAAGGAGTTGAACTTGAATTAGACATTGCACTTGTAAGAAGCAAAGACTTTTCGTGGAATATAAATTTGAATGCAACCAAAATCAAGAACCAAATAACCAAAATGCCTGATGCCAGTAAAGAGATTATCAGTGGTACTAAAAAGTTGAAAGAAGGGCAATCAATTTTTGATTTTTGGTTGAGAGAATTCAAAGGCGTAAATCCAGAAACTGGTGTGGCAGAGTATAGAGCAATCAATTATGTACCTGCCAACTCACGTATTACCGAAACTGGCGATACCCTAACGAATGTAGTAAGTAATGCTCGTTTCCATTATAATGGTTCATCTATTCCATTAGTAAGTGGTGCGGTTACTAACACTTTTAAATACAAAGGATTTTCATTGTCAGCTTTAGCTATTTACCAATTAGGTGGTAAAACTTACGATGGTGCTTATGCGAGTTTGATGGGTGCGGGTTATAATAATGCGAAACACGTAGATATCATGAACAGATGGCAAAACCCTGGTGACATCACAAATGTACCAAGAATGGATGCTGGTCGTACTGCTGATTTCGATGCCGCTTCTGACCGTTGGTTAATTGATGCAAGCTATTTAAACATACGTACCATAACCTTAGCTTATGCAATACCAAGCAGAGCGTCTAAAAGAGTATTTTTAGAAAATGCACAGGTTTATGCAAGTGCTGAAAACTTCGTTATTGTTTCTCGCAGAAAAGGTATGAACGTTCAACAGAACTTTGATGGCGTAACAAGCAATGCTTTCAGCCCTGCAAAATCAATAGTATTAGGTGTTTCATTTTCACTTTAATTGAAATTAACAATGAAAAAAAGATTAATAATTTTATTCGCCATCGTTTTGAGCATGGGTTCGATTTCATGCGAAAAAACATACCTTGATACAGTTCCTACCGAGAGTGTTGATGCTGGCTCGGCTTATGCTACAACCAAAAATGCGGCTGCAGCAATTAATGGAATTTACCGCTCATTGATATACCGTTATCTCGCCTCACAAGGGCATTCGGGACACCCTGCAATGATGATTATTCTCGACCACATGGGCGAAGACATGATTCTTGGAACAACAGCTGCAAGCTGGCACGTTGGCGAAACAAGATGGACAAGCCACAGAACTGACGTTGGTACGATGGCTCGTTTTCCTTATGAATTGTATTACAGAACTATCGGAAATGCCAATATTGGTATTGCTAACATTGATAAAGCCGTAGGAACACAAGCAGAAAGAGACCAAGTAAAAGGAGAAGCATTGGCTTTGAGAGGTTGGGCATATTTTAATTTGGTACAGTTATACGGCAAACGCTATGATGCTAACGCAAAACCAAATGCACAATTAGGTGTGCCATTGGTACTTACACCAACAACCGAAGGCCTTCCAAGAGCAACAGTTGAAGATGTTTATACGCAAATCAACAAAGACCTTACAGAAGCAGCCACTTTATTGAAATCAGCAAGAAGTTTCAAATCACACATCAATCTTGAAGTGGTGAAAGGCTTCTTGGCAAGAGTTGCATTAACGCAACAAAGATGGGCCGATGCTGCAAAATTTGCCGCAGAAGCACGTAGCACAGGCTCAAGCATCATGACAGCCGCTCAATACCAAGAAGGATTTGCCGATATTACAAATCCAGAATGGATGTGGGGTTTTGACCACCTCGAAGACCAATCAGAGTTTTTTGGCGGTTATCACTCATATATTTCTTGTAACTATAACTCTACCGTAATCAGAACTTATCCTAAAGTAATCAATAATACACTTTATGATAAGATACCTGCAACGGATGTTCGCTCGAAAATGTGGGTAAAAACTCCTACTGCAGCTAACTCAATTGTACCTGCGGGTGGTGTGAGACCTGCATATTTGAACCAAAAATTCAGACTTCCAGGCACGCCTTCTACTTCTGCGATGGGCGATGTACCATACATGAGAGTTGCCGAAATGTACTTAATCGAAGCTGAAGCAAAAGCACGTTTAGGAAATAGTGCCGACGCCGCAAAAGTATTATTCGATTTGATAAGCAAACGTGATACAGGTTATAAACTTTCGACAGCAACAGGTACAGCCTTAATTGATGAAATCTTATTTCATAGAAGAGTGGAAATGTGGGGAGAAGGTGTAAGATTTACTGATTTGAAAAGACTAAATCAGCCTTTGAACAGAAATGGAACTAACCAAATTGCATCAGTAGCTGTTTTATTTGATGTTCCTGCTGGTGATAAGCAATGGGAGTTTATGATTCCATTAAGAGAAATACAATCAAACCCAGCAATCGTACAGAATCCATTGTAAGATTTTTGTACTAAACATAAAAAATCCGTAAGCCATGCCTACGGATTTTTTTATTACATACTTACAGGAAATGGGTCTTTAAACTTTCCTTTTTGTTCCACTCGCTTGATTTCGTCCTCGGTACAAAGACATTCTTCCAGTTCGAACCGAATCACACCTTCGTTTAAATCTTGTCCGATAATTACCAATTCATTTTGTCGGTCACCGAAACGTTTGTCCCATCTACTTTCAATTTCTTTTTGATTTTCTACGAAAGCAACATATCGTGTTCGTTCATTGAAAGGCATACTTGCCCACCAAACTCCTGCCCCCTCTGCCCGAAGCGAACCACCCGCCTGACTCCAATTCAATGCTTCGTCGGGGCGAGAGGCTATCCAAAATAAACCTTTTGAGCGAATAATGCCCGCATGCCAATTTTCAGTCAAATAATTCCAAAAACGCTCAGGATGAAAAGGTCGTTTATCACGAAAAACAAAACTACTGATTCCATATTCGAGCGTTTCAGGGTTATGAGCAATTCCATTTTCACGATTCGCCAACTCTTGAATCCAACCAGCCGATTGTTCTGCCTTTTCATAATCAAATAAACCTGTATTGATAATTTCGTTAGGATTTACCTTAGAAAACGACGATTCAATGATTTTTGCCATAGGATTCAACGACTTAATAATCGCTTTCAATTCACCCAACTGAAAAGGCGTAATCAAATCGGTTTTGTTGAGAATAATAATATCGGCAAATTCAACTTGGTCGGTCAAAAGATTAACAATTGTGCGGTAATCTTGCTCATCTTCGTTCATTTTTCGACTTTTCACGGTATCAGTCGAGCCGAAATCTCTACCAAAATTAAAGGCATCTACCACCGTAACCATAGAATCAATGTACGACCATTTCGATAAATCAATGCCATTTTCTTCATCAACAAAACTAAATGTTTGAGCCACAGGCACAGGCTCAGAAATCCCTGTCGATTCTATCAATAAATAATCGAATCGCTTTTCTTTGGCCAATTTTTCTACTTCTATCATCAAATCTTCTCGCAAAGTGCAGCAAATACAGCCATTGCTCATCTCTACGAGTTTTTCTTCGGTGCGAGAAAGCGTATTTTCTTTAGCCACCAATTGGGCATCAATGTTTACTTCGCTCATGTCATTCACAATGACGGCCACCTTGAGGCCTTCCTTATTATGTAAAACATGGTTGAGTAAAGTTGTTTTTCCAGCTCCAAGAAAGCCAGATAATACAGTAACGGGTAATTTTCTCATGTTATTTTTTTATTTTTGCATCTTTGTTGCAAAAATAAATGCAATTATGTTGCAAATGAAATAATAATGCAATAATATTGCATCACTTAAAGCAAAAGGTAGGTTTTAAGTATAGATGTTTTTACAAAAAATCCACAAGCTCATGGCCTGTGGATTTTTCAATGTATAGATTTAGTCTAACCATAAACCACTGATTATCAGCAAAAAAATACTCTAAAACAATAAACACTTTTATTTATTAGTCTTATGCTTCTCAAAAATTTACTTAGTACAATTCTCTTGTTTATGCTGTTTTTTGCGGCAAATGCCCAAAATACTTTGGTCGGCACAATTACCGACGAAAGCAAAATACCTGTTGTGAATGCCAGCGTAAAGCTCATTTCGGCATCAGAAACTAAAGGTACGCTGACCGATTTAAAAGGTATTTTTGAATTCAAAGACCTTTCAAACCAAAACTATCGACTCGTAGTAAGCTCAGTGGGCTACGAAAAGTATGAACAAAATATTGTCATTAGCAATAATCAACAAAACATTGTCATAAAATTACAGTCAAACACTACCGAACTTCAAAGCGTGGAAATAGTTGGCCGTGCAAAGAAAGATTATAACTCCGATTATAGTTTCTCGGCTACCAAAATTGCCATCAAAAACAAGGAATTGCCGCAGGCTCTCAGCACCGTTACCAAAGAGTTGATTGCCGACCGTGGGGCTTTTCAGTTGGCCGATGCCGTAAAAATCGCTTCGGGGGTTTCGCCTTCGAGTTTTTATAATCAATTCAATATCAGAGGAATAAGTCAAAACGAGGAAGGGCAAATTATCAACGGAATGCGTACCCGCCAGTTTTACTTTTTGCAACCACTTACTACCAATGTGGAGCGTGTAGAGGTGCTGAAAGGCCCAGCTTCGGTTACTTTTAGCAGTGTTGACCCAGGTGGAAGTATCAACATGGTAACAAAAAAACCTTTGGCCGAAACTCGTAGAGAGGTGAGTCTGAGTGCAGGAAGTTTCAGTACAGTGCGTGGGGCTTTGGATTTTACTGGACCATTGAATGAATCAAAAACTTTGCTTTATCGCATCAACGGAGCTTACCAAGAAGCACAATCTTACCGTGATTTGGTGAAAAATAATTCGGTTTTGATTTCTCCATCTATTACCTATTTGCCGAGCGATAAAACTGCCATAAATACGGAGTTGATTTACTCAAATATGGTGGGTAATCTCGACCGTGGTCAGCCAATATTTGGGGCGGTAGCAGGCAGAACCAACCTAAATAGTACGCCAATCAGCTTAAATTTAGGTGCAGCTAACGATTTTTTCAAATCGAAAGAATTGATTCTTACGGCGAATCTTTCGCATAAATTCAGTGAAAAAATCAGTTTTAATGCCTCGTATATGAAACAAACGTGGTCGGAAGATTTGCAGGAACATCGCACCACTAACGCCTTTGCGAGAGACATCACGGGTGCCGAAGTAACGAATTTGGTAGGAATGCAAATGGTGCAACGCAAGCAATTATGGAATACTGATAACCTAAACGCTTACTTCAATTTCAATTTTAATGCGGGCAAAACTTCGCATAAACTTTTGGTGGGCTATGACTTACAAAGCTGGAACAAACTCAAAGGTGGTGGACAAAACGCTGCTCGTGGTTTTTTGTTGAAAGATGGCTCGGTGGCAGGAAGTTTCGTAGTGGCCAATGCAGCTAATTATCAGACTGTTACGATTGGTGGAAAAACATTACCAAGACCGAATGTCAATTATTTTGACCTCAATAATCCTACTTACACCGTCAGAAATTTGAATGATTACACCATGAATAGCCGTATTGCAGTGCCATCAGCATTGACTACGACCGATGCTATTTACATTCAAGAGCAGCTTAAAATCGACAAATTCTCTGCTTTGTTGAGTTTAAGAAACGAATGGTTTGAAGATATAACCAACTACAACGCTCCCAACGAAGCATCTTTCAAAAACACAGCTTTGATTCCGAGAATCGGCCTGACTTACGAAGTAACCAAAAACATCAATGTTTACGGTACTTATTTAGAAGGCTATCAGCCACAATCCAACACCGTAACGCTCATGCCAAGCACTGGGGCATACTTTTGGACACCAACTTCAGCGGCAACCTTCAAGCCACTTATCAGCGATTTGAAAGAGTTGGGTATGAAAGCCGAATTATTAGATAACCGCTTTACGCTCAACATGGCATTGTACGAAATCAATCAAAAAAATATTTTAATGAGTGCCAACGACCCTGCCATGCCAGACTTATTGGTACAGCGTGGGGCTGACCGCAGTCGTGGTTTCGAGACCGATTTGGCGGGTTATATCTTGCCCAACTGGCAAATCAACGCTTCGTATAGCTTTATTGATGCTAAAATCATGGCCGATGCCAACGAAACATTGGTGGGTCAACGCAAAGAAAATGTGGCCAAACATAGCGGTAATATCTGGACTCGCTACAATTTCGGAGCTAATTCTAAACTTAAAGATTTGGGAATTGGTGCAGGAATGAACGCCCAAGGTAGTCGAATTCCGTGGTTCAGTCGAGCTTTTGAAGTGCCTGCCTTTACCACTTTTGATGCGGCGATTTACTACAATCCGAGCAAAAGCAATGTGCAAATGGCTTTGAACATGAATAACCTTTTCGATAAAACCTACTGGATTGGAGCTCAGAATTATACCCGTTTGTTTCCAGGAGCACCAAGAAACTTTATGCTGACTGCGTCTTATAAATTTTAAATAAAATATGCCACGAATTCACTAATTGAAACTCAATCATTCGT
The DNA here is from genome assembly GCF_040253585.1 of Emticicia sp. W12TSBA100-4. Lineage (NCBI taxonomy): Bacteria > Pseudomonadati > Bacteroidota > Cytophagia > Cytophagales > Leadbetterellaceae > Emticicia > Emticicia sp. W12TSBA100-4. Next base: position 349,680 of record NZ_JBELAU010000008.1, read on the forward strand.
GAATTCGTGGCAAAAATCATTACGGATGAACAATAAAAGGCGAAGCTTTATCAAGAAATCAAGTGCAGCATTAGCAAGCCTAATTTTCCCTTTTGATGTACCCTCAAAAAAACAAAATATGAAAAAAGAGCAATACGAAGTAATAATCATCGGAGGAAGTTTTGCAGGACTGTCGGCTGCCATGAGTTTGGGGCGTTCGTTAAGAAAGGTCTTAATCATTGATAATCAGCAACCTTGCAATAACCAAACACCACATTCACACAATTTCCTGACTCAAGACGGTAAACCTCCGCTTGAAATTTTGGCGGAAGCTCGCAGGCAACTGGAGGCATACCCAACCGTGGAATTTATAAATGATACAGCTATAAATGCCAGCAAATCAGAGGATGGGTTTGAAATAAAACTTAAAGAAAATGGTGAAGTAAAAGCACAAAAACTAATTCTGGCTTGGGGCTTGAAAGACGATACTTCAAAAATAGAAGGATTGTCAGAATGTTGGGGAAATTCGGTTATTCACTGTCCCTATTGCCATGGTTATGAGGTAAAAAATCAGCCAACAGCAATCATAGCCAATGGAAACGAAGCTTTTGAGTATTTAAAAATGATAAATCATTGGACAAAAAATCTCACGCTTTTGACAAATGGTAGCTCAACTTTAAGCGAAGAACAAACACAAAAAATAAAATCGAAAGGCATCCAAATCATAGAGAATCAGATAGTAAAAATTAATCATCTGGCAAGAAAAGTAACTTCAGTTAGCTTAAATGATGCGGAAGATTTCCCTATTTCTGTGATTTATCATCGAGCACCGTTTAGCCAAAAATCGGATATCGCAGCTCAACTGGGTTGTGAATTTGACGAAATGGGCTTTATAAAAGTCAATGATTTCCAGCAAACAAACGTGAAAGGTGTTTTTGCCGCTGGCGATAATGCTTCGCCACTTCGCCAAGTGGCCAATGCCGTGGCCAAAGGTTCACTGGCAGGAATTATGGCCAATAGAGAACTTATTGAAGAGTCTTTTTAAATTAAGAAAAATGCGAATCAACATACTAAAACTTATTTCAAAACAGGTTTGGAGTAGTAAAATCAAGAATTCCAGTACGCTTTGGCTGATTGGGATTTTTAACGTTTTATTACTTTTTGCTTTGTTTTCAGGATACAAAAATCTTGTAAATCAACAAGAAACCGTAGAACATTATAGCCACGAAGTGCGAGAACGCTGGGAAAATCGTCCCGATAAACATCCGCACCGCATGGCACATTATGGTTATGTAGCATTTAGGAATCGCTTTCCGCTGAGTTTCTTCGATTTTGGCATGGATAGCTACGTAGGAAATGCCGTTTTTTTGGAAGCTCACAAACAAAATACGGTCAACTTTTCAGAAGCCAGTTTATCGAATGGATTGCTGCGTTTTGGTGAAATTTCGGCAGGGATGATTCTGCAACTTTTACTTCCCCTACTCATTTTCTTTTGGGGCTTTGATTTGGTAGCTCGTGAAAGAGAACACGGCACGCTGCGAATTTTACTCACACAAGGCGTAAGTTGGCAAGAACTCATTTTAGGCAAATCGCTCGGTTTGTTTGATTTGGCTCTCAGTATTTTCGTTCCATCGGTCATTATTGGTCTTATTTTGCTGGTTTTCAACGAATTTACTTCCGAAAATCCGCAAAGCTATTTGCGATATTTCTTTCTCATTATCAGTTATTTAGCTTACTTTTTTATCCTTTCTGTACTGGCAGTTTTAGTTTCGGCTAAGGCAAAATCTTCCAAATCGGCTCTAACTTCGCTTATTGGTTTTTGGTTGTTTTTTACCTTGATGTTGCCTAAAGTTTCGCAGGTTGTGGGTCAGAATCTTTTTCCATCACCATCAAAAATTGAGTTTGATACCACCGTAGAGCAAGAACTCATCAAGCAGGGCGATAGCCACAACCCCAATGACCCACATTTCAAGGCATTAAAAGACTCATTATTAACTGCTTACAAAGTAGATTCTACGCATAAATTACCATTCAATTACAGCGGTTATATAATGCGTGAAGGCGAAAAACTCAGTGCCGAAACCTACAAAAAACATCAGGCTGCGTTAGTAAAAACTTACCAAAAACAACAAAATGTAGTACGTTTTACTGCATTTCTGAATCCTTATATGGCTATCAAAAATCTTTCGATGGCACTTTCGGGAACTGATTACTCGGCTTACAACGATTTTCAGAATCAAGCCGAAGATTTCCGATATAAATTGGCTCAAACCATGAACGAGTTACAGATAAAATACATCGGCAATAAGGTAAAATCATCGGCCGATAAAAAAGCCATTATCAGCAAAAAACACTGGGCCGATTTACCCGATTTCCATCATCAGTTTTTGAGTTTGGCAGAAGTATTTAAAAACGAAGTCATATCTATTATTTCACTGATTTTATGGACTTTAGGACTGTTTCTCTTAGTTAATTATTCGATTAAAAACCTCAAAGCATTTTGATATGGAAGCACTATTGATAAAAAACTTTCTTCGTTCAAAAGGCTTAATGACAGGTCTTTTGATACTGTTTGTGGCGGGCTTGATTAGCCTCAATATCGGTAAACATTTTTTAGACAAAAACAAAGAAATCATCGAAAAAACTGCTCATTATCAGCAAGAAAGCATTGCCAAAAACGTAGAGTTTCACCCAAAAGAAATTGGTTTATTGCTTTATTATGTGCGTTTTGGATTGGTAAATGATATGCCCAATTTGGCGGGTTTGGCCATTGGTCAGCGAGATATTAATCCTTCGCTACAAAGCGTAACGATTCGGAATCTGGAAGAGCAAAAATACGCCACCGATTTGATGAACCCCATGTATCAGATGCTCGGAAATATGGATTTTAGTTTCGTGTTGATTTACTTTTTTCCGCTCATTATTATTGCGTTTTGTTTCAACCTTATTTCGGAAGAAAAAGAAGAAGGCACTTGGAGTTTGGTTTTGAGCCAGTCCGAGAATCCGCTAAAAATGCTACGAACAAAGATTTTAATTCGGTTCGTGAGTGTGCTTTTGGTTTTAATTTCATTACTCATCATCGCCAAATTCTACTTGTCCATTCCGTTCGATACTGCATTTTTGGCATTTGTTCTTACTGCCATTTTATATGTTGGATTTTGGTTTGCTTTGGCTTGGTTGGTGTCCAGTTTTCATAAAAATTCGAGCCAAAATGCCTTGATTTTATTGCTTTCTTGGGTAACACTCACCATCGTAGTTCCTGCTGGAATTAATGCAATTACAGTCAATCTTTATCCTGTTCCCGAAGCATTCAGCACTGTGTTGGAAAGTCGTGATGGCTACCACAATAAATGGGACGAACCCAAAGAACCAACCGTAGCAAAATTTCATCAACAATACCCCCAGTTTAGCCAATTTAAACACCCCGAAGGCAAGGATTATAGTTGGTTGTGGTACTACGCCATGCAACAAATGGGCGACGATGAGGCGGCAAAAGAAGCATTGGCATTTAAAGAGAAACTCAAAAAACGCAATGCCTTCAGCAGTACGGCTGGTATGTTTTTTCCGAGTATTCATACGCAATTGAGCCTCAATGCTTTGAGCCTTTCGGATATGGATAATTACTTGAATTTTATCGAAAAACTGGAAAATTTTCATGAGCAAAAACGACTTTATTTCTACCCTAAAATCTTTACCGAAGCGGCAGTAAATGATGAAAACTGGAAGAAATTTGGCTTAGAATTTTACCAAGAAAAACCGAGTATTAATTGGTTGAAAATACTTTTACCATTATTGATAATCAGCATTTTGTGTGTTTTTTGGGCAAAATTGAAATTTGGTAAAGGCATGATGGCACGCTGATGAAACGGATTCTGCGAAACGCTGATTTTCGCAGATTTAATGATTAGAATGTCTGTCACTAAAGGCCATTTAAGTCAATAGTAGCGATATTTAGAGAGGCAGCTTTTGTGGATAATTTCTGGTCATAAGTGGCAAAAATATCAACAGTTTCTAAAGCCAGAGCGAGGAAGAGGCAGTCGTAAATAGGATGATTTAATTGAAAAGAAAGTTCTTTGGCAGTAGTAAAAAGTTCATCATCAGGTACAAAAGCCTCGATTAGCTCAAACACATTTTTTTCGTAAGCCTGAATAAGCTCTAAAGGTACATTTTTAAAGAAATGGTATTTCCTTAAAATATTCACCACCTCAAAGCGAAGAAGCGAAGGTGCAAAAAGTGCGTTTTGACTGATGAGTTGTTCAAGCTTTTCGGAAGGCTCAAAACAAAATTTTAGGTAAACATTGGTATCTAAAATGATCGGTTTCGGTCTTCGCTTATAAATGAGTTGATTTCCTCAAGGCTGAGTGGTGATTGATTTTGGTTCGCCAGCTTTTTCAACTCTGATAATGCTTTGGTTTTTGGGGAATCTTGATTTACACTCAAATGATTGACTTTCAAGGCAGTTTCTATTAAAAAAATAGCCTCTTTGGTCATCGAACGTTTTGAAGCCACAGCCGATTTCTGAATCGCCAAATAAAGGCTCTCGGGAAGATTACGTAATTGAATTGTAAGCATTATACATACATTTTGTGTACAAAAATAAGAAATTAAAATTTAGTAAAGACATGATGGCACGCTGATGAAACGGATTCTGCAAAACGCTGATTTTCACAGATTTAAAACACAATCAAAAATCGAATTAATCGTAAATCTAAAGATATGTTACAGGCAAAAAATTTAACCAAAACTTATGGAGAGCAAACGGCTCTCAACAGTCTGAATCTGACCATCAATGAGGGCGAAATATTTGCCTTGTTGGGTCAAAATGGTGCAGGAAAAACCACTACTATCAATTGCTTTTTAGGCTTCATTCAGCCTTCGGGTGGCTCGGCAAGCATCAATGACGTTTCGGTGGCAGAAAATGCCCTCGAAACCAAGAAATACCTCGCTTACATTCCCGAAACAGTGATGTTGTACCCCAATCTAACGGGTATCGAAAACTTAGAGTTTTTCTCTTCTTTGGCAGGTTTTTCGTATGGAAAAGATGAATTAAGTTCGTTTTTGAGCAAAGCTGGTTTGCAAAATACGGCTCATAATCAACGAGTGGGTGGCTATTCAAAAGGTATGCGACAAAAAGTAGGCATTGCTATTGCCATTGCCAAAAAAGCCAAAGCCCTTTTGCTCGATGAACCCACTTCAGGACTTGACCCCAAAGCTTCCAACGAATTTTCAGAGATTCTGCGTGAATTGGCTCAAAATGGAACGGCAGTTTTGATGGCTACCCACGATATTTTCAGAGCGAAAGAAGTAGCCAATCGCATCGGAATTATGAAAGAAGGCAACTTGGTTTCGGTGATTGATGCCAAAGAAATTTCGGCTAATGAGTTAGAGAAGTTGTACTTACAAACGGTGTGAAATCATGAAAAAAATCATCGCAAACAAAGAATACACTACCCTGCTGCGTGACAAACGCTTCAAACTCATGGGTGGTTTGATTGCCTTTTTACTTTTGGTGGCACTTTTAGGAGGATTTGCATCGTATCGTTCACTCAAAAAAGAACGAGATTTAGCACAAAAAGAAGCCCGTGAAACTTGGCTCAATCAGGGAGAAAAAAATCCGCATTCGGCGGCTCACTACGGCTCGTTTGCACTCAGACCTAAGTCCGAAATGAGTTTCTTCGATTTCGGAGTAGATTCATTCACGGGTACAAATGTGTATTTAGAAGCTCACCGACAAAACGACCCCAAGTTTTCGGCGGCTCAGGATAGTTCATCCTTGATTCGTTTTGGCGAAATGACCGTTGCCTTTGTTTTGCAAATGCTGGTACCTTTGCTCATTATTTTCTTATGTTTCAATAGCATTTCGCAAGAAAAAGAAGACAATACTCTCAAACTCATGCTTAGTCAGGGTATAAGTATGAGTCTAATTGCATGGGGCAAGATTCAAGGTTTTTCAAAAGCCTTGGCTTGGATTATCGTTCCTGCTTTGTTACTTACTTTTATCTTGATTTTAATCGGCACCGAAGGCTCACTTTCAGCCGATTTACTGCTCCGTTTTGCCTTGACTTTACTGGCTTATGCGGTCTATTTCTTTGTATTTATCAGTCTTTCGGTAGTTATTTCGGCACGGGCTGGGTCTTCTCGCAATGCCCTCCTTTCATTATTGGGTATTTGGGTGCTGGCTTGCGTGATTTTGCCCAAAGCCACCACCAATATTGGAGCGAGTATTTTCAAAGCACCCTCCAATTTTGAGTTCAGAGAGGCCATTCACAAAGATGAAGAAAACGGCATTGACGGCCACAACCCTTCGGATAAACGTTTTGAGGCACTAAAAAAGCAAGTTCTGGCACAATATAAGGTCGATTCTGTGGAACAACTCCCAGTAAATTTCGATGCCATCGCTATGCAGGAAGGCGAAAAATACTCGACGATGGTGTATAACAAGCATTTTGATAGGATGGAAAACATCTATCAAAATCAAAACTCGGTGGCGGCGTATTCGGCAATTCTAAATCCTTTTATGGCGGTCAGAAACCTTTCGATGGGCTTGGCTGGGAGCGACTACAAAACGGCTTTGGCTTTTCAGAAATACGCCGAAAAATACCGCTACGAAATGGTGGAAACACTTAATACTCACATGCGTGATTTCTCAAAAACAGGTGATTGGGAGAAAAAGGCCGATGCCGGTATTTATGCCAAAATTCCTGATTTTGATTTCAAAAACCCATCCATTACCTCGGTTTTAAGCCAAAATTGGGTAGCCCTGTTGGCACTTTTGATTTGGGTTTTTATGTGCATAAAGATGGTGTCTAATCTTAAAAACATAAGCCTTAGCTAAGATGAAAAACATACGATTATTGTTCAAATACGAAGCCATTAGTTTGGTTCGCAGTCGCTTGTTTCAGGTGGCCATAGGTTTGTTGCTATTGGTTGGATTGTATGCGATTTATTACGGAAAATCAGAAATGGACCAGCAGCGAGCGGTTTTGAAAGAAATTAGGGCCGATGAAGCCAAAAAAATGGAATCGCTCAGAAGTAAAATTTCTACCGATACGCTGCCCAACGTCATCGGCAATCGTACTTTTCGCTTGGTCGAAAATCCGCCTTCCGATTGGGCCAGTCTTTCCATCGGTCAGCGAGATATATTTCCTTATCAACTTTATGTGCGATACTATACCCTCAGCCGTCAGATTATGACTACTGAGATTGCCAATCCAGAGAAATTGCTAACGGGTAATTTCGATTTGGCGTTTGTGCTGATTTACATTTTTCCCTTGTTTATTATCGCCCTTAGCTATAATCTCATTTCGGGCGAACGAGAAGGTGGCACGCTTTCTTTGCTTTTATCAAATCCTATTTCAGAAAGCCAAATTACGTATATCAAAATAGCGTTCAGATGGTTATTGAGTTTTGGAATTGCTCTGTTTTTGGTTGTTTTGGCGGTAATCATTTGTGGTATAAAAATAGATAATACACTGCTCTGGTGGTTGTTGGCTACGGCTCTGTATTTTGCATTTTGGATCGGTATAGTTTTGATAATCAACAATTTAAAACGAAACTCTTCTTTCAATGCCTTTAGTTTGTTGGGTACGTGGATTGTGATTGTCATCGTAGTTCCAACGCTTATCAATCTATACTTGGCGAGTGCTTATGCTGCTCCACCCCGAAACGACCTCACCCAAGCCATCAGACACGAGTTTGAAGAAATTTGGGCAAAATATGACGACAAAAACCATCGCTATCAAACGGCACAAAAACTGGCAGCTAAGTATCCTGAATACAAATCGGACACCAGCTATAACTGGGAAGACAAATACATGCTTGCCGAATATGATTTCTATGATGAACGACTTGCTCCATTATTTGCCAAATACCAAAATATTAACCTGCAAAAAGAATCGGTAGGACAAAAATTAGGCGTACTTTCTGCTGCAGCACTTACCCAGCAGATTTTCAATACTTTAGCTCAAACTGATACTCGATATCATTATCATTTTTTGGAAGAAGCGGGTCGTTTTCATGCAGAAATGAAAGTCTTTTTTTATACCAAAATATTCCAAAACAAAACCTTCAAACTTGCTGATTTTGAACAGATTCCGAAATATGAATTCAAGAAAAAACCAATCAACAATGAAACCAATAATGGAATTTTAATGCTTTTGTTGAGCGTCATTGTGGTTTGGGGAATTGGAATAATGATGAAAAAATGATGAGAAAAATTCTAATAAAAACTTTTGTAATTACGCTTTGCTTTTGGGGTTTTGCAAAGGCTCAAAACACCAATAAATACAATCTTTCTATCATTTCAGACCCAAAAATTCTCAAAGAAACCATTAAAAAAGACCCCAATAAAGCATTGGTACGCATCAAAGACTATGTACCCAACATTGCTTTAGACATCAAATACGCCACTACCCAAAATGTTTTCTACACCCAACTTTACAAAAAGCCTGCTGCTTTGGTGAGGTTACCAGTGGCAAAAGCTTTGGCAGCGGTGCAAAAAGATTTGAATGAGCAAGGTTATAGTCTGAAAATCTATGATGCCTACAGACCTTATTCGGTTACTTGTCAGATGTTTGAAATGCTGCCAGATACACTATATATGGGTTTGCCTTGGACAGGAAGTAAGCACAATCGTGGCATTGCTTTGGATTTGACATTAATTGACCTCAAAACCAAAAAAGAGCTCAAAATGCCTACGCCATTTGATGCTTTGGTCTATGCGGCTCATCCTGAGTTTATGAAATTGCCTGAAGAAGTCATTAAAAATCGTGAATTGCTGAAAAGTGTCATGAAAAAACACGGCTTCAAGGTGGACCCAATGGAATGGTGGCATTTTAATTATGTGAGTGATACGGTCTTTGAGCTGCTCAATATTCCTTTTGAGAGATTGGAATTATAAAATTTTACTTTTTATGAAAAAACTATTACTACTCTCATTAACAATACTTTACACTAAAATCTACGGTCAAGATTCGTTGGCAACGGGTAATTTTGCTCCACCTGCCAAAGCTTCAGTGGTGCAAGCAGTTCGAGCAAAAGAATCACTTATTATTGACGGAAAACTCGACGAAATTGATTGGAAAAATGCCCCCATCACCTCTGATTTTTTTATGATGGAACCTCGCCAAGCAGGAAAAATCAAGCATAAAACCGAGGTAAAAGTGTTATTTGATGACAAAAACCTATATTTCGGAGTATTTTGTGCCGATAGTTTAGGCAAAAAAGGTATAAGAGTACAAGATTTACGTCGTGATTTTTTGTTTGGCGAAAATGACATTTTCTATGTGCAGCTCGACCCCATGAATCTGCAACGTTTTTGTGTGAGTTTTCAGACCACGCCCTACGGAAATCAACGTGACTTACAGGCTTTCGACGATACTTTCAGAGATAACGACTGGGATGCACTTTGGCGAGTAAGAACTTTCCAAACCAATAAGGGCTACTTTGCTGAATTTGCAATTCCGTTCAAATCCCTTAGATATGAGAAAAACAGCAATGAAGTTTCTTGGGGGATTACTTTTTCTCGATTGGCTCGCCGTGATTATGAACTGACTTCGTTTCCTGCCATTCCGCAATCTTTTTCGCCTTATAGAATGACATACGCTGCACAATTAAAAGGATTGGAATTGCCCAAACCTTCGGTCAATATTAGAGCAAATCCTTATATTTTGTACCAAAACGACCGAATAACCACTACTGATGGCAAAAAAAGCATTGTTTCAAATCCAAAATTGGGTGGTGATGTGAAGTGGGCTGTAAATTCTCATTCGGTTTTGGATTTCACTCTCAATACCGACTTTGCACAGGCCGATGTAGATAGAGCCGTAAATAATACAACCCGATTCAATATATTTTTCCCCGAACGCCGTCAGTTTTTTCTCGAAAACTCGGGCATATATGCAGGTGCAAGTGCCGAAGGTATCAACCCGTTTTTTAGCCGAACCATAGGCTTGGCCAATGCTCAATTTAATGCCGAATCGGTGCCGATAGATGCAGGCATACGCTACACCGACCGCACCCAAAAACGTACTATTGCGGGGCTTTATGTGCATCAACGAGGCAATGACAACCAAGCAGGAGCAAATTTTGGAGTATTTCGTTACCTCAAAAATTATGGTAAACAAAACAACGTCGGCGTAATGCTGACCCACCGACTCGATGAAGCCAACATCAGAAAAGGTTTTTTACAAAGAAATAATACAACATTAACGGTTGATGGTTTAGTTAGACCTAACGACAGTTGGACAATTAATTATATGCTTTCGGCTTCGAGAGAAAATAGCTTAGACAGCACAGGTTTGGCGGCATATTTCTTTGCAGGGTATTCGCCACAAAACTTTTATGTGGGCTGGCTCACCAAATACGTTGACCAAAAATATATACCAGGTATGGGTTTTGTTTTTGCCAATAATACCATCCATCACAATCCAGGAGGCTATTATATCTGGCGACCCAAAGGTAAATTGGGAAAAATGATTCGCCGCTGGGACCCAGGTTTTTTTGTGAATTATTACCAAAATGCCAACGACCTAAAAACGCAAGAAACGAGCTTATATTTATTCCCGATATATGTCATTACGGCTACCAATGGGCAAATTGAATATGCTATTTACCCGACTTGGCAAACGTATAATTTCACTCTCAATATTTTAAATCGAACGGTACCGATTGGAAATTACAATGTTATCAGACAAATGATAAGGTACGAAACCGATGCGTCAAAAAAAGTTTCGCTGGAGTCAAGATATGAATTTGGAGGCTATTTCAATGGAAAACTAAACACATTAACCCTTTCGGGTAGATTAGTCCCTGTTCCTCATTTGGCATTAACAGCCAGTTACGAACATAGTAATTTTAAAGATTTTGGAGTAAAAAATGAAGATTTTAGTACAGATTTGTATTCGGTTGGTTTACGCATTGCCCCTAATCCACGCATACAGTTTTCTTCGTTTTATCAATACAATACTTTTGATAACCGAGGCCGCATCAACCTGCGTGGTAGTTGGGAATTTGCTCCACTGAGTTTTTTATATTTAGTATTTAACGAAACCCATTTTCGAGATACTCCCACTCAAAATCAGGCGTTTATTAGTAAATTGAGCTACATGAAACAGTTTTAATTACCTCACCACCTCAGCTTGCTCAATGATATAGTTGAGGTGGTCAATGTCAGCCTCGTTGGTTTTAAAAATCCCTTTGATGGTACGGACATCATCGGTATTGAAATGCTGTCCTTTTTTCTTGAAATTAAGTTCAATCAACGATTCTGGGCCTGAAGCACCGCAGAAAAAACACGAAGCCATAGGGTTAGCCGAAATCACATAAAGTCCCGATTTTACATCAATCGGAATGATATAGCCTTTGATAGAAACTGGGCGACCATTGAGTACCAAAATATTTTTCCCGAATGTTGGATACAGAAAATATTCACCTACCTCGATATTCAATTTTCGGCTAAACTTCACTTGTGTCAGAAACTTCCAAGTGAGTTTCATGGGTTCTTCAACCACAAACCCGAAGACAAATAAAACACTGATTATCAATATTTTAAGTTTCATTTCTTAGATTTCAGTTTTAAAACACTTTCTCGTAATTCGATTATCGCACTTTTGGTATTTTGCTGATATTCAAGCATTTGTTCATCGGTCATATTTGGTGCAGACGAATGTTTATGGTGGTGATGTTCGCCATGTTTATTCTCATGCTCAAAACCTTCTATTTCGATGAGAGATGCTTCCCAATTCTCTAAAACCTCAGCCAAACTATCGACCTGTAATTTCAATTCAGGCAGTTTTTTTAAGCTATCTAAGTCATTTTCAATCTCTTCTTGCAGTTTTACTGACGCTAAATGAATCTCATTTGCTTTTTTCAATAACTCACTTGGCTCTTGTTTTCCCGAACAAGCCATCATTATTCCGAAAATACTCAGAAAAAATATTTTTGATTTCATAGTTAATTTTTATTAAATGCAACAATGTTGCAAATATAAAAATACATTTATACTTTTGCAACATTAATCGTTGAAAATGAAAACACTTGGTCTGACTATCCTCACTACGCTGCTACACTTGGTGTGCTGCCTTTTCCCAATTAGCTTATTGGGCTTCAATTTTTTGTCATTTTTGTTTTTTTCAGATACTACGAAGCAGTTACTGATGGGAATGCAACTTATCATTTTTATATTTCTTCTATCGAGAATAATGCAAAGGAAGAAGCAAAACACCAGTTTATCTGGTGAAAACGTACTGATGTGGCTCAATTTAGGGCTGATTATTTTTTCGTTCTACTTAAATATCTTCGAGCCTTTTCATACCGAAAAACAAAAAATGATGAAAGCTCGAATTGAACGTTTGAAACAATAGATTATTTCTTACTTTCTTTTGCTCCATGCACCAAAAGAGCATCACGCACCGAAATATTGATTTCAAAGCCCAAAATCAGAATTAAGGCTACTAAATAAATCCAAACCATGAGAGCGATAAGCGTTCCGATTGAACCGTAAAGTTTATTGTAGGAGTTGAAATTGGCTAAATAAAACGAGAAAAGATTAGTAACCAAAATACCAAGAACTGAGGAAATCAACGCTCCAAAGTTAAAGAATTTTAGACGTTTATGGACGGCTGGGGCAAAGTAATAAATGGCACAAATACCCAAATAAAAGATTAGGAAAATACCACCATAACGCACAATTTGAAGTAAATAGAAGTTAAAGTTTTCATTGAGAAGTCCTCGACTGAAAAGAAAATCAATGATAATTGTACCAACGATTAAGACCAAAATGGCCGAAATCAATACTACAATTAGAAGCAAGGTCAGAAATAATGCAATAAAACGAGCTTTCAGATAGCTACGTTTTTCTCGCACTTGTAGAGCCATATTGAAAGCTCGCATGAGTGCCATCATGCCATTAGTTGCGGCAAAAACCGTAAAAAAAAAGCCAAAAGAAAGTACATCGCTACGGCGGCGGCTCACGATGTCTTGAATCGTATTCGATGTATTTTCATAGATTCCCTGCGGCATGGCATCACGCAAGAAATTCATGATTAAAACATCCAAATTATCAATCGGCACAAACGGAATGAGCGTAAACAAAAAGATAACCCCAGGAAAAACCGCCAGTAAAAAACTATATGAAACCGAAGCGGCACGCTGGTCAATATCGAAAGTGATGATTTTTTTCCAAAGAATTTTAAGTACATGGTATAGCGACACGGTGGTGTCCCAGAGGTAAATGCTTTGGAGAAATTTAATGACTCGTTTCAAGGAAAAGTTTTCGTTGTTTATGCAAATATGAACATTTTTGACCAAAAACACATCTATTCCTTGAATATTCGTCGAAAACTTACTCCCAAACCCAACACAGGCCCAAGACAAAGCACCCAAAAGATATGGAAATCGTTTGAGAAATATGCAAGCAGAAAATCAATTAGTTGAATAGAAAAAATAGTAATAGCAAAGCCAATGCTCGTAACGAGTGTAATAATGCTGCCACGCCGCTCAATAAGTGTAAATCTTGAAACCAGTGTAGAAAATTGAGGAGAATCGCCTACTACCGTTATGCCCCAAATGAGCATTAAAATTGAGAAAATGGTCAACGGAAAACTCAATAAAAATGGCAAAACAAAACAGCAGATTGCAGAAGTTAAAAGCTGAACTAATGCAACTCGACCACTTCCAAATCTGACCGAAAGTAAACCACCAATCCAACAGCCCATAAAACCCATTGCTATAGTGGTAAAAGTTGCTATCGAGACATTGCAACTATATTCGGGATGAAAATGCAAGTAGATCTTCCAAATAGCAGGCACAAATGCCCAAAAAGCGTATAATTCCCACATGTGGCCAAAATACCCAAAGGCTGCTGCACGTAGGTTTGGCAGTTTAAAAATAGAAGTTAAAGCACTGATAGAAAAGCTATTACGCTGCGAAGGTAGAGGTTTGTCAGGCAATAGCCACCATAATAATATCCCACCAAAAAAGCAGATAAAACTTATACAAAACAGAAAAGTTTTCCAAGGAAGCTCAAAACTAATGCCTTTCAGTAAATACGGAAAAGCTTTTCCCAAAACCAACGCTCCCACCAAATAGCCCATTGCTCGACCTAAATCTTTGCCGTACCAATCAGCGGCAATCTTCATCCCGATTGGATAAATCCCCGCCAGAAAAAGCCCAGTAAATAACCTACTTATCAAAACCAATGGCACATTCAGCGGAAACACGGCAATACTGATATTAGCCAAAGCCCCGAAAACTGCCGAAAACAGAAAGAGTCTCGAACTAAGCACTCGCTCAGGTACGGCAAAGATAGCATTGAGAAGCGTACCCAATATAAAACCCATCTGCACCGCCGACGTTAGCCAACCACCCAATTTTACGCCCAATTCGACCTCAATTTGAGCTGATACGGCATTTCCCGATAGCCAAAGGGTAGTTCCTGCAAATTGTGCAAAAACCAGTACGAGTAGGAAAAATGAGGGGCGTTTTTGCGACATACTTACAACAACTCATCATCGGCAGGCTTGGCCGTTGGTGGTGTATATTTTTGCGTCGAATCAATATATGCACCTTCGCCTGCTGTAAATACACAATCGCCTGATATTGAGACAGTTGAAGGCTTCAAGAATGTTCCTTTTTTATATTCGAGTGTTTTATCAGCATACACACGCTGGAAGAAACCGCCCCAAGTTGGCATTGCGAGCCTTGCTCCTTGCCCCAAATTAATATCACGGAAGTGAATCGTTGGGTCGTCGCCGCCTGTCCAGCCGCCCGCTACGAGCGTAGGCGTAATGCCCATAAACCAACCATCCGAGAAGTTTGAAGTTGTACCAGTTTTGGCGGCAATTTCATTACCATCTAAAACACCGTATCTTGATAAGCCTATCGCCGTACCACCAGGTTGTGTTGCTCCACGCATCAAGTGAATCATTTTATAGGCCGTTTCTTGGCTAATAACTTCCTTACTATCAGAGTAATATTCTTTGATTACCTCGCCATTTTTATCCGAAATTTTGGTTACAAAAATTGGTTCGGTATATTTTCCTTGGTTAGCAAATACACAATAGCCCGCCAGCATTTCATACAACGAAACATCGCTAATACCTAAGCAAATAGCAGGGACTTCGTCGAGTTCACTCTTAATTCCCAGACGATGGGCATATTTCACCACATTTTCTGCCTTAAACTGATTTATCAGATAAGCACTCACCGTATTGATAGATTGTCCCAAGGCCTGACGAAGCGTCATTGAGCGATACGAGTATTTACCATCCGAGTTTTTCGGTGTCCAACTACTTCCCGGTACTTGAATCGTAATTGGTTGGTCAACTACCCGCTCACAAGTCGAAAAGCCATTATCAATCGCCGTACAATAAACAAATGGCTTAAAGGTCGAGCCAGGTTGGCGTTTTCCTTGATAAACGTGGTCGTATTTGAAATTTTTATAATTAATTCCACCAACCCAAGCCTTGATATGGCCGTTGCGAGGGTCCATTGCCAAGAAGCTCGAATGTAGGAAAAATTTATAATGACGAATCGAGTCCATCGACGAAAGCACGGTATCACGCTCGCCTGCCCAAGTAAAGACTCTCATTTTTGTCGGCTTTTTCATATCACGCCAAACTTTATCCATATCGCCATCATATTCAACTTTCAACTCACGGAATCGAGCAGTAGTTTTGGCAATATTTTCAATATAGTTCGGAATCTCTTCATACCGCCCTTCTTTGGCTTTCGACTCCAACACCCACGGATTTCCTTTGCCTTTCCAGTGAGCATAAAATTTCTTCTGCTGGTCTTTCATGTTTTCACGCAAAGCTTCTTCGGCATAAGTCTGCATGTGCGAATCAATGGTTGTATAAATCTTAAATCCTTTTGTATAAATATCATTGGCATCATAACCTTCCTTCACAATTTCAGCCTTTAGCCAATCTTTTAAGAATTGACGGAAATAAGGAGCTGGACCAGAATTATGACTTTCGGGTGAATAATTCAATATTACTGGCTTTTTCTTGAGTGCTTCACCTTGTTCGAGCGAAATCTTATTGTATTTCACCATTTGGTCGAAAACAATATTTCTACGCTCTTTGGCAGCCACTGGATGAAATTTAGGATTAAATCTTGATGGATTTTGGCACATTCCAACCAAAATTGCAGCCTCTTCTTGATTCAGTTCGCTTGGGTCTTTCTTGAAATATGTTTTTGCTGCCGATTTTATACCATACGCTCCACTACTAAATTCAACAGTATTGAGATATTTCTCCATGATTTCCTGCTTCGTGTAGCGACGCTCAAGTTTGATGGCAGTAATCCACTCTTTTGTTTTGATAAGTAACTGTCTGATTCCTGGAACATGATATAATGGGCCTTTATAGAAATCATCTTCACGGAGTTTGAAAAGATTTTTGGCCAATTGCTGCGAAATAGTACTTCCACCACCCTTTCTTTGTCCAGTAAAAATACCTGTAACTACACGCAACGTACTACGTGCATCAATGCCCGAATGTACCGTAAAACGTACATCTTCAGTAGCTACCAATGCATTAACGATATTAGGAGAAAGCTCATTAAAATCAATCGGACTACGGTTTTCATAGGCAAACTTCCCTATAACTTTTCCATCAGAAGAGATAACTTCCGATGCAATTTCACTATTCGGATTATCTATATCATCCGAACTTGGCATTTTACCAAAAAGCCAAAAGAAATTGAAGTTTACAGCTATTAAATAAACTATAAAGGCAAGAACTCCATATCTGGTAAATTTCCAAATATTACCGATGATTTTTTTATACGGCCCATCTGCCAGTTGAAAAAAAGGAAATTTCATTTTTGTTGGGTCAGTGTTTGTATGTATGGTGTATGTATGATTTCTACTAAGGTTTTTATAAAATAATCTATCAACACGCTCTACACTTGTTCTTCAATCAAATATTCGTCTTTTTTAAAGTTCTGTTTCACGAAAAGTTCGCCAATAAAACCTGCCAAAAATAGCTGTGAGCCAATAATAATGGCCACCAAAGCCAAAAAGAACAGTGGATTGTCAGTCACATTTCGATAACGAAGACCTTGATTGATATTGTATAATTTTTCAAAAAGTAAATACATGGCCATCAAGCTACCAATCAGAAATGACAGCACGCCCATCGTACCAAAAAAGTGCATCGGGCGACGGCCAAATTTATTGACAAATGCAACGGTTAGCAAATCAAGAAAACCAAAGATGAAGCGTTCAAGGCCAAATTTAGTAGTTCCATACTTGCGAGCTTGGTGTTGAACTACCTTTTCTCCAATTTTCTTAAAGCCATTCCATTTTGCAATGATTGGAATATTGCGGTGCATTTCTCCATAAATCGTAATGCTTTTCACAACCCTCGATTTATAAGCTTTCAAACCACAATTAAAATCATGCAGATTCACCCCCGAAACCCAGCGAGAAACCCCATTGAAAAGTTTGGTTGGAAGTGTCTTCGTAATTGGGTCGTAACGTTTCTTTTTCCAGCCCGAAACTAAGTCATAGCCATCTTCCGTAATCATTCGATAAAGTTCGGGGATTTCGTCGGGGCTATCCTGCAAATCGGCATCCATCGTAATTACAACATTACCTTTTGTATTGATGAAAGCGGTTTGTAAAGCCGCTGTTTTGCCATAGTTTCTTGTAAACTTATACCCTCTAACAGCCTGATTACTAATCGATAAACGTTTAATTACATCCCAAGACTCATCAGTACTGCCATCATCGACAAACAAAATTTCGTAAGAAAAATTGTTTTGATTCATTATTCTCACAATCCAGTCATGGAGTTCGGGTAAAGATTCGGCTTCGTTGTAAAGTGGCACAACGATTGATATTTGCAGTGGTTGGTTCATATTAGGAAACGCCCTTATCGGGAGATAGGGGCTAAAAAATCAAATAATAATCTTTCAATAAATCTCGAAATTCATTCGAGTAAGTTTTGCCATCTTCTTTATGAATAATTAACGTTTTTTCTTCCAAATTATGTACTTTTTGAGTCAGAAACGTAGCAATTACCCTAAAAATGGGTTTCGATTCATCGTGACGAATCAATATTTTTTTTGACAAATATAAGCCTTTTTTTTGTGCAATTTTTATCAATTTTTCAATCTCGAAAGGAGGTAACAAAACCACAAATTTCCCATCAACACTCAATAATCTGAGTACCGAATCAATCAAATCATCAAAACTTAGCTCAACGGCGTGCAAGGCCTTGTTGGCTTTAGCATCAGTCGATTTTAAAGATTGCTGATAGAATGGCGGATTTGAAATAATTAAATCATAGGTTTCGGTCGTAGTAAAATCTTGAATCCGTTGATGATGCACTTCAATTTTTTCAGAAAATTGACTTTCCTTCACATTCATAAAAGCCTGCTGATAAGCATCTTCATCAACTTCAACGGCATCAATTTGTCCATTAGTTCGTTGAGCCAGCATCAATGATAAAAGCCCCGTTCCTGTACCGATATCTAAAATATTATTCACATTTTCAACATCAGTCGATGCTCCCAAGATACACGCATCGGTGCAGACTTTCATAGCACAGCGGTCTTGGTTTATCGTGAATTGCTTGAATGTGAATGAGTTTTTAGGCATTTTTATTTAATAGACAAGAGAGATTAGACAAAAGACAAGAGATTTATTTGAAAATACTTTCTGTTGTCTCTTGTCTAATTTCTCTAAAAATCACTTCCTTCCAAAATCAGCGGGGTTTTCGCCCCAATAATCGGTTTCCCATTTTAGTACTTTATTGGGATAGGTATTTTCTTTGAGCCATTTTTCAGCACGTTCGAGTAAATCAAAAATCTCAGGATTTCCAGTCGATTCGTCAAGTTTTGTATTAGCTCGTTTATTTTTCACCCAACTTATGGCTGTTCGAGAATCTGAGTAAATGGGTAACGAAGAATTCTGTTTTTTCAAATGAGCCAGAGCATGTACGATGGCCAAAAACTCACCGATATTATTGGTAGCCTGTGGAAACGGGCCTTTATGAAACAAACGTTCTTTGGTTTTCAGATAAAACCCTTGGTATTCCATGTCTTTCTTGACTGAATTCCAAGCGGCATCGACTACAACCGACTCTAAATTGGGCGGAGGAAATGCCGATTTCGGAAGTTTAGTTTGCTTTCCTTCGGCAGCTTTTTGCGTATGTTTCCAATAATTTTCGCCCAAAGCTTTTTCAGCTTCACTCTTCGACTCAAAAGCCTTATATTTTGCTCCTTGAACTCCCTCAACTTGCTTTTTACAGTCATCCC
Source organism: Emticicia sp. W12TSBA100-4 (assembly GCF_040253585.1). Taxonomy (NCBI): domain Bacteria; kingdom Pseudomonadati; phylum Bacteroidota; class Cytophagia; order Cytophagales; family Leadbetterellaceae; genus Emticicia; species Emticicia sp. W12TSBA100-4. The sequence continues at coordinate 368,925 of NZ_JBELAU010000008.1, forward strand.
ACGAGTCATAAACTCCTTTTTTTCGCCCTTCCCAGACTGTATAAAATTTTTGTTTTTTTGCCATTTTGCAAAATTGCAGATTTTTGTGGGTTTGAAAACAATTTCAGAGAAAAATTCACGAAAAAGCTATTATAAGTTCATCATTCAACAAACTCAATGAAGAAATTATACTCACTGAAATATACCAATGTCTGTTTTTGATTAGCTACAATCATTTGTTGAGGTTTATCTTTGAAAAACTTTCTCACGCTATCAACAGAAGAAGTTTTGATGGTAAATCCACAGATTCCTTCAAGGCTTTTATTGGTAATGTATGATGGTAATTTTGGCGATGCTTCAAGTAAAATTAGCTTATTTTTCGCCAGTCGAAGTGTGTGTGCTTTCATGCCGAAATGTACGCTTTTGCCTTCTGACTCAAATCCGAGATTGTTGTATTTTTTAATACTTTCTTTCAGATTTTTTGTCAAAAACCATGTTGTATTTAGCTGTAAAGTACTATTGGGGTGGGTTGTATTCTCTTTTGTGTCTTTCCAATTTTTATTGGCATACTCTATATAAAATAACTCTGTACCTTTAATTTCTGGGTTTATTGTTTGCCAAATACTGTTACTATCAGTCGTATAACGAACGTTTTGTTTGCTCAAAAAAAGTTTAGCGGCTTCCGTACTCTGCACATCAATGGCCAAAGCAGTTGCCCCTTGCTTCTTTTTCAAGAAATCTGTATAATATTTACCAATGCTGAGCTTATTGTTCATCGGTTCAATAAATTCGAGATAAGTGCCATCTTGAAACTTTGTAAAACAATTATTGATGCCTTCATGCTCTCTACCATTTTTGATTTTGAAGCCTAAATCAGCAAAAACAGTCTTCACTTGTTGTAGGTTTGACACAACGATTGGTACATGATTTACAGAAATACCCGTGAGTGAAACCTGCCCAAATAACGGATAATTAAGACCAACCAAAGTCAATAAAAATAGGATTCTTAACTGCATAACACCTGATTTTCTTTTAGAATAAGAGCAATGATAAGCAAAAACTGCATAAAATCCTTTT
>NZ_JBELAU010000080.1:0-448 GCF_040253585.1 Emticicia sp. W12TSBA100-4
CGTACCAAATGCAGGTATCACAGGGACAACGAATCTAAGTTGTACAACGACCTCGGTCAGCCGAACAGCCACGGGCGGTGGAAGTTATTCATGGTCAAATGGACTTGGAACAAATGCGAGTGTAAGTATCACAAGTTCAGGCATTTACACCGTAACGGTAACAAATAGCAATGGCTGTACTGCAACAGCCACGACCAATGTCAACCTTGATAACAGCGTACCAAATGCAGGTATCACAGGGACAACGAATTTAACTTGTACAACGACATCAGTTAGCCGAACAGCCACGGGCGGTGGAAGTTATTCATGGTCAAATGGTTTGGGAACAAGTGCTACGGTAAATATCACAAGTTCAGGCGTTTACACCGTAACAGTAACGAATAGCAATGGTTGTAGTACCACAGCGACAACGAGTGTTACGATTGATAGTAGTGTACCAAGTGCAGGC
>NZ_JBELAU010000081.1:0-431 GCF_040253585.1 Emticicia sp. W12TSBA100-4
AATGGTGGGGTTTTTGTGACAAATGGCATTAGTATTCCTGTAGGGCAAACAGGTAATCTTTCTTATCGTATATTTCGGTATAGTAATTCGGGATTTTCAAATTTTTCTGATCTAATCGGAAAAACAGTAACATTTACGGTGATGCTGAAAACTTCTGCCGACTTAGTAAACCTTAAAGGTATTGTATCGTCAATAAATGTTACAAGGACAACAGGAAATGTTAGTAATCAGGGAGCAAATAAGCTGAATACGGTCGTTAATTCGGAGTTAATCAAAACAACTTTTTCTTACACTTTCACAGCAAACGATACCAGCTTTGATGTGTATTCGCAAGTAACAAATACAGTAACTTCAAGCTCGGTGATGAGCTTTGAGATACTTAATGTATTTTACACGGTTGATCAAATTCCGAGTGAATACGGAACGCCAAA
>NZ_JBELAU010000082.1:0-427 GCF_040253585.1 Emticicia sp. W12TSBA100-4
CAATACACCACAGGTGATATCAGTAACAGCACCTGCGTGTGTAACATGTACAAAACCAGTATTAACAATACAGAACATAGTATGTAATAGCACAGGTTATACTGTTACATTTAGTAGCACAGGTACAGTAGGTGTAAACAATGGAGTAGTAAGTGGAAACACAGTTGTGGTAAGTAGTGGTAATGTGACTTTAACAGCAACTTCAAGTTGTGGAGAGGTAACACAAATGTTAGTAACAGCACCAATTTGTCCAGTACCCAATATATGTACTCAAGTATCAAATTTGAGTGTAGGCCAAGCTGTATGTAACGGAGATGGGACATACAGTGTAAGCTTTAGTGCAACAAATGGTACAGTATCAAGTAATTTAGGTACGTTATCAGGCAATACAGTATCCAATATACCAATAGGTACAAATGTAGTATTA
>NZ_JBELAU010000083.1:0-418 GCF_040253585.1 Emticicia sp. W12TSBA100-4
AACGGGAGATACGGAGTGTGTCGGTTCAGTAATAACATTGGGATCAAGTGGAGGAAGTACTTATTCATGGTCTGGTCCAAGTGGTTTTGTAAGTACGCTTCAAAATCCAAGCATAAGCAATGCCCAAACAACGAATGGCGGAATTTATACCGTAACAGTAACAAGTAGTGCGGGTTGTAGTGCAACAGCAACAGCGAGTGTAGTAGTAAATATTATTCCAGCGGCACCAACAAGTGTGGGCGGCAATCGTTGTGGTACAGGTAGTGTAACAATGACCGCAAGTGGCTGTTCAGGAGGCACGATCTCATGGTACAGTTCATTAACAGGCGGTACAGCTTTAGTCACAGGAACAAACTACACTACCCCAAGCATTTCGACCACGACGACCTATTATTTAGAATGTAGCTTAAATGGCTGT
>NZ_JBELAU010000084.1:0-412 GCF_040253585.1 Emticicia sp. W12TSBA100-4
AATCTTTTTTTATCTCTCAAGTCAAAATAACATGAACACCGAACAAACTCTGCATCAGATGCGATGCCTTAAACTAAATGGGATGGCTGCTGCTTATCAAGCCCTTTTGAACTTGCCTTATGACCAACATCCACCAACTGAGCAGCTATTAGCACAACTTGTAGATGCCGAAATACTCCAAAGACAACATCAAAGAACAGTGGCTTCCATCAGAGCAGCTAAGTTCCGTTATCAGGCAGTGATTGAAGAAATTCAGTTTTTACCTGAAAGAAACCTTGACAAAAACCTTATGCTCCGATTAACTGATACGACTTTTATTAAAAGAGCTGAAAATGTATTTATTACTGGAGCAACAGGTTGTGGAAAAAGCTATATTGCATCTGCTTTAGGGCTACAAGCTTGTCAGATGGGA
>NZ_JBELAU010000085.1:0-412 GCF_040253585.1 Emticicia sp. W12TSBA100-4
CCATTTCAAACTACCACTGCAACCTGTTGCTGTCAATGTTGCTGTCTCTGCATTACACAAGCTGTTCTTGTTCGTTGAAATTACTGGAGCCGCTGGGCTGCTACCTGTTGTGATAACTACTACATTGCTCACTCCGCTTTCGCCACAACTGTTGATACATGTCGCTGTATAACTTCCAGCGGTGCTTACACTGATGCTGCTGCCTGTCGCATTTGTACTCCATTTCAAGCTTCCACTGCAACCTGTTGCTGTCAACGTTGCCGTTTCGCTATTACACAAGCTATTCTTGTTCGTTGAAATTACTGGAGCCGCTGGGCTGCTGCCTGTCGTGATAACTACTACATTGCTCACTCCACTTTCACCACAACTGTTGATACATGTTGCTGTGTATGTGCCTGCTGTACTTACACTA
>NZ_JBELAU010000086.1:0-408 GCF_040253585.1 Emticicia sp. W12TSBA100-4
TTTTTTTATCTCTCAAGTCAAAATAACATGAACACCGAACAAACTTTGCATCAGATGCGATGCCTTAAACTAAATGGGATGGCTGCTGCTTATCAAGCCCTTTTGAATTTACCTTATGACCAGCATCCACCAACCGAGCAGCTATTAGCACAACTTGTAGATGCCGAAATACTCCAAAGGCAACATCAAAGAACAGTGGCTTCCATCAGAGCAGCTAAGTTCCGTTATCAGGCTGTTATTGAAGAAATTCAGTATTTACCTGAAAGAAACCTTGACAAAAATCTTATTCTCCGATTAACTGATACGACTTTTATTAAAAGAGCTGAAAATGTATTTATTACTGGAGCAACAGGTTGTGGCAAAAGCTATATTGCATCTGCTTTAGGGCTACAAGCTTGTCAGATGGGA
>NZ_JBELAU010000087.1:0-394 GCF_040253585.1 Emticicia sp. W12TSBA100-4
GCACTTGCGGTTGGAATTGCATTGATTGTTGCAACTGCCGTGCTTCTCGTTGAACTAACACAGCCATTTAAGCTACATTCTAAATAATAGGTCGTCGTTGTACTAAGACTTGGGGTAGTGTAAGTTGTTCCTGTGACTAAAGCGGTGCCACCTGTTAATGAACTGTACCATGAGATCGTTCCGCCCGAACAGCCACTTGCGGTCATTGTTACGGTGCCTGGACCACAACGGTTTCCACCCACACTTGTTGGTGCCGATGGAATGACATTTACTACTACATTCGCTGTTGCTGTTGCACTACAACCCGCACTACTTGTTACTGTTACGGTATAAATTCCTGCGTGGCTGGTTTGGGCATTGCTTATGCTTGGATTTTGAAGCGTACTTACAAAAC
>NZ_JBELAU010000088.1:0-380 GCF_040253585.1 Emticicia sp. W12TSBA100-4
TTAGGACTTACGCCACATATCGTCTCACATACTACTGAATATGTTCCTGCCGCACTTACTGTAATCGTGCTACTTGTTGCGTTGGTACTCCATTTCAATGTTCCATTACAACCTGTTGCACTCAAGGTCGCACTTTCGCCTGCACAGATAGTCGTTTTATCGCTTGTTATCGTCGGTGTCGTTGGACTTACTCCTGTGCGGATAACTATCGAATTCGATGCACTGCTTGTGCCACAAACCGTTGTACAACTTGCTGTATATGTTCCCGAAGTACTTACTTCGATTGTACTACCAGTTCCGCCTGTACTCCATGCTAAAGTTCCTGTACAACCTGTCGCTGTTAAGGTCGCTTTCTCTCCATCACAACATACGGTTTTGTT
>NZ_JBELAU010000089.1:0-370 GCF_040253585.1 Emticicia sp. W12TSBA100-4
GGCATTCGTTGATACAAAACTCCCTGTCCCTTGCTGATATTGATAAGGACTGGTGCCACCCGAAGCTGTTAATGTTACACTGCCTGTGGCTGTACCAAAACACGAAGCATTGACCACTACTGGAGCTGCTACACTTAATGCCGCTACTGGTTGCGTTACCGTTGCACTCGTGGTTACACTACAACCTTTGGAATCTTGTACCGTAAAACTATAGGTTCCTGCGGCTAAGCCTGTAAAGGCATTCGTCGATACAAAACTCCCTGTCCCTTGTTGATATTGATAAGGACTGGTGCCACCCGAAGCTGTTAATGTTACACTGCCTGTGGCTGTACCAAAACACGAAGCATTGACCACTACTGGAGCTGCTACA